>NZ_LMMH01000036.1:0-211207 GCF_001422185.1 Sphingomonas sp. Leaf257
CGTAAGCGTCCGGTCTTCTCCGCCTTGCCGACGAGGTGATGCGCAAGCCACAGGTGCGGCACTGTGGCAGACACCGGTGCGGCATCATGGCGACGCGAATTATCGAGATGGTTGGGCCTGAACCGCGCCGGCGGTTCAGCGAAGATGACAAGGCACGGATCGTGTCGGAGGCGATGATGCCGGGTGCCAGCGTGTTGGAGGTGGCGCGGCGACACCGGGTGTGCACGTCGCTGGTGTATCGCTGGCGACGCACGCTGCTGCGCGATGGGGTGGCGAGCGAAGCATTGCCGTTGCCGGGGCCGGCATTCATTCCGGTCGAGGTGGCGGGCGCGCCCATGGTGCCGCATTCGGAGCCGCTCGGACCGGGTGTGGTGGAAGTGGTCGGCCCGGCCGGGCAACGCATCCGCCTGGCACCTCCCATCGACGCGCGGGTGCTCAAGACCGTGCTGGCGGGGTTTGCTTGATCGGGCCGCCGGGCGGTGTCCGGGTGTATCTGGCGGCCGGGGTCACGGACATGCGCAAGGGCTTCGACGGGCTGGCCGCGCTGGTACAGCAGCGGCTGCGCCAGGATCCGTTTGGCGGTGCGGTGTACGCCTTCCGGGGCAAGCGTGGCGATCTGGTCAAGCTGCTGTGGTGGGATGGTCAGGGTCTCGTGCTCCATGCCAAGCGCCTGGAGCGGGGCCGGTTCACCTGGCCGGCGACCGCGGACGGCGTCGCGGTGCTGACCCCGGCGCAGCTGTCGATGCTGCTCGAAGGGGTGGACTGGCGGCATCCGATCCGGTCCTCGCAGCCGACCTTGGCCTGGTAAAAAGTACGGTTTCCTGCGGCTTTCGCGTGTATCGGCACGGGGGTTCTGGTATAAGCGGGCGTGTCGCCCGATGCCGCCTCGCTGCCCGACGATATCGCCCTTCTGAAGGCCATGCTCATTGCTGCCGGCGCCGAGCTGGAGCAGTTGCGGATGCAGGTCGCGCGGCTGCGGCGCATGGCCTTCGGCCGTTCGTCGGAGAAGCTGACGCACCAGGCTGACCAGCTGGAACTCGGGCTGGAAGAGCGCGAGGCGGAAGCCGCCACTGCGGCGATGCCGGTGGTCACCCGGACACGGGAGACCGCCAGGCCGTATCGACAGCCGCTGCCCGACCATCTGCCCCGCACCGAGGTCGTGCATGAGGCACTGTGCGTCTGCCCCGACTGCGGTGGTGCCATGCGGCGCATGGGCGAGGACGTTACGGAACAGCTCGACTATGTGCCCGCCTCGTTCCGGGTCGTGCGCCACGTCCGGCCGCGGCTCAGCTGCCGGTCATGCGAGCGCATAGTGCAGGCGCCGTTGCCGTCCATGCCCATCGAGCGCGGTCGACCCGGTGCGGGGCTGCTCGCCCATGTGCTGGTGTCCAAATACGCCGACCATCTGCCGCTCTACCGCCAGTCGGGCATCTATGCTCGCCAGGGCGTCGACCTTGCCCGCTCCACGCTCGCCGACTGGGTCGGGCGCTCGGCCGCGCTCCTCGGCCCCTTGGTCGACGCGCTCGAGCGCCACGTCATGGGCGGCGCGACCCTCCATGCCGACGACACGCCGGTGCCGGTACTGGCCCCTGGCGCCGGTCGCACCAGGACGGGCAGGCTGTGGACCTATGTACGCGACGAGCGCGGGGCTGGCGGCGAGGCTCCGCCCGCCGTGCTGTTCCACTACGCGCCCGACCGCAAGGGCGAACGACCCGCCGGACATCTTGCCCGGTTCCGGGGCGATCTGCACGCCGATGGCTATGCCGGGTTCGACCGCCTGTATGGCGACCGCATCGCAGAGGTGGCCTGCTGGGCGCATGTCAGGCGCAAGTTCTTCGACGTCCACGCCGCAACCGGCTCCGCCACGGCCCGCGAGGCACTGGACCATATCGCCGGCCTCTATGCCGTCGAACAGGATGTGCGTGGTCGGCCCCCGGACGAGCGACGGCACGCGCGCCAGGCCAGGGCCGGACCGCTGCTCGATGCATTCCGTCAGTGGCTCGATGCAACGGGACCGAAACTGTCCCGGCGCTCCGACCTTGCGGTCGCTATCCGCTATGCGCTCACCCGCTGGACGGCGCTGACCCGCTATGCCGACGATGGTCGCCTGGAGATCGACAACAATGCCGCCGAGCGCTCGCTGCGCGGTATCGCCGTCGGGCGCAAAAACTGGCTATTCGCGGGCTCCGACCAGGGCGGGCACCGCGCCGCCAGCATCTACAGCCTGGTGGAAACCGCCAGGCTCAACGGCGTCGACCCCGAGGCCTGGCTGGCCGACACCATCAGACGCATCGCAGACCATCCGGCCCGCCGGGTCGCTGAACTGCTGCCGTGGAACTACCGGCCCGTTTGAGGTGACGCCGTCACCGGACGCTTACGCTGGCCGACACCATCAGACGCATCGCAGACCATCCGGCCCGCCGGGTCGCTGAACTGCTGCCGTGGAACTACCGGCCCGTTTGAGGTGACGCCGTCACCGGACGCTTACTGAGGAACATCATTGGTGTTGTGCCAGCGGCTTGATGCTCGGTGAGGCTTTTTGCGAATGCGCCAGGAGCGATAACATCGCCATAACTGTCGACGTTACCGAAGACAGCGCCGTAGCCACTGAACACCATCTTGCCGTCGGTGTCGCTTACGCTGTCGAATTTACATTCGAGGCGGGCGACCGCCTTCTGTTCGATAGAGTTCACTTCGTCACCTCGTTATCGTTATTGTTTTGGGAGGTTCGGCTCGGGGCCTTGTCGTCGCCTCCGAAGACGTTGGCCGCTGGTGCCAGTTGGTCAGCAGCAGGATCGTCACTGCGTGGCATGTCTTCCTTTGCGCGGACCTCATTTGCGGTCATCGCGCCAATAGTGCGCATGGTCTGGTAATACTTGGCGCGCTCTGAGTGGCTGGCGCGGAGAAGCGCATTGGCATTCAATTTTATCGTGTAGCCCGCGAGAAGTTCGTCGCGTGTGAGTAGAGCTATCTCCGCGCTTTGTTCGAAACGCTCGTACCAGGGCATGAGCGTATGCGTGAGGTGAGCAAGGAATAGCTGCTCAACCGAGTTGTAGGATGTGCTGTCCTCGCCTTCCATGACCATGATGGGCAGGACACGGAAGAAGCGACAAACCTCTTTGATGAGGAACCTGCGGCTCTCGGTCCACTGGGCCTCATCTGCAGTCGTCGTGACCGGAGTGAATTCCAGATCAAACGGCAGCATGACGGTCTTATGAGCGTTGCCGGTGCCCTGGTACTGCGCCGCCCAAAGCGTTTTTATCTCGTTACGCTGTTCCTGGGTGAGGGGTGATGTACCGGGGCGAGTAGTAAGCAGTCCGCTTGGACGGCCCACATTCTCAAAATACTTCGCGCCGAAGTTTTCTGTCGCCTGTGAAAGACCGATTGCCTTGCTCGCAAGGCGCACGGCATCCATGCCTTTCACGCCGTCCCAAGAGGGGCCGCGAATGTGCCAGATGTCGTCAGTAGGAACGTTCAGTGTCCTGCCGTCCTGGAATGTCACATCGTATGAAAGCGAGAGGTCGGAGGCCTGTCTAACTGATACGCTACCTGGCAGGAGGGCGTACAGTTCCGCGACGCGACCGCCGACCTTGTTCTTGTAAACGAAGGCGTTGTTGGTCAGCGCAAGGTGGAAACCGATCTGCTCGCGCAGTTCAAAGCTGGTCTGCCAATCATTGGGGCGGCGATTGAGCAGAAAGAAAAGGGGATGATCTTTGGCTTCGACCGGCGATCCCGCACTATCTTGGCGAAATACCTTTAGCGGAACCTGTGCCAGTCCCTCCGCGATGACGCGGGCGCAGCAGAGTACCGCACTTGTTTGGATTGCCGTTGCGACGCTGACGTCCTCACCGGCAACGCGGGCTTCGCCAATTGCGCGAAGCAGGTCGATAGTCTGAGTGATAGCCTGACCGCTCTTGCGCTCTAAGCCAAAAAATTGAAGTAGTTTCCCCATCCGTTACTTAGCACGGACGAAATCAGTCTAGGACGTCGATCCAAACTTCGATGGGGGCAGGGGCGGCTATTGACGCCAAACCAAGTGCCATCATGAGCGATACGAAGCCGTCGATCTTCGCATGGAGCATCCGGGGTGGTTTGACTGGCTTAATGAACTCGCCGTGATGCTTGGCCACGACATTGCCTGCCATCCAGCGCAGCATGGGATTTCCATTGTGCTTGAGCTGGCCGAGCGCGATCAGCTTTTCAAAGCGCGACATGGGCGGGTGCATGTTCTGCACGTTTTGAGGATAGGTGATGATCGGCACCTCGTGATGCTCGCGCAGACGTTGGCTCAGGCTTGCGGCCTGCCACTGATCGACGGCGACGCCTTGAACCTTAAACTGCCCGCACAAATCGATCAGCTTGGCCTCGACAGCGGCGAAGTCGGTTTCATCATCTGGGCTGAGGATCAGATGGCTTTTCGCTGCCCATTCGCGATATGCCGTCGCGTTCTTCGGCTCCCTCTGGATCGCCATTTCTGGGAGCATAAGGTGCGGATAGGCATGGTAGGTGGGTTCCCCGCCCTTGTGGTTGGGCACTTCCACAAGTGTGACGATCGCGGTCGTGTCCATTAGGCGGGACAAGTCGGTACCAACCCACGCACGGTAGCCACGATTGACAACCTCGTCCCATGGCAGGGCGTCGGAATTGGCGTCCCAATCCTTCATATTGACCCAAGCTGCACTGCTCGATTGCCAGACGTTCAGGTGCTTGGTCAGTAGGCCGGGCTTTTCGCTCGGCACGTTGAGCGCCTTATTGAATAGCTCGCGCAGGCGATCTTCTGTGAAGCTGACACCCACGTTGGGGTTGGCCTTCTTCCAAACCTCGAAATCCCGCCAATCATCCTCGGGATCGATGGTATAGATCGCGCTGAACCGGCGAATGTCCGTGAGTTCACCGGCAAGGACTTGCTCGCACTGCGCCTGGAGCGTGCGGCAATCGCCAGCTTCGTTGAAACCTGCGGTGGTGATGGTGACAAGGAGCGGCTGTGTACGCGCGCCCATGCCGGTGTTCATCGTCTCGCGCTGCTTCGCGAAGTTGTTGTTTTCGTGCGCCTCGTCAAGAATGGCGAGGTGTGGGTTCGATCCGTCGGGTGGATCGCCGATCATGCGTTCCAGGAAGGAGCCGTTGCGCGTCTCGATCTTCTTTTTGGTAACGCGGGCGCCCCAATGGGTGACGAAACCGGGGCCGCGCAGCGCCATGTCGCGACACGGCTGGAAGCAAAAGTCAGCCTGGTTGAGCGCGGTTGCGCCGATATAGACCTGGGCGCGCTCCTCGTAATCCGCCACTAGCATGTAGAGCGCGATTACGGCGGCGAACGTGCTTTTGCCGTTCTTCCTGGGAATCTCGATAAAGGCTTCGCGATGCTTGCGGTAGCCGTGCTTGTCGACCACGCCGAAAAGCGCAGCCAAAATCCATATCTGCCAAGGCTCCAGCTTGAGGGTGAGCTTCTTCGCTGCCAGCGGGCCTTCGAGGTATGGGAAGGTCTCGGCAAAGCGGCAGACGCGCTCCACCTTGGCCGCATTGAACGTCCATTCGTTGCCCTGAACGTTAGCGAGGAAGCCTTCGCATGACTTGGTGATCTGCCAGCAGGCCGCGATGTCGCCCGCGACGATCTGTTCCGCATAGCGGATCGCTACGTCAGCGAATGCGCCTTTGCCGACGAGCATGATTAGGCGTCTGGCAGAGCGCCGTAGGGGTTAGCTTCTGCCGATAGAGGATTGGCGTTGGTGCCGTTTGTGGTGCGACCGCGCAGGCCACCAATGCCCAGCAGCTCAGCCAGTTTGCGCTTCTCGCTTAGGAAGGCTGCGCGGGGCACTTCGCCGGTTGCGAAGATGGCACGGCAAGCGGCCTCGATTGAGCAGTAGGTTGCAAAAAGCGTGGAATGGCTGTTGTCGATGCCGTTGGCTACGACATGCTCGATTTCATCGAACCATACGTCTTTGGCCGCTGCCGTGAGGTAATCCGGCATAACGGGCTTGCTGGCGGGGCCAGTATCATGGGCTATCTTGGGTTTGGGGCCGCGTTTCACCCATTACTTAGCTGGGCGAGTAGCATTCAGCGAACAGATAACTTTATCGCGGGAGACAGAACCGGGAATTATATCCCCAAAGCGCAAGGCCAATGACAGCCGCGACTATCAGCACGATCGCGGTTAGGCGCGCCGTCACCGGCCATTTGTCCCTCCAAGTGAAATGCAGTTGTTCATCCATCCAGTCGTACTGGCTTTCAGCAAAGAGTTTATAGTGCGCGTACCAGCCACTCAAGAAAACCTGTTTACCAACAGTTACCGAATAGTAGGCTGTTTCGATGGCATCGTACTCTGTCTTTGCGGTTCCTAGGTCCATGCCAGACTGAACGCTAAGGTAGAGATTTTTTAACTTGTTGTATAGGGCGAGCTGGGCGTTAGCGGCCTTCTCGTATTCGTCCGCTCGGTAGAAGGAAAGATAGAGGCTCGCGATGCCCGCAATGACTAGTATGGCAGATGGGAGTTTGGCAGATAGAGGATCGAAGATGAGTGCGAGCACGCCTACCGCGCTGGATATAAACCCGATCCAACCCGGCCCCTTGTTTGCAATATCATACGTCGCGAACGTCTTTTTCACGCCAAAGACGACATCATATCCCTTCTGGGCGATGGCCTTAAGAAGGCGGTCCTTGTCCATCACTTCTCACTCTCGTCTACGATAGGAACGTGAATTCGATCCTTAGCGACCACCACGCCATCCTGCACTGCATAACAGTCAACAACGTGTTCACCCCGGAAGTCCGACGTTTCTCGCTTCGTTTTGTTACCGCTGTCGGGGACAATCTGACCACGGATGATATCGCGGCGGATCGCCTCTGGCCCTCGGTTCAGTACCTTCCAGTAGACGTGGTAGATGCCCTTAATGTTTTCCTTCTCGATATAAAAACGAAGCGATTTTGATTTGTAGACGTTTGGACGTCTTGCGCCCACGCCGCGCATCGCGCGGAGCAGCACTGTACGGAAGCCGCTCTGCTTGATTTCACATTCCAGGCGCAGGGAATACCGGATATCGACGGGAAACAGGTCCTCGATAAACTCTTCTGTATTATCGGCCGTGTAGCCCGCTTCAGTAAGCTGAGCCTTCTTGACCTCGGTCGCCGCTGACGCCGGATATGTGCGGCCGAACAGTTTCCGCCACCTGTTATTCGCCTTCGCATCCTCACCGGCTTCAAGCGCCTTATCCGCGAGGGCTAATCCTTTCTTGGCCTTGCTCTGGAATGCTTTGTGAACCTTGACGTGCTGACCGCTGCCCAGAGCAGCGTAGCGATCCTTTTTCGGCTCTTCCGAAAGGAACGAGAGAAAGTCACGCATCATCTGACCACACGAGTTCAACGCCGTCTTGTCGTACTCAGTTCGCGATACCAGGAAATTGTGGGCGAGAGTGTCGATGAGCAAGCCACCCATGCCGACACCATGCTTGTTTTTCCATGCGCGCGTCATCTTGGCCAACCGACGTAGGTTGCCATTTTTGTCAGTGTTGACCTGCTGGGTGGTTGCCAATTCGGGGCGCGGCTTTGTTACGCGGTAGCAGCCTTGCCCTTTAGTGTACGGATACCAAAAGCCTTCCTCATCTTCGAAAACAGGCTGAACCTCGATCTTAAAGTTCTGATACTGACAAACCACGACGAGCGTGTCCACGTAGACGGTCGTGCTGGTGTAACGAGCCTGGATTGCGTCGGCTGTGTCGCGTAGCAGCTGATAGGGCTTATCTTTATATTTCTCCCATTTTCCGCTGGGCATAATGTAAAGCATGTCCAGATCGGAAATGCCCCGGATGCCAGTCCAACGACCATAGGAGCCTACCTGCAAGCTATTGGCCGTGCGACTGTCCGTCTCACGGAACTGTAGATTGCACGCCCTCGTCACTTCGCCGTAGCGAGATGAGATCGTTGCCTCGTTATCGATTGCGATGTTCGAGAACAGCGTCTTGAAATCGTCCGCCCTGCTGATGATAGCCTCCCGTTGCTGCGCCGGTTC
Source organism: Sphingomonas sp. Leaf257 (assembly GCF_001422185.1). Taxonomy (NCBI): domain Bacteria; kingdom Pseudomonadati; phylum Pseudomonadota; class Alphaproteobacteria; order Sphingomonadales; family Sphingomonadaceae; genus Sphingomonas; species Sphingomonas sp. Leaf257. The sequence goes on from NZ_LMMH01000036.1 coordinate 8,003, forward strand.
GGTGCCCCCACCATGGCGCTGTCATAGCAGGGGGAGATGGGTTGTGGTCATGATTTGTTCAACCCCATAACGATTGGCTAATTGTATCCATTTTGGCGGTTATTTCGCAGAGATAGCCGGGCTGCGGCGGGATAGGTGAGGTTGTCCATCTCTTGTTTACACCTGCCGTTCACAGCTGGCAGGACAATCACAGGGGCTTAAAATGAACGATATTGGACCGGCAACTTATAACGTCGCTCAGTTTTACCACTCAGAAATTCTGCTTGGCATATTCTTCCTGCTCGCTGTCAGTCAGTTCCTTGAGGCTTTAGGCCAGTGGAGAGCGGACAAGGAGAAGCGTAAGGCTAAGGCATCAATGGCTGGAACCAGCCTCACCGCTTGGGGCAAGCTGCTCAAATTGGCTGGTTTCGGAACATTGTTTCTTGCGCTCCTGAAAGCCAAGTACGGCTGACCACCCCAGGTATTTTAATTCAGGGAGGCGCCTTCCGAGGGGGCGGGTTGTCACGGAAAGCGAGGCAGCCTGAGAATTTGGGCGCCCCTATCGCGGACCTAACCTGATTGCGCCACCAAGACGCATTGCGGTAATCGTATACTGCCGCGTGTGGATCGTGCGATCAATCTTTATAGATCGCAAAGCTTTCAGAAAAATTAGATGAAATGAAAGCCGGAATATTAGCTTCCGTTTCCACAGCAACAATATGTTACAAAAAGTATAGATATAGCCGTTGCGCATTCAGGGCATTTTTGACAGCATTAAAGGTGCAGATTTAGAGGCTGGAATATGTCGTGGCTGTAGCCTCAATGTTGATCCATGGTGGCTTTGTTGTAAGACCGGATCATAGATCGGCAGATGAGGCCGAATATCGAGCAAATGCCATTGATGGCGTCTTGACGAAAGCTACTGCTATTTTGCGTGGTGGTGGCCTAGCCAAGGATGCGTGTGTCCTGGCGTTGAAGTTGCTAGAGGATGACCCCGTGTTCAATGCGGGGAGGGGGGCCTCTCTCACGCAAGACGGGTTTGTCGAGCTTGATGCGATGATTGTCGACGGTGGGACGCGGCGATTTTCATCAGTCGCTGCTGTGCGCAATTTTGCCAATCCAATACTGATAGCTGATGCCCTTTTGAATGGCCCAACGTCTTCGCTTGTCGGGGACGGGGCCGAGCGGTTTGCTCGTAGCATCGGATTGGAGCCATGTAGCGCAGAGTCCATGGTGACGGCCCGCGCGAAAGCCATTTCAAATGAATCTGCGCTTCTAGGCCCTTCCGAGGAGGGCACCATCGGCGCAGTGGCGCTCGACCAGCATGGCAACCTTGTAGCTGCATCCTCATCCGGTGGTCTTCCAAATAAACCACCGGGGAGGATATCTGATAGCTGCATGCCCGGACTTGGTGCCTTCGCAAGAAATGAAACGGCTGCTCTGACTTGTACGGGCCAAAGCGAAATCATAACGCGCTTGACGGTTTCCAGAGATGTGGTCGCCCTGATGGAGTTTCGCCAGATGCCCTTCATAAATGCTTCCGAGGCAGTTGGCGCTCGCATTAATCGCTTGGGCGGAGGTGCCGGTTATATTGGAATATCCCGTCTCGGTGAAATGGTTGTATTTGGGAGTTCCCCTAATATGTCATGGGCCGGCTGGAATGATGCGGGTTTTCATTTAGCATCATCGTATATACCCCATGTTTCTACTGGTTTTGGGGTAATGAATATATTTTCGTATTCAAGTAAGGGAGAGTAGGATGGAAGGCGGTCCAGGTTGGGATATTGTTGTCAACGGCTATACATGGAGCCAGGCAGATAAATGGGACTTTTCTGACTTTGGCGATCTAACGTCATTTCAAGAATATGTTCTGAACATGGAAGGATTAATGCAGGCAGGTACGGGAACCTTTACTGCCCAAACTGCTTATAATAAGGAGTATATGGACACAGTCGCGGACGGCGTAGAGGGATTGGATATTATTGTTAAGGGGATTGTGCAGACCCTTAAAACAATACCAGGAGTGCCGGCGCACGAGATTCGGCGATTCGAATTGCTGGATGAGACCCTCGAGAAGGGCGTCAAGCTTATCAAAGTTGGCGCGATGGATGATACTAGCGCCAAAAAGTTCGTCAAGGATGGCATGGAGCTGGCTTTTGGCGAACTTAGCGACGCGGCTCTTGCAATTGCTGTGGGCTATCTTGCAAATCATGTCACCCAGTTATTGCCGGGTTGGGGTAAGGCTGTTCCATTCGCGGCAATCATTGCCACCTATGCTGCCTCTAAAGCGACTGGCGATGTAGGCGAGGTAATCGCGGACGCTGTAACGGAAGCACTATTTGCTGGGATCGATGTTGTAAAACAATTTAATTACTTTTTTCAATCTGGCGTGACGGAGGTGCCAGAAAACCTATCAACCTTATCGGATGATTTGGTGCTTCGGCAAAATGATATGCCCTATGACTCGCGAGGATTTACACCGGCAGGTTATAGTAATGGCGAATACTTTGAATACGGCCAATTATGGTTCTGGGAGCTCGGGGATACTGGAAATCCGGCACTCGGTCGTCTAAACGCCGATTTAGATTATTATACAATCTAGAGAAAAAATATGGTAAAATCCAAACTTATCACTGCTTTTGGCATAGTAGGATGCACGATCGCGCTGCGGTTTGTTCCGTTTAGCGCAAATCCACCTAAGCCACTTATTGTTGGCGTATTGGCCGTATTGAGCGCAGTGGTATCGTTCATGGGTTATAGGTATTTCAGGCCTGAAGGCCCTGAGAAAAAAAGAGAGGATAGAAACTTCGCGATTATAATATCGCTTGTTCTATTTTTTTTACTTATGAATATATCAGTTCATATCGCAAAAATGTAAAGTGTATATAATTCCAGCATCAGTCATAATAGGCCGTGACCTGGAAAGGGTTGCGGCCTTTTTGTGGTAATATTTGTTCACATATCATGGAGGGTGCGCCATTTTGCCATAGTTTGCTATCGATTTAGTTGATTATTTGAGCGAATTGTACGCATATCGTTTCGTGTTTTAGCCTGGTGGCACCCTTTGCATAATGATTGGGTGTTGCTCCAGTTGTCCTGGCCACCGAGTGCCTTCGGAACAATATGGTCTACCTCAACTGCTGGTGTAAGTATTCCGATTTTATCGCAGTGTCTGCAGAGGGATTCCTCAGTAATCCTTTTGTCTCTTAGTTTGCGCCACTTGCTCCCGTAGCCAACCTTGAAATTTATACGTTTGACAGTGGCAACTGGGGCGGCGGAAAAGCGGGGGGTCTTTGTAGGCATGCATTAATTAGCAGAGGCCCATGGTTCGAGGCTGCATCCGTGTCATCGGAGAGAATTTTGTGTTCTGGCGTCGTCCTTCGGGTTTCCACGTTCATCGCAAGCCTAATGTCCATCGAACCGCACAACGAAGCACTTGACGTCATAGTCTATGATGTTGCCAACGTGCCGATCAGCGATCTGGCTAAGCAGATCGAGTTCAGCATCCTTGCTGACCAGGGGAACAGCCTCGCGCAGCGCATTTCCTACCAGCGCGAGCCGTACTTTATCGAATGGCTTAGTTGGTAATGTATGAACCTGCGCTGTCATACGGTATGCCCTGTGAGTTCGTTGTGCGGACGGAACTATAGCCTTGCTGCCATCCAATCTACCAAAGACACTAGTGATCTGCGGTATTCTTGTTTTTCTTGCCGTCAACATCAATAATTTGGAAAAAGCCAAAATCTCCGGCTCGCTTTCCTATCAACGTGGCAGCATACGATTGGAGTAGGGCAGTTAGGCGCTACAGAGATCGGAGTTACACAACATGGCACGTTTCGACCCCAAGCTGCTCATTCCCGCCGCGCAGGTCGCGGAGTTCAGCAAGCAGGGTAACGCCCGCACTGTCCAGCAGGTCGCGTTGGACAACATCGCGAAGATGAAGGAGCAGTATGCGGCCGGTGAGGGCGCAGAAGGCAAGCTGAACTTCAAGGTCGTCGGGGACCGGGTGGCGTTCACGATCCGGGTCAGCAACACGGCCCTCGTGCTGGAGCGCGTCAAGGTCCAGGACACCGACGTTGATGTGAAGGAAATGACTGTCCCCAAGGCCAATTTCAACGACGCGCTCGACTATTACGCGGATCGGATCAAGACCGGTGAATATGATGCGCAGCTTGCGGCGATGGGCGAGAAGAAGGCGCAGCGTAACGACAAGATGCGCAGCACCCGCGCAGCGAAGAAGGCGGCCTAAGCGCTACTCGCCTGTGAATGCTCGGCCCCTGCTACGGCGGGGGCCTTTTTCTTCGCCTCAAGCGTAGCACGCCGCTTTGCCAAGATGGCTGCCCGATAGTCGGGGTCAGCCCACTTCGCCTTGTAGGAGGCGCTACGCGCTTCACGCGCTGCCGCGTCCGACCATTGCGCTTTAGCGTTTGCACTTCGCAACTGCCGCTGCTCGGGGCGGTTGGCAGTGGCGCGGTTTCGCTCAGCATGGAGTGCGGCTTGCTCAGGATCAGCCAGCAGCGCCTTGCGTTTCTCGCTAAGCCGCTGTCTGTATTCGGGATTAGCGCCGACATTGCGCATAGTCAGTGAGCGGCGCTCGTTCGCCGTCAATGTCTTGCTGTCAATCAATTCGCCTGCGTCAGATACCATGATTTCTTCGTATTTGGGGTGGGGCTTTGTTGCCCAGACTTCCCACCACTGTAAAGCATGATCACGGAAAAAGAGCCGATGGATATAACCCCACCGGCTCAAACCGTTTGAATTACGCTTTGATGTAGCCGGTTTGTCTGCTCTCCGTCGCGTATTCACTCAGGGGCTTTGTCGCTTGCCAGTGAACGGCGCGCTCAACGCGCAATCCTGCCGGACCCCTGACCTCGCAAATTTCATCGATCGAAATGTAACCAATCTCTGGGCAACCCATGCCTAAGTCGGCAAGCCCAAATGCCAGCCCATCGTCATCGATCTCAGTGAGAAGCCATGTGCCGCTCGTCCAGGGCAGAAACAGCTTACAGACGGGATAAAAATCTCGCTCCTGTCTTGTGCCTTTAAGCGGTGCTTGTTCTGCGCCGTTTACGTGAAGCTGTTCAAGGGCCTCTGCGCCAAGCAATCCTATCAAATCCATGTGGCGTACTCCTTATTGCCACCAGAACATCAAGCGCCTTCTTGAGCGCAGGGCAACCGAAGATGTAGAAGAATAGAAGAGCGGCGAAGCGTGTCTACTTTTGGTCGCAACGCTGGATGAAGATGCCAGTGTTGAGGTACGGAAAAGGAGGCACAAAATGCCCAACATGCAGATCGACCTTGCAGCGCTCGCCAGCTTTGTTGACACAACGCTGGACTACAATGCAGACTATGAGGAGGATTGCTTCTGCTTTTCGTTCGGTGGACAGCGCGTGTACTGCGAACGGCATCGCAATTTCTTCAAGCTAGAGGTGGCTGGCAAAGCGTACCAGCTGCCCCGCTAAGCTCCGTACAGGGCCAAACAAGAAGAGGGCGCTACGCAGGCACCCTCTTCTTGTTTGGCTTTTCCTGAGGGTTCTCAGGCGGTCACTTCCTCGGGAGAAAGCGTCCATGCTCCTTCGATCATCCTTCCGTCGGCGTCAAACAGCCACCAGCTATAGTCGTCGGGTTCTATACGGAAGCAGTCTGTCTCGGTCAGCACAATGCGTTTGATGAGGCGGCGTAGCGCCATATTGGCGCGGCCGCGCGCGTAGGTCCGAATGTCGTCATCCTCGTCGATTAGATCGTCGCGCAGCTTCTGGACTAGCGCACCATCTTCAAGAGGGGAGGGGCGGGACAACTGGATCGCTAGAAATTTTTCTGATCCCTCAATGTCCCGGTCTAGCTGTTCAATCTCGCGCTCCAGCACCCTAATGCGTTCGGTGATCGCTTTGGAGCTGCCGTCAGCCAGGGCATCAATGAGGTTATCCAGCTTGTGTTGTGTTCCTGCGCGAAGGCGGTGGCTTTCTGCGACGCTCTCTCGCGCTTGCTTGATGCCCGTGTCTTCGAGCCTCTTGTCGACAAGCTGAGGAACCATCTCCTGGAGGACCGTAGCCTCGATGACGTCGTAATTTAGGATCGAGCCGTTATCACAGTTGTGCTTTCGGCGTGCTCGATCGCACCGCAACTTTCGATAGGTCTTTCGGCGATAATTCACCACCTCGCCGCTCTTCTTGATGTATTTTTGGACGGTATCTGTCGTATGGCCGAAATGCGCCCCGCCACCACACTTCTCGCAGACGACTAAGCCCTGTAGCAGGTTTCGGTTGGTGAACTTCTTTTCTGTGCTCTGATTGCCCTTCCTCATGGCGAGAGCAGCTTGCGCGCGGTTCCACTTCTCCGCCGTTATCGCCTGGGGGAAGAAGTCAGTCGAAATGGTTTTACCGTCATGCGTGACGTATTCGCCCAGGACTGCGCGCTTATTCAGTAGCCTGTAGATATAGCTGTAGAACCAGCCGTTGTTTCCCCGGCGCTGATCCTCAGGTGTCCAGCTTTCTTCCCCGCGATTGTGGAGAACCGACAAGATGCGATGAATGCCCATTCCGTCGATGTAAAGGTCGAAGATGTCGTTTAGCACCTTCATTCGATGCTCGTTCAGAACCATCTGACCGTCCACACGGTCTATCCAATTCGGTAGGTTAGGGACCATCACCGATTTGTCGCCAGCGGCTATTCGATCCAACCGGCTTGCCCAGCTCGCCGCCGTGCGCTTGCTCTTTTTGTGGCTTTCCTGGTGGGCATTTTGCGCGTGGATAATGACCTTAAAGACGTCGAGCAGATCATCGCTTTCGCCTGCGCGGTAAACGTGCTGGTCGTGATAGGTCGCAACATCAACACCATGTTCATTGAGGCCCCAAACGAGGGTGGCGGCGGCCTTCGCGCCCTGGCGGCTTAATCGGTCGATGTTCTCGACCACCAGCACCTTGCCACGATGGAGGCCATTCCGCGCTTCCAGCTCGAATTGATGAAGCGCCGCCCCCTCAAGCCGGTTTGCTCCGTGAAAGGCACTGCGCCCTTCGTCGCTTATCGTGCGCTCTACCGTCCATTCTTGTTCGGCCGCGAACTGTGCGCCTAAAGTTTGTTGACGTTCTAAGGAATATCCCTTGCCCTGCTCTGCCGATGAGAACCGGGAATAGATGATGGCAGTCTGAGGCATTGTCCGACCCTTGCATACATAGCGTTGCCGTTCAGTTTACGTGCCTCGCAAGTTGCGTGCAGCTGATCGCGGCGATGAACCCGTGCCGCTGCGGCCATCTGGGTGACGCGGCGCTGGCCTGCGCCCGCGCGCCGCGCTGTGCGGCGGATTATCAGGCCAAGATTTCCGGACCTTTGCTCGACCGAATCGATCTGTCCGTCGAGGTCCAGCCGGTTCGCGCCATCGACCTGTTCGCTCCCGCTGCCGCCGAATCATCCGCGACGGTCGCCGCGCGGGTAGCGGCGGCACGTGCGCTCCAGACCGAACGCTACCGCGATGCCGCCGTGACGATCCGGACCAATGCCGAAGCGGACGGGCAATGGCTGGAACGCTTTGCGACCCCGGACGATGCAGGCCGCGCCCTGCTGGTCGAGGCGGCCGAGCGAATGCGCCTGACCGCACGCGGCTATACCCGCGTCCTGCGCGTCGCCCGCACCATCGCCGACCTGGCGGGGGCGGAGCAGGTCGGGCGTATCCATGTCGCCGAAGCGCTAAGCTATCGCCAACGGCCGCCGGTGAACTGATGGCGGGCAAGGCCGGGCGCTGGATCGCCGCTATATTGCTGATGGCCTTCGGGCCACCGCTGACGTGGCTGGCCATCATCTGGTCCGATCCCGTAGGGTCTGGAATTGGCGCGCCTGCGCTCCTCTATGCTCTTGCGGCGTTGGCATCCGTACCTGGGCTTATCGGCCTTTGGATGCTGCCTTGGCGTACCCGAACCAAGGCCCTGATCCTACCGCTTTACCTGGCCGCGATTGTCCTGGTCCTGCTCTACACGCTCGTAGTCTTCGTATGCGTGGCGCTTCACGATTGCCCCTGATCCCGACAATCGGCGCTTGCACCGCGCATCACCCTCGTCTAGCAGCGCCTCTTCGCTGCCCCTGTGGCGAAATTGGTAGACGCATTCGACTCAAAATCGAACGCCGCAAGGCATGCTGGTTCGAGTCCGGCCAGGGGCACCATCTTACCGAGCGTAAGATGTCGATATTGCGATGAGCTTATATGTTCGACTGGCAAGCGAACCATCTTTCGATCCCTCACTGACCCAGGCCGCGTCGGAAAGCGGCGAATGACGGCGGTCGTCAGTTCGCTGACGGCCATTCGTGATTTACGGTCGCTTGATCTTTCAGGACGGCGTTAAAGAAGCATTCGGCAAGTGGACGTTGATTTGCTGCCTGATCCTGTTCGAATCGACGACCTCATGGCTCGTTGCGAAGAGCTGTTGGCGCATTCACGCGGCGAAATAGATGGGCGGGGTCAAGCAGACCCGTTGCGACCTTTGGTCCCATAGAATCTTTGCAAGCGCAGCAGTTTAATCCGAAGATAGTCGAACGGAGATGGGCTCCTTCGAGCCTTTACATGTTATCCTGAAGCGGCAACGTGGCACGTGCATAGTCGTTTGAAAACACAGCCATAATGTCAGTCCATCGGACGAACGATGGGCAACATTGACAATTCGCTATCTGTTCTATATATGTTCCGCAAAAGGGTGGGGTGATATGGCAGAGGCGTCTAAGAATAGGGAGACACGTGCTTTTTCATGGTGGCTGCGAACAGGTAGGCTGCCGCAAGCGCTGGGGCCTGACGGTCTTGAGCTCAAATTCAACCCATGGCACGATCCGGCGAACGGCCGGTTTACCTCTGCGGGGGCAGGGCGCCAGGAAGCCGCAGGTGCTGGCGATGCGATCCCCAAAGCAGGTGGCCGCCCCTTGGGCCGAACGGGACACGTGGCTCGGGGCCCTGGAAGAGAAAGCGGCAATTCGCAGCGTATAGCCCTGCCGAAGGTGGGACTGTCGCGGCAAGGATCGGCGACGGGAGAAGCCAAAAAGCCCGAACGGCTTGGTTTGTCGAGTGCGAAGACGAAACCTGTCGGAAGCGCGCGATCCGCTAAGCATCCGAATCCCGTTGCCGAGTTTGTCGGTGGCGTCGGTGAAGGGCTGTATGACGTCGGGAGGGGAGCGGTCGCGGATATCCAGGGCGTACTGACGACGAACCCCGTGGTGACCGTTCGCGACGCTGCCAGCGGCATTGCGAATAGGATCGATGCTGCGATCACTGCGGAGGATATTCCTGCTCGAATCCAGATTTCGCGGGCGGCCGCCGCTGTCTCTCATGCCTCTGCACGGGATATTGGCCGTGCCTCAGCGACGGTTGCGGGAAATGTCGCACTTGCGGTGGCGCCTGGGGCTGGGCTCTCCAAAGTTGCGGCGGTCCGCCGTCTTCGCGTGATGAGGCCGCGTCCGACATTTGAGCCTCCCCAGATCGGCTGGGTGAAAGAAACGATCAAGTCGGACAAGCCTTGGAAATCATATAATGATTCTGCCGCTGGCGCGCGATCCGGTCATGCGCCGACATTGACGCGAACCATGCCAGACGGGTCGCGGCGGCTTGTAAAATTCGATGGCGTCCAAGGCGATTACGTGATTGATCGCAAGTGGAGCGTAAGAAACATGGCGAATGCACGCGCTCAGGTCCTGCGGCAGTCCGAGGTATTGGCGCAGAATCGTCTGATCGGGCTTTGGGAGGTTCCGACGCCGGTTCAGAAGGTCAAGGCGCTCAAATTGCTCCGAAGGATGAACGTTACCAACATTCATGTAAAGGTCGTCAAGCCATGATCGCTCAACAAGTCGCGTATATCATAGCGGAATATGTCCTCTTCGTCGAACTCACTCCCGAAGACGATCTTGATCCTCATACCGGGGAGAAGATGATGGGAATGCTTGGATGGCAGCTTGAGAATATGGACAAAGGCTTTCTCCGCGAGTTGGTCGATGCATTTCCTGTCATTGCGGAAGGATATGGCGAGGAAGCGCGGCAGTTGGTGCGCGACATACCTTATGGCTTCTACCTCGAAGAGGCGCTGGCGGCGGACGATCCGGTGCGGTTGGCAGAACTCGATGCCCTGCGCGAAGCGAGGGATTGAGGCACGGTATCAGGGAATGAAATACGAGCGGCGAGGCGGGCTCGCATCTTGTACAGCCTCGGACCGTGCGAAGCCGACGACGGCAATCAATGAAGATGGTCCAGCACTCAGGGGCCCAAAGTCGTTTGGAGGACTCCAGCAATCTTCGGGGTAACCGGAGAATAGTCTTACGCTTCGGTGCGCAACTTGCGTTGATTTATGTCCGACTATAATTTGGTTATATCAGGACGCCGGGCGAGTTCATGATCCGGCCGAGGAACGGGGGTTTCGTCATGCGCCAATTGGGCCGATCGCGCAGTCTGTATCTGTTGCGGGCCATGGTGCTCGTCGGCGCGGTGGCATTGGGCAGCAAGGCGCTGATCTCGGCGCCGCGCGAAACGGCTCTGTCGGGCGATATCGTGCCGGCGCATGATCCGGTGCTGATCCGCGAGGGCGATCGTTATTACGTCTATTCGACGGGTCAGCGTGACCGGCGGCCGTTGGTGGCCCGGACTTCGCGCGACCTGCGGCACTGGGCTTCGTTGCCGTCGCCTTTGCCCGATCTGCCGGACTGGGCCAGGGCAGCGGTGCCCGGCGCGCGGGAGATGTGGGCTCCCGACATCGCGCGGGTCGGGGCGCGGGTCGGGAATGGGTATCGGCTATATTACTCGGTTTCCCGCTTCGGCACGCAGCATTCGGCGATCGGCTTGGCGACCGCCACGACGTTGGATCCGGACGCGCCCGGCTATGGCTGGCGGGACGAGGGGCTGGTCATCGCCTCGCGGGAGGGCGATCCGTATAATGCAATCGATCCGGCATTTGTGCGTGATCGCCAGGGCGGCGAATGGCTGAGCTTTGGGAGTTTCTGGGACGGAATCCAACTGGTCCGGCTCGATCCGCGGAGCGGCAAGCCTGCCGCCGGGGCCAAGCCACGAATGATCGCCCGGCGCGATTTGGGCGACAAGACCAATGCGATCGAGGCCCCCTTTATCATCGATCATGACGGCTGGTACTGGCTGATCGTGTCGTTCGACTTTTGCTGTCGCGGGACCGGAAGCAGCTACCATCTGCGCATCGGGCGCGCGCGCTCGATTGAGGGCCCCTATGTGGACCGCTCGGGCCGGGCGATGCGTGAGGGTGGCGGAACGGTGCTTCTTCAGGCCGATGCGGCAGGGCGCGATCGCTTTCGCGGGCCGGGTCATGCCGGCGTGATGCGTGACCGCGATGGGCGCCACTATCTGGTCCACCACGCCTATGACGCGGCCGCCGGGGGTGTGGCGACGTTACGGATCGCCCGGCTTCACTGGGACGAGGCGGGATGGCCGGTCGTGGAGAAGGCGGCGTCCTGACCATGCCGTCGATTCGGCGGCGGGTGCTCCAATGCCCAATTTTGATACATCGGGTTGCGCTCGTCATCGGTGGTCGAGGGTCGGCACGCGGACAAGCCTCGTGCTTCAGCCTAAAAGACGGACAAGTAAAGGCTAACGGAACGGGCGTGGGGGCTCGATCCTACTGCACTGAATTGTAATCAAAATAGCATTTTGGCAGCGCTAACATCTTCATGCCCTTGCGCCAGGGCATGTGGCCAAAAATCCACTATCTGAAGAGCGTATAAAATTTTTGTAACCTTCGGCTTGACGCGGTTCGGCGTTAGTCAGACAAATCATTCCGTCACCGGCACCGAAAATTCGGGCCAATATGAGGGGAAGTCTGATGAAGCGTCACGTCCTTTTGCTGTCCGTCACGCCATGGGCGTTGCTGGCGGCGCCCGCCATGGCCCAGACGTCGACCGACGCGCAGACGACCCAAGCCGCCGATCCGAACGCCCCGATCGAGACGCAGACCGCCGTCGGCATCCGCCAGGACGTCGCCGAAGTGCCGGACCGCAGCCCGGTCCAGGCCTCGACCACCGGCCTGTCCGAAACACCGGCCGATCCGCGCGACATCGTCGTCACCGGCTTCCGCGCCAGTCTGGGTTCGGCGCAGGCGATCAAGCGTAATTCCGACGCGATCCTCGACGCGATCGTCGCGCAGGACATCGGCAAGCTGCCCGACAATACGGCGGCCGAGTCGCTGGCGCGCGTGACCGGCATCCAGGTCAGCCGCTACAGCGACGAAGTGACCCAGGTGCTGGTCCGCGGTCTGCCCGACGTGGCGACGACCTTCAACGGCCGCGACATCTTCACCGCCGAAGGCCGGGGCGTCGCGCTTCAGGATTTCCCGGCGGGTGCGCTGGCGGGTCTCGAAGTCTACAAGTCGGGCACCGCCGATCTGCTGGAACCGGGTCTGGCAGGCCTCATCAATGTGCGTTCGCGTCGGCCGTTCGACTTCGAAAAGGGCTTTACGATCGCGGGCGGCTTTCGCGGCACCTATAACGACCAGTCGAAAAAGTTTGATCCGTTGGGCAACCTGCTCCTCAGCCAGCGTGCCGAAACCCCCATCGGTGAGATCGGCTGGCTGATCAACGCCGTCTATACCCAGGCGCAGTACCGCAACGCGGTCCGTTGGGGCGAGGGCAATACGAACAAGCCGACGGCCGGGACGACCATCCTTCCGAGCTCGGTCGGCCGCGACTTCCAGATTCCGACCGCAGTCGGCGTCTATAATGACAGCGGCAAGCGCTGGCGCCCGGCGATGAATGCCAGTGTCCAGTGGCGTCCGGCGCACAATCTCGAACTCTATTACGACTTCCTCTATCAGAGCTATCGCGGCGAAGTCGCGAACGACTGGTTCCGTGTCCCGCTGCTCGACAGCAATCCGACGCTGAGCGATGTCGTGCTGCGTCCCGGCGAGCCGCTGCAGGTGCAAAGCCTGACCAAGACCGGCGGCTATCGTCCCGAAGCGTTCCGGAGCACGGTCAAGGGTTACACGGACACGTATCAGGCGGCGGGCGGCGCCAAATGGGATATCGGTCGTGCGCATCTGTCGACCGACTTGGCCTATACCTTCTCGCAATATGGCTCGGACGAGTGGAGCTTCGACACGGCCTTCTCCAGGGCGCCGGTCGCGAACGTCAATTTCTTCGTCAACGATGGCGTGTCGTTCGACCTGCCGGGCTTCGACAACACCAACCCGGCCAACTATATCTGGCGCGGTTATTTCGAGGCGACCTACCGCGTGCAGGGCAAGGGGTGGCAGTGGCGCACCGACGTGGACTTGGAAACCGATCTGTCGCTGCTCCCGAAGCTGCAATTCGGTATCCGCTGGACCGATCGCGATGCGTCGCTGAAGCGCGGCAATCGCTATGCCTATACCGAGCAGCTGGCGATCCCGCTGGCGCAGGTGCCGGTGGGCGATCTGGCGCTGACCCAGAATGCGTTCCGCGGCAACCAGGGCTTCACCAGCTGGCTGATGCCGTCGCGTGACGGCATTGCGGGCAATGCGCCGCAGCTTCGCCAATATGCCTTTGACGCGCTGCAGCGGCTGGTCGCGGGGAACCCCGCCGATCAGGGCTATCGCGACGCGCTGAACCGTTTCTCAACGCCCGAGGTTCAGCTGGACCCGTTGGCTGCCTTCTATGCCACCGAACAGACCTATGCCTTTTATGGACAGGCGAAATACGAGTTCAACATCGGCTCGATCCGGTTCGACGGCATGATCGGCACCCGCGTCGTCAACACGGTGGGCGAATATAGCGGTATCTCGACGGTGCTGTTCGACGGCGTTCGCCGCAGCGAGGTGCGCCGCACCCGCGCCAATTATGTCGACATCCTGCCCAACATCTCGCTGCGGATTCGGCCGAGCGACAAGCTGCAGATTCGCTTCGGCGTAACAAAGACGCGGACCAAACCGCAGTTCAACCAGCTGAACCCAGCCCTGAACATCACCCAGAATACACAGCAGGTCGTTCCCGACCAGCCGCTCGACCCGCGCTTCCCGGCGGGGCTGAACACCCGGCCCAACGCCTATGGCGGCGGCGGCAATCCGGATCTGCGCCCGCTGATCTCCAACAATTATGACGCGACGGTCGAATATTATTTCTCGCCGACCGCCTCGCTGACGGCGGCCGTGTTCTACCGCGATCTCGACGGGTTCATCGACAATTACATCAACCGCACCATCGACCCCGTTTACGGCCTGATCGAAATCAGCCGTCCGGAAAATGCGGGCAAGGGTCGCATCAAGGGCATCGAAGTGGGTGGTCAGACCTTCTTCGACTTCCTGCCGGGGCTGTGGAGCGGTATCGGCGTCCAGGCGAACGTCACCTATCTGGAAGGGAAGCAGCAATACCCGGCCAATCTGTTCGCCTCGACCGGCGGCACCACCGCGCCGCCGTTCGTGCCGATCCCCGGCCTGTCGAAGTGGACCTATAATATCGCTCTGTTCTATGAGAAGGGCGATGTCTCGACCCGCCTGTCATTCAACAACCGCGATGCGTATCTGAACGGCAATTTCATCAACGGCGACGGTTTCTATAACGGTGAGGGCACGACCCGCATCCAGCGGCTTGATTTCGGTTTCAACTACAACATCACCAAGGAAATCACGGTGGCCTTCGATGTGGCCAATATTCTGGCCAAGCCGTTCAACAATTATCGCAGCTATGGCAACGGCCTGTCCTATCCGCGCGACGTGCGTGACGAGGGCCGTTATTACGGCGCGGGCCTGCGCTTCCGCTTCTGACCGGATCGGGGTGGGTTGCGGCCCACCCCGCGATATCCCCCAATGGAGCCTTACAGGGCAGGGATGGCATCACGCCGTCTCTGCCCTTTTTTATGGGCGCCGGATGACGCGCACGGAAAACCCCGCCGGTCCTGCAACCGGCGGGGTTTCCTGTTCGTCCGGCTTCGGATCAGACCAGCGCGTTGCGCCGGATCAGTTCCTTATACCACTGCGCGCTCAGCTTGGGGGTGCGCTTCTGGGTCGCATAGTCGACATGGTGCAGGCCGAAGCGCAGGCCATAGCCATCGGCCCATTCGAAATTGTCCATCAGGCTCCACAGGAAATAACCCTTGAGCGGATAGCCTTCGGCCGCCGCACGGCGGAACTGGCCCAGATAGTTGCGCAGATACATGATCCGGTCGCCGTCATCGACCAGGCCCTTGTCGTTCAGCTTGTCGTCGGCCGAGGTGCCGTTCTCCGAGATGTAGATCGCCTTCGGGTTCCACATCTCGCTGACCGCGCGCACGCCCCAATAGGCGGCCTCGGGGCCGACATAGAGCCAGGGCGAGGCCATGCGCGGCGAGTTGGGCAGATGCGGCAACGGGGTATAGCCGCGCGCATCCTCCGGGTTCGCCTTGACGAAGGTCGGCGTGTAGATGTTCAGCGCCACGAAATCGAGCGGGCTGGCGATCGCGGCCATGTCGCCCGCCTGCACCTTGGGCGCATCGGCCCCGGCGCTCTTCAGATAGGCGTCGGTATATTTGCCCTCCATCACGGCGGTCAGGAACATCGCGTTTTCTTCGCGCATCGCCTTCTTGGTCGCCTCGATATGCTCGGGCGTCTCGATGACGGGGACGAAGATGCTGGCATTGTCGGCAATGCCGACCTCCGTGCCCGCCTTGGCATTGGCGCGGATCGCCTGGACGCCCAGGCCGTGCGCCAGACAGCCATGGTGTCGGACCTGGTTCACCTGACCCTGGGGCAGCTTCAGGCCCGGCGCATGGATGCCGACCATGTGGCCGAGGTCGGTGAAGCAGCGCAGCTCGTTGACCGTCATGAAGCGGTGGACGCGATCGGACAGCTTGCCCGCCATGAAGCCCGCATAGTCGGCGAACGCCTTGGCCGTGTCGCGATTCTGCCAGCCGCCGGGCAGCGCCTGGGGCAGGTCCCAGTGGAACATGGTGACGTTGGGCTGGATGCCCGCCGCCAGCAGCGCGTCGATCACGCGGTTATAATAGTCGAGGCCCTTCTGGTTGAACTTGCCGCGACCCTCGGGGAAGATGCGCGACCAGGCGATCGACATGCGATACGCCTTCACGCCCAGGTTCTTCAGGAGCGCGATGTCCTCGTTATAGCGGTGATAGCTGTCGCAGGCGACGTCGCCCGTATCGTTGTTCGCGACCTTGCCGGGGGTGTGCGAGAACACGTCCCAGTTGGTCAGGCCGCGTCCGTCTTCCTTGACCGCACCTTCGATCTGGTAGGAGGCGGTGGCGCAACCCCAGAGGAAATCCTTGGGAAAGCTCAGGTCCGACGCCGTGGCGGCCGCCGCGCGGGTGGCGGCCAATGTGCCGCTGCCGGTGGCAAGAGCGGCACCGCCCATCGCCATGCCGGTCTTCATGAAATTACGACGGTCCATATTCTGTCCTCTTCTGCAGCTCTTTGTGACGATGTTCGGGTGAATGAAGCCTGTCGCCGCCGTCAGGGGCGGGCGGGCAGGGGTCGGGTCAGATCGGTCGCCAGCCAGACGAGCGGCGCGTTCCAGTTGATCGCGACCTCGTTGTGCGCATAGGCGCGGGCGTCGTCGATCCAGCATCGCTGGCCGATGCACTTGCCCTTCAGCGGTGCGGAGGCCGGTTCGGGAAAGACGGTGCTGTTCGCCCCGCCGCTCAGCACGCCCGGCGGCGGGCCGGGCAGCCGGGCGTCGAACTGATGCGCCCAGAAACGGTGATGCGGATTCTGCATCGGCTTCCACCCGAAACCGCTGACATAGCTCTGGTCGAGCGGATTGCGTCCCAGCACATAGTCCATCGCATCGACCGCGCCGTCGCGGTAGCGGGCTTCGCCGGTGAAACGCGCCGCCAGCGCCAAGACCTGCCCGCGCCCGAGCAGCACGCTGTTCGATCCCCAGCGATAGGCGGTCGACGCATAAGGGATGCGATAGCCCGACCGGGCTTCCTCGGTGAGGAAATGGTCGGCCAGCGCGATCAGCTTGGCGCGGGCCGCGGCGCGCTCGGCGGGCTGGACACCCGTCGCGGTCGCCAGCGTGATCGTGCCCAGCGCGGCGACGCTGCCCCAGCTCGCCTCGCCGGTCAGCGGGGCGGCGTGGAGCGGCATCTTGTGCAGCGATTCCGCCAGTTCGGGCATGCCGGTGGCGGCGTAAAGCTCGGCGGTCGCCCAATAGAGCTCGTCGGACAACTCGCCATCGCCATAGCCGCCACTGCCGTCGAACGCTTGCGCGGCATAGACATCCGGGTTGCGCAGCGCCGCCCGGTACGCCTTGCCCGCCGCCACCAGGCAGCGCCGGGCGAAGTCGTCGTCGATCCCCCGCCAGATGCGCGAACATTGCGCGGCGGTGGCCGCGAGGTTCAGCGTGGCCGCCGTGCTGGGCGGGAACAGCAGCCGTTCCTCATGATCGTCGGCGGGCGGGGTGGGAATCCTCGTCCAGTGGCGGTCGGCGATCTTGTGATGCGCCATGCCGCCCGCATCCACCGGCGTCAGCCGCAACGGGCCGCGCCCCTGCCGCCCGAGCGGCAGCTTCATCGTCTGGCCGTCGGGCACCTGCATCGCCAACAGGAAGCGCATTTCGAAGCGCGTCTCGTCGAGTAGGTCGTTAATGCCGTTCCCCGCCTCGGGCAGTGCGGCGCTGCCATCGGGGAAGGGGGGCGCGGCGGCATCCACCTCATAGAGATTTTGCAGCATCCACAACGCAACGCCGCCATTGACGACATATTTGCCCTGATCGCCCGCATCATACCAGCCGCCGGTCACGTCCAGCTTATAGGGACAGCCTGGCCAGTCGGTGCCCGCCTGATCGAGCCCCTTGAAGCAGGTGACGACCTCATGGGTGTGGCCCGCCGCGCGGGCCCATGCGGTGCCACCGGCGAACCGCGCATCGATCGCCACCCCGGCACGCTGTTGGTAGAAGAAATTGAGCGAGGCGCGTGCCAGCGGGCGATAGACATCGGCTGCGATAGTGAAGGCATGGCTGGTGCGGCCATCGACCTTCAGCCGATAGGTGCCGGGCGTGCGGAACGCGCCGAAGTCGATCTGCTGCACCGTATCGCCCGAGGCGGCGTCGGGGCCGAAGACCGTCGCCTGCCCGCGCGCGACCGTGCGGCCCTTTTCGTCGAGCAACTCCCAGGGCAGGGGTGCGCCCTCCTTCGCGACGATCGCATGCTTGGCGGTGTCGGGGCGGAAGCCGATCTGGTTGAGATGCGGCCCCGGCGCTTCTCCCGCGCCGGTCGCCGCCAGCGCCAGCAGCGGAAGGATCACGCGCGTCACAACAGCGGGCCCTTGGCCTGCACCGTGCTGCTCGTCCGTGCGAAATCGAACCCGTCCTGCCCGCCACGCACTGCCGTCATGGCGGGGGCCAGCGGGGAGGGGGCGGTCATGCGCAGGAAATCGCCATGGCTCGGCATCCGTGCGGCGGTATCGGCATAACCCGCGCGCATCTGCTCCAGCGCCTGGGCGACCAGATCCTCATCCAGCGCATCGGCGGCGGGTTCCCAGCTTTGAGGCACCAACCCCTGGCCCAGGCAGACTGCGACCCAGCTGGGGTTGCTGAACAGGTCATAGCCTTCGCGGAACAGCCGCCCCTTGCCCGACCACAGCGCCATCTTGCGCGCGAGACTCTCGGGCACCTCCATGGTGCGCACCCGGTTCCAGAAAGGCGTGTCGTCGCGCCGCGTCGCCTTGTAATGCAGGATGATGAAGTCGCGCACATCCTCATACAGGTCGTGCATCTGGCGGTTGAACTCGTCGCGCTCGGCGGGGTCGAAACGCGTGTCGGGGAACAGCGCCACCAAGCGCTGGATCGCGGCCTGGACCAGATGGATGCTGGTCGATTCCAGCGGCTCCAGGAACCCGCTCGACAGGCCCAGCGCCACGACGTTGCGATTCCAGCTCTGCCGCCGCCGCCCGGCGGTGAAGCGCAGATGGCGGTGATCGCCCAGCAACTCGCCCTCCAGGCTGCCCAGCAACTGCGCCTCGGCGGCTTCGGAGTCGAGATAGTCGCTGCAATAGACCAGGCCATTGCCCATCCGGTGCTGGAGCGGGATGCGCCATTGCCACCCGGCATCGCGCGCGGTGGCGCGGGTGAAGGGATCGGGCTCGGCCGGGTTGGGCAGCGCGCAGGGCGCCGCGACCGCGCGGTCGCAGGGCAGCCACTGAGCATAGCTCTCATAGCCGGTGCCCAGCGCCTCCTCGATCAACAGGCCGCGAAAGCCCGAACAGTCGATAAACAGGTCGCCCTCGATCCGCCGCCCATCGGCCAGCGTCACCGCCTCGACATAACCGTCCTCGGGCCGCAGGTTGACCGCGTCGATCCGCCCCTCGATCCGCGTCACCCCGCCGCGTTCGGCATAGCCGCGCAGATAGCGCGCATAGAGCGAGGCGTCGAAATGAAAGGCGTAGAACAGTTCGCGGATCGGCGAGCGGGCATCGGGCTTGGCGCGGCCGAACTTGCCCGCCTTCGCCGCGACCGCGCTCATCGACCATTCGGCAATGTCGGGCAGGGCGCGACGGCTGCGTTCGCGCAAATAGAGCTGGTGGAAATGCACGCCCTGCAGATCCTGCGCATGGCGGCCGAACGGGTGGATATAGCGTTCGCCCTTTTCGCCCCAGTCGACGAACTCGATGCCCAGCTTGAACGTGCCCGCCGTCTTGGCGAGGAAGTCGTTCTCGTCCAGGCCGAGCATCTGGTTGAAGGTGATGATCGGCGGGATCGTCGCCTCGCCGACGCCGACCGTGCCGATCTCCTCGGACTCGATCAGCGTGACATGGGTATAGCCGTTGTTCAGCAGCCGGGCGAAGGCGGCGGCGGCCATCCATCCGGCGGTGCCGCCGCCGACGATGACGACCCGGCGGATCAAATGGTCGGAATGGGGAGTCATCGGGCAAGGCGCCTCATCTGGGCCGCGCGCCACTGCGCATGGGCCGGAACATGGGGAAGGGCGGCGGCGATCGCGTCGGTCATCCGCGCCATGGCGGCATCGACTTGCGGCGCAGGGACGCCGTGGACCAGCGGGTCGATGCGACGGGGAAGATATCCTTGCCCGAGCAGGATTGCGGCCCAGCTGTCGCGGGTGAAGGTTTCTTCCTCGTAAAAGGGCAGGCGGCCGCGTTCGCCGAACTGGCCGAGCGTATGCGCCAGCGACGCAGGGAGTTCGGCCTGCGCCACCGCCTGCCACATCGGCTCGGGGCGGCGGGCGGTGCGGTAATGCACGGCCAGGAAATCGCGCACCCGCTCCGCCTCGGCCAGGGTCTGGCGGTTGAAGTCGGCGGCCTCGACCTCGGCCATGGCGGTATCGGGCAGCATGGTGACGAGCCGGTCGATCGCGCTCAGCGCCAGATGCAGATTGCACCATTCCAGCGGCTCGACCTGCGTCGCCGCGTCGCCGATCGCGATGCAGTTGCCGCGCCAGGCCCGGGCCCGCGTGCCGGAGCGGATGACGATGGGGGCGTCGGCCACCGCCCCGTCACGTGCCAGCATCGCGGCGGCCTCGGCATCGGACAGATGCGCGCTGCCATAGGCCATACCGACCTGCTCGCCGCTCGACCAGCGCCAGCCTGCGGCATGGGCAGTCGCGGGCGTCAGCACCGGCGCCCCTTCGCCCGACACCTGCGTACCCAGCAGCACGCGGTCGCAGGGCAGCCAGTCGCGCCAATCCTGCCACGCATCGTCGATGCTGCCACGCAGCAGCGCTGCGGGGCCGGTCGCATCGATATAGAGATGCGCGGTCAGAGGCGCACCATGCTGCACTGCGATAGCGGTCACATGGCCGGTCGCATCGACCTGCACCTGAGTGATCGAATCCGTGACCTCGCGGACCCCGACATGCAGGGCGAAGGCACGCATCATCGCGACCTGGCGGGGGAGGTCGAGCGTCAGGCCATAGTCATGCCCGGCAAAGGGCGTGCCCGGCGACGGCGGCACGAAGCCGCCCGCTCGCGCCAGTTGCGCCGCCGGGCAATAGGCGTCGAACGGGGCTGCGCGGCCGTCGCGCGTCGCGCGGACCCAATGGAGGTGAAACGCCGCCGGACCGATGGCGTGGCCATAGCTGCCATAGGCATGGACATAGTCGGGCAGTCCCTCCGCCCAGCCGAAAAAGCGCGTGCCCAGCCGATAGCCCGCGCCGGTGCGCGTCACCCCGTCATCCTCGCTGATGCCCAGATCGGCATGGAAACCGGGCAGCGAAGGCAGGGTGCAGGCGATCCGGTCGGCGAGTGCGTCATGGGCGGCCGGGGTGGCGAGCAGCGTGACGTCCAGGAACGGTGCGCGGCGCTTCAGCGCGGCGGCGGCGCTCCAGGCGGTCAGGCCACTGCCCGCGACCAGCACATGGCGGATCGGCGCGCTCATGCCGCCACCATCGGGCAATAGCGTTCCAGAAAGGCGCGGTGATCGGGCCGCTTGGCGACTTCGGCAGCGATCTCGCTGCGAAGCGATCGAACAGCCTGAACCAGATCGCTGGTCCGCGCCACATCGGCACGCGGGTCCCAGCCTTCGGGGACGATGCCCTGGCCCAGATACACCGCGATCCAGCTGGCATCCAGGAACACGCCCTCGCGATACTTCACCACCCGGCCGCGACGGCGCCATAGCTCCAGCTTTTCGCCCAGGCTGTCGGGGATCGCCATGGTGCGGACATAGGTCCAGAAGGGCGAACCGTCGCGCGACGTGGCGTGGTAATGCAGGATCAGGAAGTCCCGAATCCGGTCATATTCCAGATCGATGACCCGGTTGAATTCGTCGCGGTCGGACGCGTCCATCTGGCGGCCGGGGAACAGCTCGATCAGTGCGGTGATCGCCTGTTGCACCAGATAGATGCTGGTCGATTCGAGCGGTTCCAGGAAACCGCTGGCCAGCCCGATGGCGACGCAATTGCCGACCCAGCTTCGCCGCCGCCGCCCCGCCTTGAAGCGCAGCAGGCGTGGCTCGGCCAGCTTCTCGCCCTCCACCGCTTCTTCCAGCGCGCGGGCGGCATCGCTATCGCTGATAAAGTCGCTGGCATAGACATAGCCATTGCCGGTGCGGTGCTGGAGCGGGATGCGCCAGCGCCAGCCCGCAGGCATGGCGATCGCGCTGGTATAGGGGGTGACGGCCGTTTCGGTCCGGCACGGCATGGCGACGGCGCGGTCGGTCGGCAGCCATTTCGACCAGTCCTCGAACGGCTCGTCCAGCGTCTGGCCCAGCAGCAGCGAGCGGAAGCCCGAGCAGTCGATGAACAGGTCGCCCTCGACCCGCTCGCCATCGGCCAGCGTGACCGAACGGATCAGCCCGCTCTCGCCGTCGCGCTCGACATCGACGACCATGCCCTCGGTGCGCACCGCGCCCGCTTCCTCGGCCAGGCTGCGCAGATAGGGGGCGAACAACAGCGCATCGAACTGATAGGCATAGCCGAAAGTGGAAGTCAGGCCGCCCCGGCCCTGATCGGGATGCTCGAACCGCGCCTCGCGCGCCAGGGTACAGGCATAGGATAGCTGGTCCAGCGGCGGCAGATCCTGTCGCTCGCGTGCCAACCGCGACCAGTAATGGTGGAAATCGATCGCTCCTGCGCCGCGTCCGAACGTGCCGAAGGGGTGGATATAGCTGTCGCCGATCCGGCCCCAATCGCGAAACTCGATGCCCAGTTTGAAGGTGGCCCGGGTGCGCGCCATGAACTCCGCCTCGGGGATTCCCAGGCGTTCGTTGAAGGAGCGGATATGGGGCAGAGTCGCCTCGCCGACGCCGACGACACCGATCGCCTCGGACTCGATCAGGCGGACCGTGCATTGTCCCGAAAGAAGACGAGTCAGGGCCGCGCCGGCCATCCAGCCCGCCGTACCGCCGCCCACAATGACGACCCGCACCACGTCGTTTGTCACTTTCGTCATCCACCCCCGACCCGGTGATTCCCGGGCCAATTTCTCATTTCATGCCGTGCGTTGGGTCCTGCCGCAATCCACCGACAGGGGGAGCGTGGCAGGAATGTCGCACCTTGTCCCGGATCGGACATTCTTTAAGTTAAACATCTTGTCGAAATGTTGCTGGTAGCGCAATCATGAGTCTGTGAAACGTGTCGAAAGGCACGATCGCGACCGAACCAAGCGACGCCATGGGGCGCGCGACAAGGGGGGGATGACCATCATGCGCAGCGCTGCGCCGCTCACTGCCAATGCCAATCGTTTTAATCGGCTCCTGCTCGGCGCTTCGGCCGGTGCTTTGTGCATCGCCGCGCTGACCACGCCCGCCTTCGCGCAGACGACCACCGATCCCGACCAGAGCGCCAGCTCGCCGACCGGCGCGGTCGCGGGCCAGGGTACGGCCGGGTCGGCCACGCCGCGCACGAGTGCCAGCGTCGAGGCCCCCGGCGCGCAGCCGCCCGCGGGCGATGACATCGACAGCGGCAAGGAAGTCGTCGTCACCGGTATCCGCCAGAGCCTGGCGAATGCGCAGTCGATCAAGCGCAACTCCGACACCGTCGTCGACGCGATCACCGCGTCCGACATCGGCGCGCTGCCCGACCGTTCGGTCACCGAAGCGCTCCAGCGCGTGCCCGGCGTGTCGATCAGCCGCTTCGCCGCCGCCAACGATCCCGACCACTTCTCGGTCGAAGGCTCGGGCGTCGCGGTGCGCGGCCTGACCTTCGTCCGCTCCGAGTTCAACGGGCGCGACACCTTCTCGGCCGGTATCGGCGGCCAGGCGATCAACTTCTCGGACGTCCCCGCCGAACTGCTCGGCTCGGTCGAGGTGTACAAGAACGCCACCGCTGAACTGATCGAGGGCGGCCTGGCCGGTACGGTCAACCTGAACACCCGCAAGCCCTTCGACAACAAGGGCTTCCACCTGGGCTTTACCGCCGAGGGCAATTATGGCGACTTCAAGAAGAAGTGGTCGCCGACCGGCTCGCTGTTCGTCAGCGATACCTGGGACACGGGCATCGGCCGTTTCGGCTTGCTCGGCAACGTGTCGTACTCGCGCGTGCAGAGCCGCGCGGACAGCATCCGCATCACCAACATCCAGACCCGCGACAATACGCTGGCGCTGGCGGCCAACTCGACCACGGCGCAGAACTGCCGCAACCCGCTGCCCGGCACGGTCGACCAGACCACGCTGCCGGTCGGCGGCGCGACCGGCTTTGCGTGCGGCGCGGCCAGCACGGCTGGCGCGGACGGCTTCCTCGACCCTGCCTCGCTGCGTTACGCCCCGATCGGTGGCCAGTTCGCGACGCAGGAATTCGACCGCAAGCGTGACGGCGTCGCGCTGGCCGGCCAGTGGCAGAGCACCGACGAGCGCACTGTCCTGACCGCGCAGTTCCTGCGCACCCACACGGTCAACAACACCTCGGAGCGTACTTTCGAAACCGCGCCCGATCTGGCCGAATACAACACCTATCCGGTCGGCTGTCTCCAGAACAATTTGGGGCCTGCCAACTCGACGATCGCGCAGTGCCCGACCGGCTCGACGAAGAACTACAGCTATGACGCGGGTGGCCTGTTCCAGTCGGGCTACATCACCGCGCCGGGCAACGGCTATCGTGCATCGTGCAGCGGCCAGGCGACCTGCTGGGTCCCCACCGGCGGCACGCAGCAGTCGCTGGCGCGTGGCATGACGCGTGACGAGAACACCGTCACCGACTTCGGCCTGAACCTGAAGACCGAGCTGAACGACCATCTGTCGATCAACCTGGACGGCGACTATACCCGCGCCAAGAAGACCAGCACCGACTTCCGTGTGTTCGGTTCGACCTTTGCCGACTCCGAGCTCGACCTGACGGGCAACCTGCCGGTCGTGATCCCGCACAAGCCCTCGACGCTCCAGGCGAGCTGGGCGACGCCGAACCCGACGCTGAACCAGCAGAACGACGCGCAGTATTTCGCCAACCGCAACGTCCAGTTCTGGCGTGCGGCGATGGATCACCTCGAAGAGAGCGTGGGTCGTGAATATGCGTTCAAGGCGGACGCCGATTACAAGTTCGACGATGGCAGCTTCTTCACGCACGTGAAGTTCGGTGCGCGTTATGCCGACCGTTCGTCCGAAGTGCGCTACACCACCTATAACTGGGGTGCGCTGTCGGAAGTCTGGTCGGGCACGAACCCGGTGTCGTTCGCCCAGGCCCCCGGCCAGACCGAGCTCTACACCTTCCCGAACTTCTTCCGCGGCGCGACGAACGGCTCGCCCTCTGCCTATTATTATACCGGCGACTTGACCGGCAATTATCAGCAGTCGGCCGCCTATCTGCAGTCGATCGGCAATCTGTGGAAGACCGCCAACGGCTCGACCGCGACGACCTGGTCGCCGCTGGCGCAGCGTGCGGGCGTCGTTGCGGGTACGCCGTACCTGCCGTCCGAAATCCAGCTGGTGAAGCAGCAGGACAAGAACGCCTATGCGCAGCTGAACTTCGCCACGCCGGGCAATCTGTTCGGCAACGTGCGGATGAGCGGCAATGTCGGCGTGCGTTATGTCCTGACCGACGTCACCTCGGCCGGTTCGATCGGTGCGCCGACGCAGCAGCAGACGGGTACGACGGACGCCTTCGCCACCCGCTGTGCGATCACGACCACGACCCGTCCGGACGGCACGGTCGTCACGGGCCGTCCGGCTGGTATCTGTCAGCTGGGTGAGGCCGCCTACAACAACATCGCCGCCTTCTCGACCGGCGTGACCTTGCCCGATACGGCGCGCAGCCAGTATCATTACTTCCTGCCCAGCGCGAACCTGAAGTTCGGCATCGGGCGCGACGTGGTGCTGCGTCTGGCGGCGTCGAAGGTCATGACTCGTCCGGACTTTGCGAACATCCGCAACTTCCTGCAGCTGGGCTTCGACGCCAATAGCGGTCAGATCACGGCGACGGCGGGCAATCCGTACCTCAAGCCCGCGACCGCGTGGCAGTTCGACGCCACCGTCGAGTGGTATTTCGCCCGCGTCGGTCAGCTGTCGGTCGACGTCTTCTACAAGTCGGTGAAGAACTTCTTCTACCAGTCGGTCACCAATCGGAACATCACCAGCAACGGCATCACCCAGTCGGTGCTGGTCCGCGGGCCCTCCAACTTTGACGGCACCGGCAAGATCAAGGGCGTCGAGGTTGCGTATCAGCAGACCTTCGACTTCCTGCCGGGTCTGCTCAGCGGGTTCGGTGCCAGCGGCAGCTACACCTATATCGACAGCTCGGGCCTGCCCAACTCGTTCCTGAACGGTGGCGCGCCTGCCAGCACGTCGAACATCAAGCCGGGCAACATCCCGCTTGAAGGTCTGTCGAAGCACACGGTCAACGCCGCGCTGTTCTACGAAAAGGGCCCGATCTCGCTGCGTGCGGCGTATAACTGGCGTTCGAAGTATCTGCTGACCCCGGCGGACGTGATCTTCCCGTACACCTCCATCTATCAGGATGCGGGCGGGCAGCTGGACGCTTCGGCGTTCATCAACCTGAACAAGTATCTGAAGATCGGCGTGCAGGGCGTGAACCTGGCCAATCAGGTCGTCCGAACCGAGCAGGCCTATATCAGCGGCTCGACCGCCACTGCGCCGCGCTCGTACATCGTCAACGACCGCCGCTTCTCGTTCGCGCTTCGCGGCACCTTCTGATCGGGTTTGCCGGCCGGACTCTTCGGGGTTCGGCCGGGATGGCCGACCAAAAAACCGCCCGCTTCCGTTTTGGAGGCGGGCGGTTTTTTTGATCGGGAAACCCCATCATCCGTTCAGCCTGAGCGAAGTCGAAGGCCAAGGGAGCACATCCGCCAAGAGGCGCGTCCGGGACGTGCACTTCGACTTCGCTCAGTGCGAACGGAGTGAGGAGCGGGAGCGGGTGGGGACGTACGCGCGCCGCCCCGACCACCCGATCAGTTATGCGGCAGCTTCGACCGGTCGAACCCCGGCCCCAGGTCGATCAGGAACGCCGGTCCTACCTCGATCACCTGCTTGGCCCCGGCGAGCTGCACCGAGATGTTCGCCTTGCCCGCCGCATAGGCCTGGGTCGCCACGCCCGAGACATAATAACGCTTCCAGCTCGGCCCGACCTGCACCGGCTCGGTCGCGATCGGAGTATAGGGCGCCTCGGAGCCGCCCGCGCCGACGGGGATCGTCACCGGCGCGGCGTCGGTGGCACCCGGCGCGCGCAGGAAGACCATGACCAGCATCGTGTCGCCCGCCGCGATCGGCTTGATCGTGGGATAGGCCGCACCGCTGTCCCAGGGATTGGCGCCCGCCTTGCTGACCTTGATCTGCACGGCATTGCCGCCGGGAACCTCGGGGGCGGGGACCTGCCTGGCGGTCTGGTTGGGGCCATAGGGGGCCCAGCCGATGCCCGGTGCGTTGACCGCCTTGTCGAAGATACTGGGCTGAGCCGCCGCGCTGGGGGCCGCCTGGGCGCCCGCTCCCGCTGGCAGGGCCGCGATCAGCAGCGCCACACATCCGATCATGATCCTTCTCCTCCTCTTTCGGCCGTTTTGTCCGGTCCGTCCACAAAAACGATTGTATCTGATAGGTCAGGAAAAGCCCGGCCCCCCTGGGGGGAGCCGGGCCCGATCTTACTGTCCGACGATCTTGACCAGGGGGTCGAGCGACTGGCCCGTGGGCAGTCGACCGCTGGCGGTCAGGCGGCGGGCGCTATCGTCCCAGCGCAATGTCGCGCTGCGTCCGCCCGTCTTGCGCCAGGCGTTGGTCGTGCCGTCATCGTCATAGAGCGTAAAGCTGGCATCGCGGCCCGGATAGATGCGGATGCTCTCCAGGTTCTGCGCGGTCGCGGTGCTTGGCACGGACACGCCCATCGGCACGATCGAGCCTGCTCGCACGAACAGCGGAATATGGTCGATCGGGGCCGCCGCCTCGATCCACTGGCCGCCGGTGTAACGCTTGTCGGTCCACCAGTCATACCAGTCCGTGCCCGAGGGCAGATACACCCGACGCGACGTCTGGCCCTGTTCGGTGACGGGCGCGACCAGGAAGGCGGGGCCGAACATATATTCGTCGCCCAGATCCTTCACCGCCGGATCGTTGGGGAAGTCCATGAACAGCGCGCGCATGAAGGGCGCGCCGGTCTGGCTGGTCTGCCGCCCCAGTGCGTAGAGATAGGGCATCAGTGCGTAACGCAGCCGCAGGGTGTTCGCGAGAATGGGCTCGGCGGCGGTGCCATAGTCCCATAGCGCGGTGCCTGGCCGCTGGCCATGAATGCGCAGCGTGGGTGTGAAGGCGTTATACTGGAACCAGCGGACGAACAGTTCCGGATAGTCGCGGTAGGACGGCGCCATCGCGGTTGCGCCCGCCGGGTTGACTAGCACCGGGTGTTGCGCGTCCGGCCCATTGGGCCATTGCCAGCCGCCCGTATCGCTCGACCAGTATGCGATGCCGCTGGCCGTCATGCCCAGGCCTGCGGGTACCTGCCGACGCAGCGCTTCCCAGTTGGACTGCACGTCCGACGACCAGAACAGGCAGCCATTGGCCTGCGTGCCCAGATAGGCGGCGCGGCACAGGATCATGTTGCGTTTGTCCGGCCGATCACGCGCCGATCCTTCGGCGACGCTGGACGTATGGAGCAGCGGATAGACGTTGCGATACCGATCGCCCGACCCGATGGCATAGAAATGCCCCTCGGGCACCAGGTCCGGCTCGGTCTCGTCCAGCCAGGCATAGTCGAAGCCCTGGGAAAAGATGTTGTCGCGGATCTTGCCCCAGAACCAGGCGCGTGCCTCCGGATTCGTGCTGTCGATCAGCGCGCCCGCGCGGTCGGAGCGGATCGGCAGGCCGTCGACCGGATTGCCGTCCTTGTCCTTCATCAGCCAGCCCTTGGCGGCCAGCGTGTCGAACCACCGGCTCTCCCGCTCGAAACGCGGCCAGATGCTGATGATGCTCTGCATCCCCATCGACTTGAGATGCGCGTTCATGCCGCTGGGATCGGGGAAGGCGGTGCGGTCGATGTCCAACTGGCCCATCCGCGTCCAGTAGAACCAGTCGAGCACCATGATATCGAGCGGCAGGCCGCGTTTGCGATAGCCATCGGCGATCTCGGTCAGCTGGCCTTGCGTCTCGTAGCGCGCCTTGCTCTGGATCAGGCCGAAAGCGGCCTTGGGCGGCAGCGGCGTCGCGCCGGTCAGGCGGGCGTAACCGGCATACAACTCGTCGGCGGTCTTGCCCACGATCACGAAGAAGGACACCCGCTCGCCGACATTCGAGGCGAATTTGGTCGCGTTCAGTAGCCCCGGCGAGACGGTGGTCGCCGACGGATTGTCCCACAGGATCGCATAGCCCTTGTCCGTCACCATGAACGGCACGCAGACCGACTCGCCGCCGGGGCGGTCATAGTCATGGCGGCAATCGATGGTCCGGCCGCGAAGGTCGAGCACGCCGTCCTGATATTGGCCCAGGCCGTAATAATGGGTGTCGGGCGTGTCGGAAAAGCTGGCACCGACGCGGAAGGTCTTCTCGTCCGAGACGGTGTGCGGCGCCTTCTCCCAGCCGTTCATCCGGGTCAGTATCTTGCCGTCTGCACCGGCAAAGCTGATCGAGACGGGGGGCAGCGAGGGCGCGAAATAGCGCTCCATCTGGCTGGGCGGCTTGGGCCAGGGCTGGGCGGCGACGGTGACGGTCATGCCGGGCGCAGAGAAGACGTCGCCGCTGGCATCGGCGCGGTGCGACCAGCCGTTCGCATCGCTTTTGGCGACCAGGCCATAGCCGGGCTTGGCCTCTGCTTCGGCGCGGTCGGTGGCGATGGTGACGCGGACGATACCGGGGGCATAGGGCTCGACCGAGACGAGCGCGCCGTTACGCTCGACGGTGGCAATCGGATCGGCCGCCAGGGCGACAGGCGCGACGCCCGCGAGCAGCGCGGATGCGGCGCAGGCCCACCGCCAACGACCGCCGGACACCGTGGCGCGCGCTTTGCCCCGCATGTAACATCCCCCCAATAACGCAAATCATTTGTGTGATCGCTACCCTATCGCTGCACCGACTGGCGGGGAAGAGGAAATATCCCGCTCCTTGTGGGTGGAAGCTTTGGGCCGCATCGCCGATGCGATGGTGCGAAAGGCGCGCTTCTTCGGCNGAGGCCGAAGGCGGCATGGCCAAGGCGGTCGCTTTCATGCTGCCCCCAAACGAACGGGTCGTATTCTACGCGGTCAAGATATGTTCTAAGACGGTCTTCCCAATCGGGGTAACGGACGATGCAGGGGAGGGGCGGGGGGTGGGGCGTTGCCGCAAGCGTGGCGTTCGTGGCGAGGCCCCACCCCAACCCCTCCCCTGAAGGGGAGGGGCTCAGCACAATTTGATTTAATGACGTCTTGCTCGAAGGTCAGGCGCGGAACGGATCGCTGACCGTCGCACGGCCGGGGCGGTCATGGCGTCCGGCCAGCCGCAGGCGATAATGCGGGTCGCCGGCGCGGGTCAGCGTCACATCGTACCAGCCAAGATCGGCGTCGAGCGACCAGCGGTGGCGACCGGGCCTCAGCGGGCGGGGTAAGGGCGGCGCCTTGCCGGGTTCGAGGCGGAGGATCGACAGGTCGTCCAGGCCGGGCGGGACGGTCAGGATCAGGCCATCGTCGCCGATGACGTGCTGCACATCGGCGGTTTCATCACGTCCGGCAAAATGACGGTGGAAGCCGTTCGGGCCGAGCACCCACAGGTCATGGGCGGTCGGCCACACATCCTCGATCTGCGTGCCTGCGGCCAGCACATAGCGGCGCGGCACCCGGTCGAGCGCGTGCCGGTCATAGACATGGAAGACCGCCCCCGCGCCCTCCGCCCGGAAGCGCAGCCGAGCGCCCGCCGGATCGACGATCCGTCGCACCTCAAGGCGATAGGGCAGGGGACGGGCGCGGCGGATGCCGGGTTCCTGGGCAGGCGCACCGGGCGAGGCGGGGGCCTGCGGACTGACCTGCCCCTTGATCGCGGCGGCGCGGACCGCCTGCTCGCGCAGATCGGGCAGGCTGGGCGTCGCGGTATCGCTCCCGGCAAAGTCGAACGCGCTGGTCAGGTCGCCGCACACCGCGCGCCGCCAGGGCGCGATATTGGGTTCGTGAAAGCCGAAGCGTGTCTCCAAGAAACGGATAACGCTGCTGTGGTCGAACGCTTCCGAATTGACCCAGCCGCCCCGGCTCCAGGGCGAGACGACATACATGGGCACGCGCGGGCCCAGGCCATAGGGGCGGCCGCGATAGGCGGGCTTGTCGACATCCGCGTCTCCGGTCGAGGCCATGTCATGATAGGCCCCCGCCAGATCGACCGTCGACCCGCCCAGCGCTTTGCCATCGGGCCCGCGCGACGGCGGGGCGGGCGGCGGGACATGGTCGAAAAAGCCGTCATTCTCGTCGAACATCACGAACAGCGCGGTGCGCGCCCACACCTTCGGATCGGCGGTCAGCGCGTCGAGCAGTTCGGCGGTATAGGCCGCGCCCTGGGCCGGACTGGAGGGGTTGGGATGCTCCGACCCGGCGGCGGTGGCGATGACATAGGACACCTGCGGCAAGCGCCCGGCCAGCACATCGGCCTTCAACGCGTCCAGCCCGCGCGTGGTCAGCGCCCGGTCCTTCAGCGCCGGATCGCCGCGCCCGTGATACGCCTCGCGATAGGTGTGGAAGCCGACCAGCGGGTTGTCGGTGAAATTGTCGGCCATGTCCTGATAGATGCGCCAGTCGATCCCCGCCGCCTGCATCCGTTCCGGCACGGTGGTCCAGCGATAGGGATCGGCCGCACCGCCATTCTCGGCGAAGCTGTCATGCGAATTGCCGATCGCCGGGCCGCCCGCCTGGCCGCCAGGGTCGTTGGTGCCGGTCCACAGGAACAGCCGGTTGGTATTGGTCCCCGTCTGCACCGCGCAGTGATAGGCGTCGCAGAGGGTGAAGGCCTCGGCCAGCGCGAACTGGAAGGGCAGGTCGGCGCGGGCATAATGACCCATGGCGCGCTGGTGCTTGGCTTCGGGCCAGTGCGCCATGCGGCCCTCGTCCCAGGCGGCCTGCGCATCGGGCCAGGTATGCGGCGTGCCTTCCATGCGCATCAGGGCGAATTCTTTGTCGGTGTCGAGGTGGAAGGGCGAGACGAGGCGGGGGCCGCCTTCGGCCTTGCGGTCCAGTTGCTGCCAGACGCTGCGGGGTTCGCCGTCCGATGACGCCACCGGGATGGGAAAGCGGTCCCCGAACCCGCGCACGCCGCGCATTGTGCCGAAATAATGATCGAAGCCGCGATTTTCCTGCATCAGGATGACGACATGCTCGACGTCGCGGATCGTGCCGGTCCGCCGGTCGGGCGCGATGGCGGCGGCGCGGGCGATCGCCGGGGGCAGGGCGGCGGCACCGGTCAGGGCGGCACCGGCGGAGAGGAGGGAGCGGCGGGAGAAGGTGACCATGTCCCGCCATGGCCGAGATCGTTGACGTTTTGGTGACGCCGTTCTCTTCCTCCCCTGCAAGGGGAGGTGGCGCGCGCAGCGCGTCGGAGGGGTGTCCCGCTTGGTGAAGTTTCGCCACCCTCGCGACCGGTGACACCCCTCCACCAGCTTCGCTGGTCCCCCTCCCCTTGCAGGGGAGGAATGTGAGAAGTCACTATACGCCGTCTATATGCGAAACCGGGGGATCGCCCTCGAATTGCTACGCCCCTCGGGCCTAATTGCTCGGCCCTGGAGGTCGCCCACTCATCCCGGCGACCTGTCCATAGGGGCATATATGAAGACCATCACCTTTTGCGCCGCCACGGCGCTGTTCGCGCTTCCGGCCGCCGCATCGGCGCAGACCGCCGAGACCGCACCGCCGTCGCCCGTCACCGTCAGCGGATCGGCCTCGATCGTCTCCGACTATCGCCTGCGCGGCATTTCGCAGTCGGACGAGCATATGGCGGTGCAGGCGGGCATCACGGCGACCCATGAGAGCGGCGTCTATGTCGGCACCTGGGCGTCGAACCTGGCGGGGTGGGGCACGTTCGGCGGCGCGAACATGGAGCTGGACCTGATCGGCGGGTACAAGACCAAGATCAGCCCGACCGGCACGCTGGACGTCGGGTTGACCTGGTACATGTATCCGGGCGGCGCGAACAAGACCGACTATGCCGAGCCCTTCGCCAAGCTGTCGGGCACGACCGGTCCGGTCTCGCTGACCGCCGGTGTCGCCTATGCGCCCAAGCAGCAGGCGATCGGCAAATGGTACAACAACGGCGCCAGCGCGGCGGCGGGCGTCTATGACCGTCCCGGCGCGAAGAGCGACAATCTCTATGTCTGGGGCGACGGCGCGGCGGCGATCACCGGCACGCCGTTCACCGCCAAGGCGCATATCGGCCATAGCTGGGGCATGGATGGCCTCGGCCCCAACGCCACCGCCCCGACGCCGACCGGCGACTATTGGGACTGGTCGCTGGGCGCGGACACGAGCTGGCATAACCTGACGCTGGGTCTGGCCTGGGTCGACACCAGCATTTCCGATCGCAAAGCCGCCTATCTGCGGCCGAGCTTCAGCAAGGGCCAGGACGGCACCGGCAATATCGCGGGCAGCACCTTCCTCGCCACCCTCACCGCCGGTTTCTGAGGAGCATCGCACATGGACGATCTGATCTGGTTGCTGGTCATGGCGGGGCTGGTCGCGGCGACGCTCGCCTATGCCCGCCTGTGCGACCATGCGTGAGGAGGGCTGAGCCATGACCCTCGACCTATGGCTGGCGGCGCTGACCGCGCTCGGCCTTCTCGTCTATCTGGTGGCGGTGCTGATCCGCCCCGAACGCTTCTGAAGGAGGCGGCACCATGACGCTTCAAGGATGGGCCCTGATCCTGGGCTTCGTCGCGATCCTGCTCGCACTGACCAAGCCGGTCGGCGCGTGGCTGTTCGCGCTCTATGAGGGGCGGCGCACGCCCCTGCATGTCGCACTCGGTCCGGTCGAGCGCGGTTTCTACAAGATGGCGGGCATCGACCCGAACGCGCAGCAGGGCTGGCGCCGCTATGCGCTGCACATGCTGATCTTCAACGTTGCGTTGATGGTCTTCACCTATGCGGTGCTGCGCCTGCAATTCTACCTGCCCGGCAATCCGCAGGGGCTGGCCGGACTGACCCCGCATCTGGCGTTCAACACCGCGATCAGCTTCACCACCAACACCAACTGGCAAAGCTATGGCGGCGAGTCGACCATGTCGAACCTGTCCCAGATGCTCGGCCTGACCATCCACAACTTCCTGTCGGCGGCGACCGGCATCGCGCTGGCCTTTGCGTTGTTCCGGGGTTTTGCGGGGCGCGAGACGAAGCATCTCGGCAACTTCTGGGCCGATGTCACGCGCATCACCCTGTACCTGCTGCTGCCGCTTTGCGTCGTCTACACCCTGTTCCTGATCGCCAGCGGCGTGCCGCAGACCATGGCCGGTGTCGTCAATATCGACACGCTGGAGGGCGTGCGCCAGTCGATCCTGCTCGGCCCCGTCGCCAGCCAGGAAGCGATCAAGATGCTCGGCACCAATGGTGGCGGCTTCTACAATGCCAACAGCGCGCATCCGTTCGAGAACCCGACCGCGCTGGTCAATTTCGTCCAGATGCTGTCGATCTTCGTCATCGGCTTCGGCCTGACCTGGTGCTTCGGCAAGGCGGTTGGCAATACGCGGCAGGGCTGGGCGATCCTGTCGGCGATGATCCTGCTGTTCCTGGGCGGCGCGGCCGTCTGTTACTGGGCGGAAGCGGCGGGCAACCCCGTGCTGCACCAGCTGGGCGTCGCGGGCGGCAACATGGAGGGCAAGGAGGTCCGCTTCGGCGTCGCCGCCTCGGCCCTGTTCGCGGCCGTCACCACGGCGGCGTCGTGCGGCGCGGTCAATGCGATGCATGACAGCTTCACCGCGCTGGGCGGCATGATCCCGCTGTTCAACATGCAGCTGGGCGAGGTCGTCATCGGCGGCGTCGGCGCTGGCATCTACGGCTTTCTGCTGTTCGCCATCCTGGCCGTGTTCGTCGCAGGCCTGATGGTCGGTCGTACGCCGGAATATGTCGGCAAGAAGATCGAAAGCCGCGAGGTGAAACTCGCCGTCCTCGCCATCGCCGTCCTGCCGCTGTTCATCCTCGGCCTGACCGCCTTGTCGTGCGTCACGGGGCAGGGGCTGGCGGGGCCGCTCAACAAGGGGCCGCATGGTTTCGGCGAAATCCTGTACGCCTTCACCAGCGCGGTCGCGAACAACGGTTCGGCCTTTGGTGGCCTGACCGCCGCGACCCCCTGGTATGATGGCCTGTTGGGCGTCGCCATGTGGGTGGGCCGCTTCTTCATCATCGTGCCGATGCTCGCCATTGCCGGAAGCCTCGCCGCGAAGAAGCATGTCCCCGCCTCGGCCGGGTCCTTCCCGACCACGGGTGTGCTGTGGGTCGGTCTGCTCGTCGGCATCGTGCTGGTGCTGGGCGGCCTGACCTTCCTGCCGAGCCTCGCCCTTGGTCCCATCGCCGATCATCTCGCGATGATCCGCGGTCAACTCTTCTGATCGGGAGCGCCATTCATGGCCAATTCCCCTACCAAGAGCCTGTTCACCGCCGAGCTGGTGCTCCCGGCGATCAAGGCCTCGTTCGTCAAACTCAATCCGCGCGAGCTGATCCGCAACCCGGTGATGTTCGTGACCGCCGTGGTCGCCGCCCTTCTGACCGTCCTGCTCGTCGTCGGACATGACGGGCTGACCACCGGCTTCAAGCTGCAACTGGTCGTCTGGCTGTGGCTGACCGTGTTGTTCGGCACTTTTGCCGAGGCCCTGGCGGAAGGGCGCGGCAAGGCGCAGGCGGCCTCGCTTCGCGCTGCCAAGGCCGAACTCACCGCCAAGCGGTTGAAGGGCGCTGGCCATGAGTGGGAGAATGTTCCCGCCAGCGCGCTGAAGATCGGCGACGTGGTGCTGGTCGAGACCGGCGACCTGATCCCCTCGGACGGCGAAGTCGTGGCGGGTGTGGCGAGCGTCAACGAAGCTGCGATCACCGGCGAGAGCGCGCCCGTCATCCGCGAGGCGGGTGGCGACCGTTCGGCGGTGACGGCGGGCACCCGCGTCATATCGGACGAAATCCGAGTGCGCGTCACCGTCAATCCGGGCCAGGGTTTCCTCGACCGCATGATCGCCCTAGTCGAGGGGGCCGAGCGGCAGAAGACGCCGAACGAGGTGGCGCTGACCATATTGCTCGTCGGGCTGACCATCATCTTCCTGATCGCGGTCGGCACCATTCCGGGCTTCGCGTCCTTCGCGGGCGGCAGCATCCCGGTGGCGATCCTGGCGGCGCTGCTGATCACGCTGATTCCGACGACCATCGCCGCGCTGCTGTCGGCGATCGGTATCGCGGGCATGGACCGTCTGGTCCGCTTCAACGTGCTCGCCAAGTCGGGCCGTGCGGTCGAGGCGGCGGGCGACGTCGACGTGCTGCTGCTTGACAAGACGGGCACCATCACCATCGGCGACCGTCAGGCGAGCGAGTTCCGCGCCGTCGGCGGCTCGGATGTCGATGCGCTGGCCGAGGCGGCGCTGATGGCCAGCCTCGCCGACGAAACGCCCGAAGGCCGCTCGATCGTCGTCCTGGCGCGCGAGCAGTTCAAGGTGTCGGTCGCCAGCCTGCCCGCCAATGCCGAGATCATCCCCTTCACCGCCCAGACCCGCATCTCGGGCGTGAGGATCGGTGATCGGCTGATCCAGAAGGGCGCGGTCGACTCGATCCTGCGCGCCCATCCGGGCGCGGGTGAGACGGCGGCCGCGACCCAGCTGCGTCGCATCACCGACGAGATCGCGCGGGCGGGCGGCACCCCGCTGGCGGTGGCGGAAAATGGCCGGTTGCTCGGCGCCATCTTCCTGAAGGATGTGGTCAAGGCGGGCATCCGCGAGCGCTTCGGCGAACTGCGTCGCATGGGCATCCGCACGGTGATGATCACCGGCGACAACCCCCTGACCGCCGCCGCCATCGCCGCCGAGGCGGGCGTGGACGACTTCCTCGCCCAGGCGACGCCGGAGGACAAGCTGGCGCTGATCCGTCAGGAGCAGCAGGGCGGCAAGCTGGTCGCGATGTGCGGCGACGGCACCAACGATGCGCCGGCACTGGCGCAGGCGGATGTCGGCGTCGCGATGAACACCGGCACCCAGGCCGCGCGCGAGGCAGGCAACATGGTCGATCTGGACAGCGATCCGACCAAGCTGATCGAGGTCGTCGGCCTCGGCAAACAGTTGCTGATGACGCGCGGGGCGCTGACGACCTTCTCGGTCGCAAATGACGTGGCGAAGTATTTCGCGATCATCCCGGCGATGTTCGTGGCGCTCTATCCGGGGCTCGGCGTGCTGAACGTCATGGGTCTGGCGACGCCGCAATCGGCAATCCTGAGCGCGATCATCTTCAACGCGCTGATTATCCCGCTGCTCGTGCCGCTGGCGCTGAAGGGCGTCGCCTACAAGCCGATGGGGGCGGGGCCGCTGCTGGCCCGCAACCTCGCCGTCTATGGCCTGGGCGGCCTGATCGCGCCGTTCGTCGGCATCAAGATCATCGACCTTGTGGTCGGTGGCCTCGGCCTCGCGTGAATTGAGGGCAAAAGCCCCTCCCCTTCAGGGGAGGGGTTGGGGTGGGGCGTCGCCGCGAACGAAGCGCTTGTGGGAACGCCCCACCCCCTACCCCTCCCCTGAAGGGGAGGGGCTTGAGGAAGGAAATATCATGAACACGGACATTACCTCCGCATTTCGGCCCGCGATCGTCATGACGATCCTGTTCGCGATCCTGCTCGGCTTGGTCTATCCTCTGGCGATGACCGGCATCGGACAGGCGATCTTCCCGCATCAGGCGAATGGCAGTTTGGTCGAGGCGAATGGCCGGGTGATCGGCTCCGAGATCGTCGGACAGGCGTTCGTCAGCGACCGTTACTTCCAGACGCGCCCGTCGGCGGCGGGCAAGGGCTATGACGGGCTGGCCTCGTCGGGTTCCAACCTGGGGCCGACCTCGCAGGCACTGGCCGACCGGGTGAAGGCCGATGTCGCCAAGCGTCGTGCCGAGGGCGTGATGGGCGGGATACCTGCCGACCTCGTCACCACCAGCGGTTCGGGCCTCGACCCCGATCTGTCGCCCGAAGCCGCGCTGGCGCAAGTCTCGCGTGTCGCCCGCGTCCGGGGGCTGGGTGTCGAGCAGGTTCGTGCGCTGGTCGTCGCCAAGACCGAGGACTCGGTGCTGGGTGACCCGCATGTCAACGTCCTCGCCCTCAATCGCGCACTGGACGCCGCTTCCAAGCGATGACGGCAGGCGAGCCGCGCCCCGATCCCGACGCCTTGCTGCGCGCCGTCGAGCGCGAGGGGCGCGGCCGCCTGAAAATCTTCCTCGGGGCGGCACCCGGCGTCGGCAAGACGTTCGAGATGCTGTCCGAGGGCGCCGCCCGCCGCCGTGACGGCGTCGATGTCGTCGTCGCGGTGGTCGAAACCCATGGCCGGATCGAGACCGAGGCGCTGGTCCGGGGGCAGGAGGTCATGCCGCGCCGTGCCGTACCCTATGAGGGGCGGACGCTGCACGAGATGGACATCGATGCGGTCCTGGCCCGCGCGCCCCGCCTCGCGCTGGTCGACGAACTGGCGCACACCAATGCGCCGGGCAGCCGCCATCCCAAACGCTATCAGGATGTCGAGGAGCTGCTGGCGGCGGGGATCGACGTCTATTCCACCGTCAACATTCAGCACGTCGAGAGCCTGAACGACGTCGTCGCCAGCTTCACCCGTGTCCGCGTGCGCGAGACGGTGCCCGACCGCATCCTGGAGGCCGCCGAGATCGAGGTGGTCGACATCCCACCCGACGAACTGATTGAGCGGTTGAAGGCGGGCAAGGTCTATCTGCCGCAGGAAGCGACGCGCGCGCTGTCGCATTTCTTTTCCAAGTCCAACCTGTCGGCGTTGCGGGAACTGGCGCTCCGGCGGGCGGCGCAGGCGGTCGATGCGCAGATGCTCGACCATGTGCGGTCGCTGGGCGTCGGCGGACAATGGGCGGCGGGCGAGCGGCTGGTCGTCGCGGTCAGCGAACTGCCCGGTGCCGACGAACTGGTCCGCGCCGCCAAGCGCGCGGCGGATGCGCTCCGCGCGCCATGGACCGCCTTGTTTATCGACACGCCGCGCACCGCGACCCTGGGCGAGGCGCAGCATCGGCGGCTGGCCGCGACGATGACGCTGGCGACGCAGCTGGGTGCGGCGGTCGCGACCGTGCCCGCGCCCAGCGTCGTCGAGGGTATCCGCGCCTTCCTTGCCGACGCCCGCGCCACGCAGCTGGTCGTCGGCAAGGCCAAGCGCTCGCGCTGGTTCGAGCTGAGGCACGGCTCGGTTGTCGACCGGCTGGTGCGCGAGACGCCGGGCGTCACCGTCCATGTTCTGCCCGTCGGCGAAGCGCCGGTCGAGCGCGAGCGGACCCGCCGGCGCGGGCAATGGGGCTTACCCATCGGCTATGGGCTGACGCTGCTCGGTGTGGCGGCGGTGACGGCGCTGGCGAGCGCGCTGTTCCACATCCTGAACCTCGGCAATGTCGCTTTGCTCTATCTGTTGCCGGTCATGGCGGCGGCGAGCCTCTATGGCCTGCGCACGGGCTTGTTTGCGGGACTGGCGTCGAGCCTGGCCTATAACTTCTTCTTCCTGCCCCCCGTAGGCACGCTGAGCGTCAGCAATCCCGAAAACGTCATCTCGATCTTCGTCCTGTTGGGTGTCGCGGTCGCGACCAGCCAGTTGACCTCGCGCGTGCGGGCGCAGGCCGATCTCGCAGCGGCAAGTGCGCGAGACAATGCGACGCTGGCTGGCTTCCTCCACCGCCTGAGTGGTCTGGCCGACCCGGCCGAGGCGTCGCGTGTCATTTGCGAAGACATCGCCAGGCTGTTCGACGTGCAGGCGGTGTTGCTCACCCCGTCGCCCGCCGGGCTGGCGGTACAGGCGGCGACCAAACCCGATTACCGGCTGGAGACGATGGAGATGGCGGCCGCCCACTGGGCATTCGACACCGGCACGCCCGCGGGCAAGGGTTCGGCGACGCTGGCCGCGTCCGAATGGCTGTTCCAGCCGTTAAAGGCGGGCAACCGGACGCTCGCCGTGTTGGGGCTGGCGCGGGAGGCCGGGGGCGAGCCGGTGCGTGCCGACCGCCTGCCTTTGTTGACCGGATTGATCGACCAGGCCGCGCTAATCCTCGAACGGCTGCGGCTGGAGGCGGAGGTGCGCGACGTCGATGCGGTGCGTACTCGCGACCGGCTCCGGGCGGCACTGTTGTCTTCGGTCAGCCATGATCTGCGCACGCCGCTGACTGCCGTGATGGCCGCCGCCGCGCAACTGCGGCAGGGCGCGACGCCCGAGCTGATTTCGACCATCGAGGGGGAGGCGGCGCGGCTCAATCGCTTCGTCGCCAATCTGCTCGACATGGCGCGGGTCGAGGCGGGGGCGCTCAAGCTGAAGATCGAGGCGATCGACCTGAGCGATGCCGTGACCGGCGCGGCGCATGATGCCCGCCGCGCGCTGGAGGGGCATTCGGTACGCCTCGACGTGCCGCCCGACCTGCCTTTGGTCCGCGCCGATCCGCAGCTGCTGCATCATTGCCTGCTCAACCTGCTCGACAATGCCGGGCGCTATGGCGATCCGGGGACCGAGATCGTGATCGAGGGGCGGCACCGCCACGGCACCTTGCGCCTGTCAGTGCTCGACCATGGCCCCGGCCTGCCGCCCGGCCGTGAAGCGGAAGTGTTCGAGACGTTCCGGCGGCTGGAAGGCTCGGACCGGGTGGCGGGCGGCACGGGTCTCGGCCTCGCCATCGTCAAGGCCTTTGCCGAGGCCATGGGTCTGGGCGTAGAGGCGGGCAACCGCGAGGATGGCGAGGGCGCGGCCTTCGCGCTCTGTTTCCCGCGCGACCATATTATGCGCGACCTTGTCATGTGTGATGGGGTGCCGGAGGGAATGGCCTGATGCCCGCGACAATCCTGGTGGTGGACGATGAGGTCGCGATCCGTCGCCTGCTGCGCAACACGCTGGAGCAAGCAGGGCATCTGGTGGTCGAGGCGCGCGACGGACGCGATGCGCTGGCGCGCGCGGCGGCGGACCATCCCGATGCGGTGCTGCTCGACCTGGGGCTGCCCGACCGCGACGGGCTGAGCCTGATCCCGCTGTTGCGCGGGGCGGAGCGGGTGATCCTGGTCGTCTCGGCGCGCGAGGCGACTGAGGAGAAGGTCGCCGCGCTCGATCTGGGCGCGGACGATTATGTCACCAAGCCGTTCGACACGGACGAATTGCTGGCGCGGCTGCGCGTGGCGTTACGGCACCGGCGCGCGGCGGAGGCGGCGCCGAGCGTGGTGAAGACCGGCGATCTGGCGATCGACCTCGACCGGCGGGTGGTGACGCGGGGTGGTGAGGAACAGCATCTGACGCGCAAGGAATATGACGTGCTGGCGGTGCTGGCGCGCCATCCTGGCCGGGTGGTGACGCATGACAAGATCATCGATGCCGCCTGGGGCGGGGACGAGGACCCGCGTATCGATTATCTGCGCATCGTGGTGCGCAACCTGCGCCAGAAGCTGGAAGCGCCACAGCCGGTCGGGAGTGTCATCGCGAACGAGCTGGGGGTGGGGTATCGGTTGCGGGTGGAGGGGTAAGAGCGCCTTGTTCCCCGGCGAAGGCCGGGGCCCAGTCGCCACGAAAGTCGAAGCGCGCGAGACAATGCGGGGGAGGCCATAGCGAGCGCTCGGCATAGGCCTCCCACGCATCGCCCCGCGCGCCTCATGCGTCACCGAAACTGGGCCCCGGCCTTCGCCGGGGAGCGGATTCAGCCTATTTTCTCCCCCGTCCGCAGGGTCAGCACCTCGACCCCGGTCTTCGTCACCGCGACCGTATGCTCGAATTGGGCGGACAGTTTTCCGTCATCGGTCACGACCGTCCAGCCGTCATCGCTGGTCGACACCTTGCGCGTGCCCTGGTTGATCATCGGCTCGATGGTGAAGGTCATGCCCTCGCGCAGCGGCACGCCCGTGCCCGGACGCCCGAAATGCATCACGTCCGGGGCCTCGTGCATCTCGCGCCCGATGCCGTGGCCGCAATAGTCGCGGACCACCGAATAGCCGTTCGCCTTGGCATGTTTCTCGATCGCCGCGCCGACATCGCCCAGTCGCGCGCCGGGGCGCACCTGGCGGATGCCTTTCCACATCGCTTCCTGCGTCACGCGGACCAGCCGCCTCGCGCCCGGCGACACCTCGCCGACCAAATAGGTCTTGCTTGAATCCGCGATGAAGCCGTTCTTTTCCAGCGTGATGTCCAGGTTGACGATATCGCCGTCCGTGATCACGTCCTCCGCGCTCGGCACGCCGTGGCAGACGACCTGGTTGATCGAGCTGTTGAGCACATAGGCAAAGCCGTACTGCCCCTTGCTCGCGGGCCGCGCGGACAGGTCGTGGGTGATATAACGCTCGACCAGATCGTTGATCGCCAGCGTCGACATGCCGGACAGGCTTACGCCGTCGAGCATCTCGAACACCTGCGCCAGCAAGCGCCCGGAGACGCGCATCAGCGCCAGTTCCTCTGCCGTCTTCACCATGTCAGGCGACCAGCGGTTGCGGCAGGGGGAAATCGGCGGCGGCCATCTGCGCCTTTACGATCTCGTGGAAGGTCAGCGTCGGATTGGCCTCGGCCAGCATGCCCATCTTCATCCAGAATTCCGCCTGCGCGTT
This sequence comes from Sphingomonas sp. Leaf257, assembly GCF_001422185.1. Taxonomy (NCBI): domain Bacteria; kingdom Pseudomonadati; phylum Pseudomonadota; class Alphaproteobacteria; order Sphingomonadales; family Sphingomonadaceae; genus Sphingomonas; species Sphingomonas sp. Leaf257. The sequence goes on from NZ_LMMH01000036.1 coordinate 50,471, forward strand.
GATCGAGCGGCACATGACCGTGCTGGCGCGGCGAATTTCTTCGTGAAGCTGGTCGTCGATTTTTACTATACCCATATATGAAGCGTATATGGTCCGTATATTGATTGTGCAAGCGGGATCAGGCGGTCGGGCGGGTCAGGACAAAGGCTGCGCAGCCCGCCATGACGGCGGCGACCAGCAGCGCCAATGGCCAATGCGGGCGTGCCCCCAGCAGGAACAGGCCATAGCCCAGCGTCATTCCGCCGCACGCCATGGCCTTGCCCCGGCGACCGATCGCGCCGTCCTGCCGCCATGCGCGCAGGGTCGGGCCGAAGCGGGGATGGTCGAGTAACCACGCCTCCAGCCGGGGCGAAGAGCGCGCGAAACAGCCTGCCGCCAAGATCAGGAAGATCGTCGTCGGCATCAGCGGAAGGATCGCCCCGATCACGCCGAGCGCGACGAACAGGCACCCCAGGATGAGCCAGCCGAGCCGTATCATATGTGATGCGTAGCGGGGTGTGGGGGTGGGGGGAAGGGTTCTATCCTTGACCGGTATCGCTTAGGGCTATTCCCTCCCCCAGCCCAGTTTCAGGTAAACGATGCCCCGCATCGTTTAGGTCATGCCGGGGGCATGACCGACTTGAAACTCGCCTGCGGGAGGGGAGTAAGAAGAGCATTTGCTCGCCACGCGTACCTTACGAACTCCCCTCCCGCAGGCGGGAGGGGCTGGGGGAGGGCAGGCCGCAAGGGCTGAAACCTCGGAAATTACGAACCAGCCACCCCCAGCTGCGACAGCATGAACGCCTGCCACTCCGCATTCTGCCGTATCCGCTCGAACCGCCCCGACTTGCCGCCATGCCCGGCCTCCATGTTGACCCGGAACAGCAGCGGATTGGCGTCGGTCTTTTTGGCGCGCAGCCGGGCGACCCATTTGGCGGGCTCGTAATATTGCACCTGGCTGTCCCACAGGCCGGTGCCGACATAGAGCGCCGGATAGGCTTTGCCTGCGACATTGTCGTAGGGCGAGTAGCTGAGCATATAATCGTAATAGGGCTTGTTCGCGGGATTGCCCCATTCGTCATATTCGAAGGTCGTCAGCGGGATCGAGGCGTCGAGCATCGTCGTGACCACATCGACGAACGGCACCTGCGCGATGATCAGCTTGTAATCCTGCGGCGCCATGTTCGCGACACCGCCCATCAGCAGTCCGCCCGCACTGCCGCCCATCGCCGCCACTCGGCCGGGCGCGGCATATTTCTGCGCGACCAGATAGCGGGTGACGTCGATAAAGTCGGTGAAGCTATTCTTCTTGTTGAGCAGATGGCCGTCATCATACCAGCCGCGCCCCATTTCTTGCCCGCCGCGGATATGCGCAATGGCATAGACCACGCCCCGGTCGAGCAACCCGATCCGCCCCGCATCGACCGAGGGGTCGGTCGAGATGCCGTAACTGCCATAGGCATATTGGAAGAGCGGCGCGGTGCCGTCGCGCCTTACGCCCTTGCGATAGACGATCGACACCGGGATGCGCGTCCCGTCGCGGGCGGGTGCCCAGACCCGTTCGGTGACATAGAGCGCCGGGTCGTAGCCGGGGACCGGCGTCACCTTCAGCGTCCGGCGCTCGCCGGTGCGAGCGTTGATCTCATAGGTCGTGGTCGGCGTCACCAGCGAGCCATAGGTATAGCGGACCCAAAGCGTGTCCGGCTCTTCGTTGGTGGACAGGCCCATGCGATAGGCGGGCTCGTCCGCCTTAACGGGCACGGACTTGCCCGCATCGGTCAGCAGGCGGATCATCCGGTTGCCGCCCTCGCGCTGGTCGATCGCGACGAAGCCGTTGAACGGCTTGAACGCCTCGATGAACACGGCGTCGCTACCGGGCACCAGGTCGCGCCAGGCGGCGGTCCTCCTGGCCATGTCGGCATCGGCCAGCGTCACCAGCTTGTAGTTCTTTGCGCCGCGATTGGTGCGGATGATCCAGCGATGACCCAGATGGTCGGCGCTGTAACGGAACTCGCGTTCACGCGGCGCGATGACGGTGAAGGCGGTCGGCCGGGCGGCGGGGGCACAGCGTTGCTCGTCGCTGACCGTGCTCTGGACGCCGATACAGATATAGCGGTCGTCGGTCGTCCGGCCGACGCCGATGCTGAAGGTGTCGTCCTTCTCCTCGTACAGCATCCGGTCGGCGCTGACCGGCGTGCCCAACACATGTGCCATCGCACGATAGCCGCGCAGCGTCGTGGGGTCCTTGGCGATGTAGAGGATGGTGCGATTGTCCGCCGCCCAGACGATGTTCGGCTCGATATTCGTGATCGTGTCTTCGTAAATGCGCCCGGTCGCGATATCCTTGACCTTCAGCACATATTGCCGCCGCCCGACCGTGTCCTCGGCCCAGGCGACCAGCCTGTTGTCGGGGCTGACCGCCCAGTCGGACAGCGCGAAGAAATTGTGGCCCTTCGCCATGGCGGGCTGGTCGAACAACATGGTGGCGGGCGCGGTGGCGCTGCCCCGGCGGCGTTCGATCAGCGGATAGTCGGCACCGGTCGCGAAGCGCGACGAATACCAATATCCGTTCTTGCGGTACGGAACGCTGCTGTCATCCTGTTTGATATGGGCGACCGTCTCTGCATAGAGTTTCGCCTCGAGCGGTTTCAGCGCGGCCAGTTGCGCATCGGCATAGGCATTCTCGGCATTCAGATAGGCGAGCATCTCCGGGTTCTTCCGGGTATCGTCGCGCAGCCAGTAATATTCATCCTCCCGCGCGCCATGGGGCGAGGGGACCTGATAGGGTTTTTTCGCCGCGACCGGCGGCGTCATCTGTTGCGCCATCGCCGGGCTTGCCAGCGCCATCAAACCCGTTGCCGCCAGCCACCGCATCGCCGTCCCCCCCTCGTTCCGAAGTCGGCAGGATGGCGGTCCGGCTCGGCTCACGCAAGCGTCATCGGGCGGCCCGGCGCAGAAGCCCGTAACCGAGCAGCCCCGCCACCAGCGACCCCGCCAGCACACCCAGCTTGGCCTCCGCCTGGAGCAGCGGATCGCCGGGAAAGGCGAGCAGCGTGATGAAGATGCTCATCGTAAAGCCGATGCCGCAGAGGAGCGCGGTGCCCAGTATCTGGGTCGTCGTGGCATGGGCGGGGGCGTCGGCGACTCCGACGCGCACCGCCAGCATCGTCATGCCGAACACGCCGACGACCTTGCCGAGCAACAGCCCCAGCCCGACGCCCAGCGTGACCGGCGCGGCAAAGGCGCTCACCGGCAATCCCAGCACCGGCACTCCGGCATTGGCCAGCCCGAAGATCGGCACGATCAGGAAACCGACCGGCTTGTGCAGTGCATGTTCCAGCCGGTGGAGCGGACTGTCGCGCGTATCGTCCTCGCAATCGGGCCGGGCCGGGGTACGGGTCATCGGGATGGTGAAGGCCAGCAGGACACCCGCAATGGTGGCATGGATGCCCGACCGGATCATGAAGATCCACAGGACCAGCCCAATGAGCAGATAGGGCGACAGCCGCTTCACGCCCATCCGGTTGAACGCCACCAGCAACGCCAGCATCGTGGCCGCGCCGCCCAGATCGACCAGCGACAGCGACGAGGAGTAAAAGGCCGCGATCACCGCGACCGCGCCCAGATCGTCGATGATCGCCAGCGCCGCCAGAAAGACGCGCAGCGACGCCGGAACCCGGTCGCCGACCAGCCGGATGACGGCCAGCGCAAAGGCGATGTCGGTCGCCGCCGGGATCGCCCAGCCGGACGCGGTGCCACCGCGATTGAAGGCGAGATAGATCAGCGCGGGCACCACCATGCCCCCCAGCGCGGCCAGCCCCGGCAGGATCCGGCGCGGCCAGGTGGACAGCTGCCCGTCTAGCACCTCGCGCTTGATCTCCAGCCCGACCAGCAGGAAGAACACCGCCATCAGGCCGTCATTGATCCAATGCTCGACCGAAAGTGGCCCCCAATGCCGGTGAAGCAGTCCGGCATATCCGGCGGATAGCGGCGAATTGGCGAGGACCAGCGCGACGGCGGCGGCGGCCATCAGCACCATTCCGGCCGAGGTCTGGGAGTCGAGGAAACGACGGATCGCGCTGATGCGCATCGGGTGTGACATGGCCATGGCTCCGGCAGGACTGATCCTCGCTGGCGGCCCGACCAACGATCATCCTGTCCGTGACTTGTCCACGAACACCCTGGGGAGCGATGTCGCATGACGCAGGGAGTGGGGCAAGATTAATCCTCCCCGGTACGGGGAGGGGGACCAGCGAAGCTGGTGGAGGGGGCGTGCCGCTAGGGGCGGCCCATGGGGAAGCCCCCCTCCGTCAGCGCTCCGCGCTGCCACCTCGCCGTTCCGGGGAGGATTGTTCGTCCTCCCCGCGCCGTGTGCAGGCAAAGCCAATCGCCGCCGCCAACAGCCCTGCTGCCGCGACCCCGGCGGCGATCTTCCAATGGCTCTGATCCTCCTCGGTATCGACGAACAGCTCGATCAGGTGCCGCGTCACCGCCTCGGGATTCTCGCGCTGCGGGAAATGGCCGACGCTGGGCAGTTCGACCATCGTGAACGGCCCGCTGAACTTGCCCGGCACATCGCGCGCCGTGGAGGGCGGGTTCACCCCGTCAACCTCTCCGTGCAGATAGAGCGTCGGCAGCGCCAGCGTCTTCGTCGCCTTTACCCGGTCGGCCAGCCATGTTCCGCGCGGGTCGGGCTGCGCCTCGTCCCAGCGGGCTCGATAGCTGTGGATCGTCACGGCAGGCCAGTCGGGATTGTCGAAGGACTTGGCGACGCGGTTGAACGTCGCCTCGTCGAACCAGCCGGGCGGCGACCAGTTGAGCCAGTGGATATGGGCAAAGCCGCGCCGGTCGTCGCGCACTGCCTGTGCGCCGCGCCGGGTGGCCATGAACCAGTGATACCATTGCCGCTGCGCCTGATCGAAGGACGGGGTCGGCATGCCCCCCAGGCGCGGCGGCGTGCTGAGCATCGCCAGCCTGCGTACTCGTTCGGGCCAGCCCACGGCCAGCGCCTCGGCGATGTTGCTGCCCCAGTCATGGCCGGCGACCATGAACCGGTCGATGCCCAGCGCATCCATCAGCGCGATCGCATCCAATGCCAGGATCGCGCTGTCGCCGGTGCGGGGCGCGTGGTCATGGCGGAACCGCGTCGCCCCGAACCCGCGCAGGGTGGGCATGACGACGCGCAGGCCCGCTTGTGCCAGACGCGGCGCGACCCGGTCCCAGGTGGTCGCATCGTCCGGCCAGCCATGGAGCAGCAGGACGACGGGCGATTCCTCCGATCCGTACAGGTCGCAAGCGATGGAAAGATGGTCGGTGGTGATCGTCGGCATCGGCGGACAGGACCCTTTGCGTGGACCGTTTCCAAACTCGGGTGATTTGGCGCCGTTCCGTTCCTGTCCTGGCGATCGAGGCAATCCGGGCGGCGGGCGGGGCAGGTGGCGTATGAGAATGGCAGAAGGGTTCATTCCTCCCCTGCAAGGCGAGGAATGCGAAAATATTGGCCAGCATGGGCAAAACTTCGTCACGGGCCTTGATCGCAGGGGGCGCTATCGCGTTTTAGGACATTGGGGGTGCGCGATTGACGAATGGAATGACATGCGGTGGCGACGGCGTAACCTGGCTTCGATGAGTGCGGATGTGAATGATGGGCTGGCCCCCGGTGTCGAGGCGGTGACCAGCGGCGCCCCCCGTTCGGAAGAGCCGGTGCAGACCCGTGGCTACCGCGTCATCGCGCTCGTCGTCGCCTCCGCGCTGTTCATGCAGCAACTCGACGGCACCGTCCTGACCGTCGCGCTTCCCACCATGGCGCGCGATCTGGTGACCCCCGCCACCAGCCTCAGCCTGGCGCTGACCAGCTATCTGCTCGCGCTGGCGCTGTTCATTCCCGCCAGCGGGACGCTGGCCGACAAGTTCGGGTCGCGCACCATCTTCTGCTCGGCGATCGGGGTGTTCCTGCTCGGATCGATCCTGTGCGCGCAGTCGGGGTCGCTGCCCACATTGGTCGCCGCGCGTTTCCTGCAAGGCATTGGCGGCGCGATGATGGTGCCGGTCGGGCGGCTGGTCCTGCTGCGCAGCGTCGCCAAGGCGGACATGGTGCAGGCGCTGTCCTGGCTGGTCATGCCCGCGCTGATCGGGCCGATCCTGGGGCCGCCGCTGGGCGGGTTCATCGTGACGTGGCTCGACTGGCGCTGGATCTTCTATCTCAACATTCCGATCGGCATCATCGGCATGATCGGCGCGTGGATGCTGGTGCCCGAGGTGCGCGGCGATGCGCGGTTGCGGTTCGACGTGTCGGGCTTCTTCCTGTCGGGTATTTCGCTCGGCTGTCTGTTGTTCGGGTTCGAACTGGCGAGCCGACCCGGCACCGGCCTGGTCGCGATTGGCTTGTTGGTGATCGGCGTGGTCTTCGGATGGCTCTATATCCGCCATGCGCGGCATACGACCGACCCGATCCTCGACCCCACGCTGATGCGGGTGCCGACCTTTCGCCTGTCGGTGATCGGCGGTTCGCTGACCCGGATCACGCAGGGGGCGCAGCCCTTTCTGCTGCCGCTGATGTTCCAGCTCGGCTTCGGCCTCAGTGCCGCCAAGACGGGCACGATCACCATGGCGGGCGCGGTCGGTGCGCTGGCGATGAAGGCGCTCGCGCCGCGCGTCCTGCGCCGCTGGGGCTTTCGCCGCAGCCTGATCGTATCGGGTCTGGCGAGTAGTGCGGGTTATGCGACCTGTGCGTTCTTCAGCCCCGACTGGTCGATCCCGCTCATCACCTTCATCCTGGCGCTGTCGGGCTTCTTCACCTCGTTCCAGTTCACGGGCTTCAACGCGATCGCCTATGCCGATGTGGACAAGGACCGGATGAGTGCCGCGACCAGCTTCTATGCGACCTTCCAGCAACTGACCCTGTCGCTGGGCATCTGCACCGCCGCGACCGTGCTGGAGCTGGGTTCGCTGGTCGAGGGGAAGGGCGGGCCGACGCTGAACAGCTTCTCGGCGGCGTTCATCGTGGTGGCGATCATCTCGGCCTCGGCGGTCATCTGGAACCGGCGCTTCGCCCCCGATGCGGGCGCGGCGATGAGCGGACATCATGGACATGGAGATAGCGATGAATGACGGATTTTTAATGTCATTCCCGTTCAGCAACGATCCAGCATAGAAATCGTTACCGGCGTTCATCCCATATAGGAGAAGGCCGGTGGCAGCGCAGACGGTAATCGTGACGGGAGCCGAGTCCGGGATCGGCGCGGCCTGTGCCGAGGCGTTCGGCGCGACCGGAGCCAGGGTCGCGATCCTGTTCCACAGCGATCAGGGCGCCGCCGATATTTCCGCCGAGGCGGTGCGCAAGGCAGGCGGCGAGGCGATGACGGTGCAGGTCGGCGTCGATGACGAAGCCTCGGTCGACCAAGCCTTTGCCACCGTCGAGAAGGCGTGGGGCGCGGCCGACGTGCTGGTCAATTCCGCCGGGGTCAACATGGCGGGCGTTGCCGTCCGCAACATGACGCTGGCGCATTGGCAGCGGATGATCGACACCGACCTGACCGGTGCCTTCCTGACCTCGCGCCGCTTCCTGACCGGGCGGGGCGAGGCGAAGGGGGATGCGACGATCCTTCAGATTTCGTCGATCCACGCCTATGCGGTGCGCGCGGGCGGTGCGGATTATTGCGCGGCCAAGGGCGGGCTGACCACGCTGGTCGAGACGCTGGCCATCGAGGAGGCACCGCGCGGGGTCCGGGTGAACGCGATCGAGCCGGGCATGATCCTGACCCCGATGAACGCCAAGGCACAGGCCGATCCCGCCTATCGCGCCAGTCTGGAGAAGAACATCCCGATGGGCCGCGCGGGCAAGGCGTCGGAGGTCGCGGACCTGGCCGTCTTCCTCGCCTCCGACAAGGCACGCTACATCACCGGCGCGCGCATCGTCATCGACGGCGGCCTGTCGCTGATGCAGGCGCTCGGCGCATGACGGGGGCCGATGTGAACAGCTCGGTCGCCGATCCGCATCGCAAGGACCAGGTGGCCGATGCGCCGCTCGATTTGGACTTCAACGTCAAGCGGATCGAGGAGGTGACGCTCGACGGCCCGCCCGCGCTGATGGCCCGCGACCTGATGAGCCCCTATGTCTGGCGCGAGGCCGATGGCCGCTGGGGCATGATGGTCCGCGCCGTCGTGCCGCAGGGCGAGACGCTGACCGATACCGGCGTGATCTGGGCCGGGTGGAGCGAGGACGGGCGGCATTTCACGATGCTCGACACGCCGTCCATCGCGCCGGGGCCGGGCGAGCATGACGCGGGCGGGGTCGAGGACCCGACGGTCGTGCGTACCGACGATGGTTATATCGTCTATTATTCCGGCGTGTTGGCCGATCACGCGCATGGCGAGCTGTCCTATGCCGCCGGGCCGTCGATCGACCGGCTGGAGAAGAGCGGCGTCGCGCTCGCCTCCTCCAAGTCGGAGGGCAATACCAAGGAGGCGACGGTCGACCGGACGGCGGACGGGCGCTGGCGGCTGTTCTACGAATATGCCGCCGACGAGGCCTCGCGCATCGGCCTGGCCATCGGCGAGGATGTGGCGGGGCCATGGACCGAGCAGCCGACGCCCTTCATGCCGCGCGAGAAGAGCTGGGACGACTGGCATTTGTCGACCGGCCCGCTGCTGACCGACGACAAGAGCTGCCCGGTGATGTTCTACAATGGCGCGACCCGCGATGCGCGCTGGCGGATCGGCTGGGTCGCCTTCGACGAGCATTATACCCGCGTCGTCGCGCGCGGGATCGAGCCGCTGATCCTGCCGCCGCCCGCCGATGATCGCGGCGCGACCGACATCGCCTTCGCCGCCTCGGTCGTGGTCGCGGAGGATGGTATCTGGCTCTATTATTCGCTGGAGGACCGGCGACTGTCGCGAGCGCTGATCCGGCGCAGCTGAGCCGTCCCGTAAATGTCCTTGCGCAAGAAAGTCCGCTGATGCTCGGAGATACCGAAGCCCCCGCCGTCCCGAGCATCCACGCCGCGATCGCCCCGGCCCCGGCGCTGCGTCCCGACCGGCCCTATGCCCGTGACGAGCTGCTGCACGAGCTGTTCGACGCGACCTGCCGGACGCGCGGCTGGACGACCGCGCTGAAGCTGATCGGCGCGGACGAGGAGTTCGGCCGCTCGACCGAATGGACCTATGACATGCTGGCACAGCGCAGCCTGTCGCTGGCGCACCGGCTGCGGGCGCAAGGCGTGGGGAAGGGCGACCGCGTCGTCCTGTGCCTGCCGCGGGGGCTCGACCAGTATATGGCGATCCTGGGCGTGTTGCGGACGGGGGCGGCCTATGTGCCCGTAGACTGGGGTTATCCGCAGGACCGCATCGCCTTCATCATCGAGGATAGCGGCGCCGCGCTGACCATCACCACCGGCGCACGGGCGGCGGAGATACCGGGCGCGACGCTGGCGCTGGATGCCGAGCTGGGCGACCTGGCTGCCGAGCCGCCGGTGCCGATGGGGCGCGAGGTGACGGGATCGGACCGCCACGATCTGGCCTATATCATCTATACCTCGGGCACGACCGGGCGGCCCAAGGGGGTGATGATCACCCATGCCAATGCCTGTCACCTGGTCCGCTCCGAAAGCGCGATCCTGGCGCTGGAGCCCGACGACATCGTGTTCGGCGGATTCAGCCTGGCCTTCGACATGTCGGTCGAGACGATGTGGAGCGCGTTCTTCGTCGGCGCCAAGCTGCTCGTCGCGACCGAGCCGCTGGCCGCGAGCGGCCCCGACGTCGCCGTCGCGCTGGCGGCGGAAAAGACGACGATCTGGCATGTCGTTCCCTCGCTGATCGCGCTGGTCGAGCATCCGGTGCCGACGCTTCGCCTGATCAACATGGGCGGTGAGGCATGCCCCGCCGACCTGCCGCGCCGTCTGGCGCGGCCCGGCCTGCGGTTGCTCAACACCTATGGCCCGACCGAAACCTCGGTGACGGCGACCTGGACCGAGGTGCAGCCGGGCAAGCGCATCACCATCGGCAAGCCGTTGCCCGGCTATACCGCCTGGATCGTCGATGAGGCGTTGCAGCCGGTCGAGGCGGGGCAGGAGGGCGAACTGGTCATCGGCGGCCCCGGCGTCGGCGTCGGTTACGTCAACCGCCCAGACCTGACGGCCGAGAAGTTCACCATGACCCCGTTCGACACCGTGTCGGGCGGGCCGGAGCGTATCTATCGCTCCGGCGACCTGGTTCGGCTCGACGCGGCGGGCGACATCGATTTCGTCGGGCGCATCGACACCCAGGTGAAGATTCGCGGCTTCCGCGTCGAACTCTCCGAGATCGAGGCGGTGATCGGCGAGGCACCGGGCGTCGCGCAGGCGGTCGTCCATCTGTTCACCGATGCCGATGGTTCGGAGTTTCTCGCCGCCTTCCTGGTGGCGCGCAGTGGCGAGACGATCGACATCGCCGACATCAAGGCACGCGTCACCGAACGCCTGCCCAATTATATGCGGCCCGCCGCCTATCAGGTGATGGCGGCGCTGCCGACCTTGCCCGCCTCAGGCAAAGTCGATCGCAAGGCGCTGGTAAAGCCGGAAATTACCGTCGACACCGGCCGCACGCTCGAAGCGCCCGCCACACCGATGGAGGAAAAGCTCCACGCCATCTGGGCCGAAGCCTTCGCGCCGCAGCCGGTGTCCGTCACCGACGATCTGTTCGAGGATCTGGGCGGTCACTCGCTAAAGGCCGCGCGCCTCGTCTCGGCGGCGCGCAAGGTCGCGGGGCTCGAGGGGTTGTCGCTGGAGGACCTTTATGCCGCGCCGACCATCCGGGCGTTGGCGACCCGGATCGGCGGCGCGGCGGCGGTCGCGGTTCAGACCGAGGAGAGCTTCCACCGCGTGCCCGAATGGAAGCGCTGGCTGTGCGTCGCGGCACAGACGGTCGCGCTGCTGCCCGTCTATACCATTGCCGGGCTGCAATGGTTCTTCCCCTACGTGGCCTATACCCATCTGGCCGGGCGGATGCCGCGCATCGACGCGCTGATCCTGAGTGCGCTGTTCTTCACCATCGTGCCGGTCGCCTCGATGCTGTTCTCAATCGCCGCCAAGTGGCTGATCGCCGGGCGGTTCAAGGCGGGAGACTATCCGCTGTGGGGCGGCACCTATTTCCGTTGGTGGCTGGTGCGGCGGATCATCGCGGTGACGGCGACGCCCTATCTGGCGGGCACCCCAATGATCCGGGGCTATTACCGCATGCTGGGCGCGAAGATCGGCAAGCGCGCCTATATCGGCAACGGCGTCATCGACACCGCCGACCTGTTCGCCTGCGGCGACGATGCGATCGTCAGCGATCAGGCGGTGATGGCGACCAGCTCGGTCGAGCGCGGCTTGCTGCGCCTCGGCACGGTGACGTTGGGCGACCGCGCGTTCGTCGGCGGCCAGTCGGTGGTCGGCCGTAATTCGGCGCTGGAGGATGACGCGATCCTCGACGACATGGCCGCGCTTCCCGCCGAGACGGTGATCCCGGCCGGGCAACGCTGGACCGGTTCGCCCGCCGCCTTCGACCGGATGGTCGAGCCGGGCGAGGTCGTCACGATGGGCAAGCGGGCCGGGCCGTCGCTGGCGATCTTCATCGGCGCGCTGCTGCTGCCGATCATCGCCATCCTGCCGATCGCGCCGGGCCTGATCGCGTTGATCGAGCTGGATTGGGCGACGACCGGTTACGGGTATATGCTCGTCTCGCCGCTGCTGGCCGCGACCTATATCGTCATGATGTGCGTGCTGACGGTGCTCGCCAAGCGGCTGATCCTGGGCCAGGTGAAGCCGGGCGTCTATCGCCTCGATAGCTGGTTCTATGTCCGCTACTGGATGGTCCGGCAGATCAACGACCTGGCGCTGCGGCTGCTCCACCCGATCTTCGCCACGCTCTATGTCGTCCCCTGGTACCGGGCGCTGGGCGTGAAGGTCGGGCGGCGGGCGGAGATTTCGACCGCCAGCGCCATCGTTCCCGATCTGGTCGAGATCGGGCCGGAGAGCTTCATTGCGGATTCGGTCATCTTCGGCGCGGCCAAGATCGGCCATGGCACCATCGAACTGGCGCATACCAAGATCGGCCGTCGCAGCTTCATCGGCAATTCCGCGCTGCTGCCCACCGGCGCGCAGATCGGTGACGAGGTGCTGATCGGCGTCCTCTCCAAGCCGCCCGAGGACCCCAGCCTGGCGACCGAGGCGGGCAGCACCTGGTTCGGCTCGCCCGCCATCAAGCTGCCGGTGCGGCAGGTGGCGACGATGTTCGACGAGGGCGCGCGCTTCAACCCGTCGCGCGGCTTGATCGCGACACGCCTGTCGATCGAGGCGATCCGCACCACCCTGTCGCTCACCGCCTTCCTGGTGTTCTTCAGCGCGCTCTTGTCGGTGGTCGGCGATCTCGACGATCTGGAGCGCGGCGGGCTGGTCATCATCTCGGCCTTCCCGTTCCTCTATGTCGGCTTCTGCCTGGCCTGCGGTGCGTTCGTGCTGGCGCTGAAGTGGCTGGTGGTCGGGCGCTACCGGGCCCGGACCGCACCCTTGTGGAGCACCTTTGTCTGGCGCACCGAGCTGGTTACCGCGACCTATGAGAATCTCGCGGTCGCCAACCTGCTGGAGCCGTTGCGCGGCACGCCCTGGATCGGCCTCTACCTCCGGCTGATGGGCGCCAAGGTCGGCAAGCGCTGCTATATCGACACCACCGACCTGACTGAGCATGACCTCGTCACGATCGGCGACGATGTCGCGCTGAACGATTATGCCGGGCTCCAGACCCATCTGTTCGAGGACCGGGTGATGAAGGTCGGTGCGATCAAGGTCGGCGACCGTGCCACCATCGGCTCGCTGGCGATCGTGCTGTACGATGCCGAAGTGGGTGCGGATGCGCAGTTGGGCGACCTGTCGGTTGTCATGAAGGGCGAGACGCTGCCCGATGGTACCAATTGGGAGGGCAGCCCGGCCCGGATCGTCACCGAGCCATGATCCCGCTGCGCCATGACGGGCCGCTCGACCGGCTGGAGTGGGATGGCCAAGCCCCCGTCATCTGGCGCACGGCCGATCCGGGGCGGGGGAAGCGCGCGCCGCTGGTTGAAGCGTTGCTTTCTCGGCTGGCGGGCGGACCGGTCCGGCTGGCGCGGAGTGCGACCGGGCAGCCGCAGGTCGCGGCTCCGCGAGGCTGGTATATCGGCCTTGCCGGACGGGGGGAGGCCTGCCTGATCGCGGCGGCGCGACAGCCGATAGCGGTGGACCGCGAGATCATCGACGGTGCCCCGCCGCTCTGGGACATGCTGGCCCCGGCGGAAGCCCGTGCCGTGCGTGACGCGACCGATCCGTCGCGCCAATGGCTGCGCCGTTGGACGATCAAGGAGGCCTATGCCAAGCTGCTCGGCGACCCCCGGCATATCGCCGCCGAGACGATCGAGACGCGACTGATCGACGACCGGCAGGCGACCGCCCACCGGCAGGGAGAGCGAGACGCGCATTGCTGGACCCGCGATGACGGCGGCGCGATCGAGACGGTGGCGCTATGGGCATGAGGGACGTCGTCGTCCGCTCCTATGCGGAGACCGACCGCGACGACGTTCTGACGATCTTCGACGCCAACCGCGCCGACTATTTCGGGGCAGGGGACCGCGACTGGCTGATCGAGACGCTGGACGAGCCCGATGGCCCCGCCTTTGTCGTTGCGATTGACGGACGCGCGGTGGCGTTCGGCGGTTATGAGGTCTGGGCGCATTACAACAAGGCGCTGCTCTATTGGGGCATGGCGTCGCCAGCCCGGCATGGTGGCGGCCTGGGGCGGCTGTTGCTGCTGGCGCGATTGCACCATGTCTCGGTCCATGCGCGGCCGGTGACGCGCTATGTCACGGTCGACACCTCGCCTGGGGTGGCGCCCTTCTTCCTGCGCTGCGGCTTCGAGCAGACCGCCGTCTGGCCCGAAGGTTATCGCTCCGGCATGACCATGCACGAGCTGCGCTTCGACCTGGCGAAGGTGTCGGCGGACGAACTGGCGGCCCGCCGCGACGACGCGCTGGCGGCGGTTGTTCGCACCCTTTCTTCGCCCGACCGGGAAGGTGGCAGGCCTTAGGGCCGACCGAGCGCATTGCGACGAGCGATTCGCTCGCTGCGCCGTCTGCATCGATAAGGAGCAGGAGGGCCCGCAACGCCGCCGGAACCCGCCTTATCCATTCCCTTACGTTATCCGCCATTGTTGCGGAGTCGAAACAGGAAAACTTTACAAACCTTTGTAATTCATCCGTTATCGGAGTTGACAGGCCTGTGGCACCATGAAAACCGTGTAATCGATAAGTCGATGTTATTAATCGGAATTAAGGGGAATAGCGTGGGGGTGGGCGTTTCTCGTGTATCGCTGTTGGCGATCGCGTCCTTTTGCCTGGTTCAGGCGGGCTCGGCGTCAGCGCAGAGCCAATATGTGCCGCCTGCACCGACCGGCGGCTATGTGATGGCCAATGGCCAGCGAACGGCGGACTATAACGCGGCGCTGGCGTCGTGGCGGCAGGACAAGCAATTCTCGGTCGATTACACCAAGGGCTATCTGGGCCTGGAATATGCTTATGTCCTGGGCCTGTCGGGCAAGGGACAGACGATCGGGATCAATGACGCGGGCGTGGTGATGAGCCATCCGTCCTTTGCGGGATCGGGCAAGATTTCGGGGCTGCGCACGCCCGTCCCCGCGACCTATGGCAATGACGGCATGGTCAATCCGCGACGGCCCTGGGAAATCCATGGTACCCATGTCGCGGGCACGGCGGCGGGCGACCGGCTGGCGAACGGGGTGATGTTCGGCAACGCGTTCGGCGCGAACATCCTGTCGGCGACGACCAATTTCGCGGCGGGCGATTTCCTGTGGTGGCGCGACCAGATCCTCGACAACGTCATGGTCGCCACCGCGCAGGAGAATATCCCGGCGCTCGCCAATACCGGGCGGGTTCGGATCATCAACAACAGCTGGGGCTCGACCTCAACCCAGCCCTATACGCTGACCCCGTCCCAGGCACGCGGTGCGTTTCAGCAGACGCTGAACGGCCTCTATGATCCGGTCCTGAAGAATGACGTGCTGGTCGTCTTCTCGGCGGGCAATGGCGGCGGCGTCCATGCCAGTGTCGATGCGGTCACGCCACTCAATGACCTGCGGCTGCGTTCCAACTGGTTGTCGGTCACCAACTATCTGGCGAACGGCACGGCGGCGTCCAGCACCAGCCTGTGCGGCCAGACCGCGACCTGGTGCGTGTCAGGGCCGGGCAGTTCGGTCGTGTCCGCGGCGCAGACCTATCTAGTCGACGGCACCGCGATCCGCGCGAAATATACTCGCGCCATGTACCCGACCATCTATGCCGCGACGACGCTGGCCCAGTTGCAGACGGCGGCGGTCAATGCGTGGCTGGGCGTGCTGACTGACTATCTCGTCCGGCGCGACATCGCCCAGACACTCGGCCGCCCCTTCGACGAGGAGGCCGAGCGGACCAAGGCGGCACAACAGGCGGTCGGCATCTCGCTGGCTTACGGCGCGCGGTTCATGACGCCCGATCCCGATGGCTATACCAGCCGTCTGGCGCAGATCCTGACCATTCCCGGCAACGTCACTTTGCTGGGGCGGGACTTTTCCACCTCGGTGCTGACCCAGGCCAATACGCTGATCACCGCCGAACTTCAGAAATACATCAGCTTCACCGGGCCGGGCTATGCCGCGCTGACCGGCACGTCGATGGCGGCGCCCAATGTCTCGGGCTTCGCCGCGCTGCTGATGGAGTATTTCCCCGAATATAAGACCGGGTTGATCTCCGACATCCTCGTGTCCAGTTCCAGGGACCTCGACACGCCGGGCGTCGACCTGCGCTCGGGCTGGGGCGCGCCGCAGATGGCGGTGGCGCTGCGCGGGCCGACCGCACTGCGCGACACGCGCGAAGTCACGGTCGCATCGGGCACGACCGATATCTGGAGCAACCCGATCACCGACGCGCGCGACCGTTACTCGGCCGAAGTGCTGGCGGGCTTCCCCAACGATATCGGCGGCCTGGTCAAGCGCGGCGGCGGCGAGCTGATCCTGACCGCCGCCAACAGCTATAGCGGCCCGACCCGTGTCGAGCAGGGGCAGCTGACCGTGGACGGCAGCCTGACCCGATCGGCGGTGACGGCGGTGTCGGGCGGCATCGTCGCAGGCAATGGCAGTGTCGCATCGCTGAGCGCCGGGTCGGGCGGCATCGTCTCGCCGGGCAGCACCGGCGCGTTCGGGACGCTGACCGTGGCAGGCACCGCCAGCCTGGGATCGGGCAGCCAGTTCGTCGCGGATATCGGCCCCGCCGGCACCTCCGACCAGCTGGCGGCGCGCAGCATCGTGCTGGGCGGCGGCAACCTGACCCTGCGCCCCGTCAACTATGTGCCGCGCTATGGCGACAGCTATACGCTCCTCACCGCGTCGAACGGCATCACCGGCAGCTTCGGCGGCGCCACCGCCTTCAGCGCGATCCTCTATCCTGAACTCAGCTATGGCGCGGGAAGGGTGACGGCGGCGGTGGGTGCGCGGCCCTATGCCAGTGTCGTCGCGGCGACCCCGGTGCAGGCCGCCTATGCGCGTCTGCTCGACGCCAACCGCTCCGCCTATGCGGGCTTGCGCGGGACCTACGACCTGCTCGACCTGCAGGATGTCGGGACGATCCGCGGCAGCCTGGAGGCGATCGCGCCGCGCAGCCAGACGACCCGCCGGGCGATCGGCACCACCGCGACCGACAATATCGCGCGCTTCTATCGCGATCGCCTGACCGCGATGACGCCGGACGGCTTTGCGGGCGGCACGGTCGCGATGATCGGCAAGCCGCTGGAGTTCGCCGCCAACGCCATCGCCGCACCCGGTCGTCCCCAGACGGTCAGCGACACGCCGACCAGCATGGTCCGCGAAAACATGCTGCCCGACAATGTCTCGGCCTATCTGGCGGGCGGCTATATCGACGGCTCGGGCGCGGCGATGCCCGGCACGGTCGGCGGTCGCGATCCGTTCGACGGCTTCTACATCGCGGGCGGTGTCGAAGCGCGGGTGTCGGACGCAGGCGCACTGGGCTTCGGCCTGTCCTATTCGGATATCGATGGCGAGCAGCGTTTCGGCCAGTCGGCCAGGGGCGAGCTGATCCAGGGCACGCTCTACGGACGGCTCGGCGGTACGCTCGGCCCGGCGCTGGATGCGCAGTTCGGCGCGGGCGTGTACCAGTCCTCGACCCGGCGGCAGGGCAGCTTTGTCGGCACGCCCTTCGACCTGCGCTCGCGCGACAATGCGCTGGCGCTGTCGAGCGAAGTGGGGGCGAGCTATATGAAGGGCAGCGGGGCGCTGCGTTTCGGCCCGCGCGTGGCGATCCGTACCAGCAGCATCGACTTCACCCCCACGGGTGAGACGGGCAGCGGCCCGGCGCTGACCTATGGCCGCGACCGATTCCTGAGCGTGCAGGGCCGTGCGGGGCTTCAGATCGACGCGACACAAGGCGGCTTCCGCCCCTTCGCCTCGGCCTATTACGTCCATGATTTCGAGGGGCGGCCGGGCTATTTCAACGCCGGATTCGTCGGCGGCACGCGGGCGCAGGCCCGCTTCCTGACCGCACGGCAGGACCGCGACTGGGGCGAGATCAGCGCGGGGGTGGCCTATCGTTCGGGCCGTGCGACCGTCTCGCTGGCGGCGGACTCGACGGTCGGGCGCGACGATGTGCGCAACCAGTCCTATCGCGCCGGGCTGAAGTTGTCCTTCTGATGCAGCGGGCGGGGTCGTCATGGTGGTGATGGCGGCCCTGCTGGCGATGGTCGATCCGGTGCCGCTGGTCGTTTATCGCCGGCCGGGTGCGACACCGGCGCAGGTCGAAGCCGATCTCCGGCGGTGCCGCATCATCACCACCGGCCCAGCGGCGGGTGGTGAGCGCCCGGATGGGGCGGCGCTGCTCGACAATGGAACGCCGGGCCGGGTGCCCGGAGATACGATCGAGGGGTGCATGGCGGACTATGGCTGGCAGGCGCGCAGCTTGTCGAACCGCGAGCGACGCATGTTGTCCCGCCTCGATCCCGCCGCCCGTCGGAAAGCCTTGGAGCGGCTGGCAGGGCAGTCCTGGAAACCGTAAGCCGCGATCAACTTCCCCGAGAACGCGTGGTCTTTGGCGATATCTGATGAGACGAAAGATGCTTCGGTGATCTTGCGGTCCTTCAAGCCAAAGACGGCCATTTCCCGCCCCCGATGGTCGGGCTTAGGACCATCCGTAGGTGCGGTGGAAATTCCATTCAATTGGCGACATGCGTTCCCGGCGAGGGACCATCCCTGCGGGTGCGGGGGAACCGCTATATCCCCAATCTGATCAAGTACGGCCGACGGACCGTCCCCGCAGGTGCAAGGGGGGCGGCGCGAGCGGCACGGGCTGGGCAATGTCTATCCGAACCTGGTGCAGCTGGAGGCGACGCTGCGCCTCTGCTGGAACAGCGCTCCGATATCGTCATTCCGCGCGACAACCGCCAGCTGGTCGAACGCGCGCTGCACCCGCAAGCGCTGGCGGTGATCCAGCGAGAGGGCGGGGCGGCGTGGATCAATCATGGCAACATGTTGGCGGCCAGCCCCGCCACGTCCGCCTGGGCGCTGCGGCGCGACTAAAGGGGAAGGCCTATGGAAAGCGACGTGGATCGACCATAGACCAAGGCGAAACCATGGAGCCGATCTTGAATCATACCCCGTCCCTTTCCGCCCCTGGTGTGGCGGCATGATCTTCGTTGCCACTGCACTGGCGGCATCCTGCGCGACGGCCGGGGCAGGGGGGGACGTTGCGGCGGATCTGCTGAACCGCCGGATCGCCGAGCGGGTCGTGCGGTGCGGCGACGTCCGGGTGCTGGTCGCGCCATCGGGGGCGGTGGCGGCGGCGCTTCCCGTCGCGCTGCGGAGCCGGTGGCGCGCACCCGCCAAGCTGGGCCGCGAAGGCTTTGCGATCCGGCGGGTGGGGCCGGTGACGGTCGTCACCGCCGAAGACACGCGGGGACTGGTCTATGGCGCGGGCTGGGTGCTGCGCCATCTCGATGTTGCGGGCGGGACCGCACGGCTGACCGTGAGGGGACCGGTCGACGAGCGGCCTGCTTATGCCACGCGGCTGACCCAGATCGGCTATCGCCCCAAGAACAACAGCTACGATGCCTGGACCCTGCCTATGTTTCAGCGGCGGATCGAGGATTTCGCCCTCTGGGGGGCCAGCGGGGTGCAGATCATCGCGCCGGTGTCCGACGATGATGCGACCGGGCCGCTTTTCCCCGCCCCGCCGCGCGAGACGCTGGCGGGGATTTCCCGCATCACCCACCGGCTGGGACTGGATGTCGCGCTCTATTATCCCGAGCTTGGCGATTACGACAAACCCGGCGCGGTGGCGGTCGAGGTCGCGGCGTTCCGGCGGGTGCTGGCCGATCTGCCCTATGTCGATGCGCTCTATGTGCCCGGCGGCGATCCCGGGCATACGCCGCCCGCGCGGTTGTTTCCGCTCGTGGCGCAACAGGCGGCATTGCTTCGCGCGCGCCGTCCCACGGCGCCCGTCTATATCTCGTCGCAAGGATTCGACGCGGCGGGGTTCGAGGCGTTCTACCGCGAACTGGACAAACAGCCCGACTGGCTGACCGGCGTCTTCGTCGGTCCGCAGACGCGCGATCCGCTATCGGTCGAGCGGGCTCGGATACCGGCGCGCTATCCGCTGATCCTCTATCCCGACATTGCGCACACCATGCATGCGCAGTTTCCGGTGCCGCGTTGGTGGCCCGAATTCGCACTGACCGAGGGGCGCGAGCCAATCAATCCGCGCCCCGCCGCCTATGCGCATATCTTCGCCCGCTTCGCGCCCCTGACTGCGGGGTTCATCACCTATTCCGAGGGGGTGAATGACGATTTCAACCAGTTCCTCTGGTTTCGTCTGGGTTGGGACCCGAAGACCGACACGCGCGCCTTTGCGAAAGACTATGCGCGGGTGTTCATCGGCGATGACCGGGCGGCAGCACTTCCGGCGGCGCTGGAAGCCAATTGGGTCGGTGACCCTGCCACCAATACCACGATCGACGCCACGTTGCGCCTCGCCGATCAGGTCCGGCCCGCCACCTTTGCCGACTGGCGGATCGACTCGCTGCGCTATCGTGCGGTGTATGACGCGCTGGTCCGCCGCCGCACCATCGCCGCCCGTGCGCGGCGAGCGGCAGCCCTGGCCGCACCCGATCTCGAACGCGCGCGTGCCATCCTGGCGACGGGCGACGGACCCGAGGTCGCCGCATTGCTCGACCGGCTGAACGCACTGGCCGAACGGCTGTGGCAGGCGGCGCGACTGCAACTCAGCGTCAAGCGCTACGGCGCGTCGAATATCGAGCGGGGCGCCAATCTCGACCGCGCCGATGTCGACCTGACCGGCCGCGCCTGGATCGAGGCGCAGATGGCCAGGGGCTGGCCGATCCCCGACCGGAGCCGCCGGGCGGAGGGCGCACTCTATGACGATCTGGGCCGCCCGGATGCCGAGCCGCATCTGGTGCGCGGGCCCGGTTTCCAGGCCGATCCGCAATTCTTCACCACCGCCATCGACGGCATCGCCGACCGGACCCCGGCGGACGGCTGGTGGCCGGGCGAACTCGACTATGCCGAGACGCTCTACGACAGCCCGCTGCGGCTGCATTATGACGGGCTCGACCCCCGCCGGGGTTACAGCCTGACGATCACCTATGCGGGGGAGGACTATACGCTGCCGATGCGGCTGGTCGCGAACGGGACGACGGTGTTGCAGGAGCATTTCGTCCGTACCGCCAACCCCAGCCAGGTCACGGTCGCGATCCCGCGCGAGGCGACGGCGGGCGGTACGCTGGACCTCGCCTGGACCCGCCCGCCGGGCATGGGCGGCAGCGGGCGCGGCAAGCAGGTCGCTGAGACCTGGCTGATCCCCGACAAACGTTAGCGCGTCACCTGCCGGACGAAGGCAGCGACATCGGCCACCACCGGGGCCCGGCCGCGAAAGGGGCGGGCGATCGACAGAATCATCCCGACATGGCCGAGCTTGGGATAGGCGCGCAGCGTCACCGGCACGCCGCCCGCACGCAGCCGGGCGGCCAGCGCCTCGCTGTTGCGCGGCAGGACCGTCTTGTCCTCGGCGCCGACCAGTAGCAGCGAAGGCGGATCGCCCGCACCGGCCCAGTGGACCGGCTGGGTTTCCTCCGGGCGCGGCCAGGCCCCGAAGGCCGCTTGGCTGACATCCACGTCGAAGGGCGCGAAGTCATAGGGACCCGCCAGCCCGACCAGTCCGCGTACCGCCTGTCGGTCACGGCCCAGCCAGCGATCGTCGACCGCCAGCATCGCGGCGATATAGGCACCCGCCGAATGCCCCATCAGCACCAGCTTCGCGGGATCGCCGCCGAACCCGGCGATATGGCCCTTCGTCCAGCGCACCGCCGCCGCGCCGTCCTCGACAAAGGCAGGATAGCGGATGGCGGGCACCAGCCGGTAATCGGGGATCACCACGACAAAGCCCTGCGCCGCCAATGCCCGCCCGACAAAGGCATAGCCGCTGCGCGTCCCGCTGTTCCAGCTGCCGCCATAGAAGAAGACCACCACCGGTCGGTCACCCGCTCCCGCACTGCGCGGGGCGTAGATGTCGAGCCGCTGACGTGCATCGGAACCATAGGCCAGCGCCTCGGCCACCCGCCTGCCGCCGCCATCCTTGGGCACCAGATGGTCGAAGGTCGCCAGCGGCGAACAGGCCGCGACGAGCAGCGACAGGGAGGCGGGGAGCGACCGGGCGATCCGATGGAACAGCGTCATGGCCCTTCCATGCCCAAAGCCTGTGCCTGCCGCCAGAGAAGGCGCGGTCCGAAATGGGAAAAGCGATATTTCAGCCCCGCGATCCGGCCGATCCTGCGATTGTCCAGAAAAAAGTCACCGTAGTTCAAGGGCCTGAAATACGGAGATTGACGAAAGCTTAAAAAGGCGGTCAGGGCGCAAGTGGGGAAAGCGGCGGGAGCGGGGGCGCTCTGCGGGATTGGCCGTCTTGTTTCCGTCACATTAATGCGGGTTGGGGACGGGTCGGCATGAAGGCCGCGAAGCGGGTTTGGGACGTCAGGGCATGGGGCCTTTTATGGCTGCTGCTGCTGGCCGCGATGACGCCGGGTGCAGCCTCCGCCAAGGCGGTCGATCTGTATCCGACCGTCTGCAGCGCCGCGCTGCCGGACGGCACCAGCGACGCCGGGATCGTCGAGGCACCCTATCGCTGCGGCGCGGAGGCCCCGACGCGGGGGGCGGACTGGCTGTGGTTGCGGCTGGACACGTCCCGATTGGGCAGCTTGCCCCCCTATTGGGATCTGTTGATCGACCAGACCCGGTTCGACCGCCTCGGCCTGCTGGTCGTCACGCATGACGGCAGGGCGACGCGTCGGGTGCTGTCCTATGATGAATTGCGGGGCCATTGGACGCCCGGCGGCCTCCTGAAGTTCGTGGTCGGGCCACCGGGGCGCGACGTGGGCAAGCTTTATGTCGGCTTCCGGCAGATCGACGACCTGTCGCTGATGCGCAAGGTCGTCGCGCGGCCGGGCAGCAGGATGAACGGTGCGGATGTCGGCTGGCTGGTGCTGACCGGTCTGTTCGCCGGGACCCTGTTGTCGGCCTTTCTCTACAATCTGGTGATCCATGCCGGGCGGCGGCCCGCCTTTCAGCGCTGGTATCTGCTCTGGGTGGCGGTTGCGCTGGTCTATGGCCTGATCTGGACCAACACGGCGGCGCTGCTCGTGCCGTGGCTGGTCGGTCCGATCGCGGTGCGGATCTGGTTCGTGCTCGTCGGTCTGATGGTCGCGGCGTGCAACATGTTCTTCTTCTCGGTCATCGAGGACGGGGTGCTGTCCCCCGGCGTGATCCGGGCGGGACGCTGGCTGGCGATCGGGGGGGCGGTGTTCGGCGCGCTGGCCGCCGCCGATACCTGGTTTCCCCCGGTGCTCACCGACCGGCTGCTCAACTACGACATCGCCGCGACATCGGCGCTGATCGCCTGGTCCTGCGTCGTGGCAGCGCGGCGGGGCAGCCGGGTCGTCTGGTTCTACATGATCGGATGGAGCCCGGTCATCACGCTGTTCGTCCTGCGGCTGGCGCGTAATCTGGGTTTCGTGCGGCAGAATGACGCGGTGGACATGGCAACCTTCCTGGCGCTGGCGTTCGAGGCGCTGGTCCTGTCGCTCGCGATCGCCGACCGTTTCCGCCGCATCCGCCGCGAACTCGACGAGTCGCGGCAGCGGCGCGAGATCGACATGGCGGAGACCAAGACGCTGCGGCTGGCCGCGCATACCGACTTCCTGACCGGCCTGGGCAACCGCGCCGCCTTTCAGCAGCAGGCCAATGCCCTGATGAAGGCGTCCATTCCGTTCAGTCTGTTCCTGATCGACGTCGATTATCTGAAGGACGTCAACGACCGGCTGGGCCATGCCAGCGGCGACATGCTGCTCTGCCATGTCGGCACCGCGCTGGGCGGCGTCGTACGCTCGATGGCGGATGTGCGGGTGTCGCGCATCGGCGGCGACGAGTTCGCGATCCTGTGCCCCGGCTCGCTGCATGACGAGGCCGCCCTGGCCGAACGCATCGCCGGCATCCAGGGCGAGCAATGGCATGGCCGCGATCGCAGCCGGACCATGTCGCTCAGCATCGGGTCGGCACGCTACCCGGACGATGCCCAGGCGCTCGACCTGCTGTACCACAATGCCGATCTGGCGCTCTATACCGCCAAGCGGCTGGGCCGCGCGCGCTATGTCCGATATGATCCACTGCAAAGCAGCCTGCGCGAACTTCAGGTCGCCTTTGCCGGGGAGGCCGAGCAGGCGCTGGATCAGGGCGAGTTCGTCCTATACCTTCAACCCATCGTCTCGCTGGAGACCGAAACGGTGTGCGGTCATGAGGCGCTGCTACGCTGGGACCATCCGGTCCACGGGCTGATGACCCCGGACCGCTTCGCCGATGTGCTGGTCGCCGAGCGGATCGGCCTGCGCATCCAGGATCATGTCCTCGAACTGGCATTGATCGCGCTGCGCGATCGCGGCGAGGCGCTGGGCGTGGTGTGCGTCAACTTCACCTCGGCGCAGCTTGGCGGGCCGCGTTCGGCGCGCACCGTGCTGGAACGGCTGGCGCATTATGGCGTCGCGCCATCGCGGCTGTGCGTCGAGGTGACCGAGGGTGTGATGCTCGACCGCGGCGCCGACAGCATCCTGTCCAGCCTGCGCACGCTGCACGACGCGGGTGTGTGCATCGCGCTGGACGATTTCGGCACCGGCTATGCCTCGCTGGTCCATCTGCGCGACTTGCCGGTGGACCGGATCAAGATCGACCAGTCCTTCGTCGCCGGGTTCGACGAAACCGATGGCGGCACCTTCCCGATCGTCAGCGCGATCGTGGGCCTGGGGATCGGCCTGGGCAAGGTCGTGATCGCCGAAGGGATCGAGAGCGAATGGCAGGCCGAGCGTCTGCGCCAGCTCGGCTGTCGGCTGGGGCAGGGCTATCTCTATGGCCACCCCGTCGCGCTCGCGCCGATCACCGAGGGGGCGCCGGTCGTTCCCGCCGGCAATGCCCCGTTGGCGGATCGGGTGTAGAGCGGGATGATTTGAGATGGGTTCACCCCTCCCCTTCAGGGGAGGGCAGGGGGTGGGGCGCCTCCGCAAGTACGCCGCCTGTGGCGAGGCCCCACCCCAACCCAGCACCAGGTCGATCAGGCTCCCAGCCTGATCTGAACCGCGCGGGGCGCGGTTTGCCTGATGCTCCTGAAGGGGAGGGGCTCGGCTTGGTTCAACGCAATGTCATCACGGTCTAGATCCTCGCTCAGCCGCCCGTTCAGGGCTCCAGCCCCAGCGCCGCGCGGTCGGCGGTGGCGGCGGCTAGTTCGGCGCGGGCGGCCGCGATCCGGGCCTGCGCGTCGATCAGGCGGACACGCGCGTCGTTCGCGGTTTCCTCGCGCTGGTTGACCAGGAAGAAGTCGCTCGACCCCAGTTCGAACCGCCGCCGCTCGGCCGCCGCGAGCCGTTCGGCCAATTGGCGTTCCTGCTCGGCGATGGTCGCGAGCTTTTCGGCGGCATCGACGCCGATGGTAATCCCCTCGACCTCGACCGCGATCTGGTCGCGCAGGAAGCGGCTGCGCGCCGACAATGCGTCCATCTCGGCCTGTGCCTCGACCATGCGACCCTTCGCCGCGCGGTTCTGGAGCGGCATCGAGAAGCGAAAGCCGACCGCCGCCTCCAATGGCGTGCGATTGGGGCCGCCCAGGCCGATGGGACCGACATCCTTGCCCATCTCGCCGCGCAGGTCGAAGCGGGGGCGCAGGTCGTTCTGCGCCAGGGCCAGGCGCGCCGAACCCTGGTCGATCCGCGCCAGCAGCACCTGGAGATCGGGGCGGCGCTGTTCGAAATTCTGGCGCGCCGCCACCGCGACGCCGGACAGCGCCTCGGCCCCGCCGGGCAGGCGCTCTGGCCCGACCTGCACCGGATCGCCTTCGGCATCGCGGTAATAGAGCGACAGGGCATTGGCGGCGGCCTGGAAATCCCCCTCGGCCCGCACGACCAGCGCCCGGCGGCGGACGACATTCTGGTCGTTCTCCGCCAGCAGGATATCCGGACGCGCGCCCAGCTCGACCTGCCGGGCGAGGCCGCCCCGCCGGTTGAGCGAGAGGTCCAGCAGCTCGCGATAGGCCCGCAGGCGCAGGCCCGCCGCGACCCAGTTCTGATAGGCATCGACCGCACGCCGCTGCACGCCGATCGCCACGGCCTCGCGCTCGAACCTGGCGATGTCGATATCGCCCGACGCCAGGGTGCGGCGAGTGCGACGCTCGTCGACCAGCCGGTCGCGCAACAGCGAATAGAGCGCGCCGACCTTCACCTCGCCCAGACGGTTGGTGTAATTCTGGTCCTCATAGACCGGAAAAGTGCCGCGACTGACCCGGTAGCTGCCATAGACGTAACCGCCATTGTTGCTCAGCGGCCGGTTCGCGCTCGCCGAGGCGACGGTGCCGTCATAATAGCCGAGCGTGCGGGAGCGGCCCTCGGCCTCGAATACCGTGTCGAACGCGCCGTCGGCGGTGATCGCCTTGCCTTCCGCCGAGCGGATCTTGGCCAGCGCTTCGATGATCTGCGGCGCGGCGCGGGCGGAGGAGCGCAGCACCTCGTCCAGCGTCAACGGCCCCGTGCGGGACACAGGCGCGGGCGCGGGGATCGCCTCGATCCGCTGGGCCATGACGGGTGCCGACAGGACAGGGAGGGCGAGCGCAGAGATCAGCAGCAGCGAGCGCATCATTTCGGCTTGCCCGCCTTGGCCGCGATCTTCTTGTCGTCGTCCTTCGCGCCCTTGTCGTCCTGCTTGTCGTTCACCGTCTGGCCGAATTCGAGCGGGAAGTCGTTCAGCTGACGCCACAGTTCGTAACCGACCGTGACCGTCTCTCCCTGAACCCAGCCCTGCACCTTGCCGCCCAGCCGAACGAAGCGGCGCTCGGGCCAGGCGGGCTTGCCGGGCGCGGGCTCGACCAGGATGCGGAACAGCCCTTGCGCATTGGCATTGGGATCGATCGTGCGGACGCGGCCGTCGAAAAAGCCGTAGGCGACCGAGGGCCAGCCGCTGAATTGGATCGCGGGCCAGCCCTCGAATTCCAGACGCACCGGGCGACCGGGGCGGAGCAGTGGCACGTCGCGACCGTCGATCAGCAGCTCGACCGCGCGCTGCACCTCTTCCGGCGCGACCACCGCCAGCGCGGTGCCCGCCGAGACATAGGCACCGCCCGCCGCGGCGTTCAGGTTCTGGATACGGCCGTCGCGCGGGGCGCGGACCAGCTGCGCCGACTGGCGGTTCAGCTGCACGTCGATGCGGTTCAGCTTGGCACGCGACTCCGCCAGCTTGGCGCCGGAGTCCGCCACCTTGATCTGCGCCTGTTCATAATCGCGGCGGGAGGCGAGGCCTTCCGCATAGAGCTGGCGCGTGCGGCTGACGTCGATCTGGGCGACCGCCTGCGACTGGCGGACCGAGGCGATCTCGGCCTCCACCTGGGCGCGTTCGGCGGCGAGGCGGGACAGCAGATTGGGGTCGAGGTCGATGATCCGCGCGATCGGATCGCCGCGCTTCACATGCTGGCCGTCATGGACATACCAGCGCTCGACGCGGCCGGGCACCAGAGCGGTCACGTCCTGCGCGCGGTCGGTGGGATCGAGCGAGACGACTTGGCCGCGCCCTTGCGCGGTCTGCAACCACGGCACGAAGAACAGGATGAAGATGACCGCCGCGATGCCGACCGTCAGGATCCAGGCGATGGCGACCGTGACCCGTGGCGGGCGCAGCGACGAGAGGGTGCGGAAATGCGCGAGCTGATCAGGCGACATCGGCGTCCTCCCGGCGATAAGCGTTCTGGAGGTCGGCAAGCTGGTCGAAGCGACGCTGCTCGGTCAGACCGAGATAGAGATAGCCGTCGAGTTCCATGTCCTCGGGGCGGCCGGTGCACAGCAGCACGGTCGTGCCATGCGCCCGTAACAGGTGTAGCGCGGCACGCAGCCGTTCGGGCGGCAACAGGTCGTAAAGTTGCCCGAGCAGCAGCAGCTTGGGGCCGACCAGCAGCGCATTGGCGAGCTTCAGGGCCATGGTTTCGCCGACGCTCAGCGGATAGCCGGTCGAACCCAGCGGCGTGTCCAGCCCCTGCGGCAAGCTGGCCAGACGGCGTTCCAACCCGACCAGCGCCAGCGCCTCCATCGCCTTTTCGGCAAGTTCACCCGAGGCGAGGCGGAGATATTCGCGGATCGTGACCTCGACGATGGTCGAGCGGTCGAGCACCGTCACCTCCGAGCGGAGGCGATACATATCGAACGAGCCCAGATCGGCATTGCCGATCCGCACCAGGCCGCGATCGGGCAAGGCATGGCGCTTGAGCAGCATCGCCAGCGTGCGCTCGGCCCCCGGCTCGGCCACCGTCACCAGCTGTTCCCCAGCCGCCAGCGTCAGATTGTAGCGCGCATCGTTGAACGCCACGTCGGTCAGCTTGACCGACCCATCGCGCGGGCCATTGTCGCCGCGCACCATCGGCTCCTGCGGAATGGCGAAGAGCAGCGACAGCTCTTCCGAGCTGGCGACCAGATCGTAGAAGGTGTCGAGATAGGTGCCGAGCTGCGAGATGCCGTAGAACACACCCGACAGGATCAACTCGGCCGCGACCAGCTGGCCCAGCGAGAGCTGCCCGCGCAGGATCAACATGCCGCCCAGCAGCAACAGGCCCGCGCTGGCAAAGGCATAGATCAGCAGGAAGGCGATAGTCTGCGCGAATTGATAGCGGAAATAGCGGCGATGCGTGTTGACATAGTTCGCCGTCATCGCCTCCGACCGGTTCATCGCGAAGTCGAGATGACGGAGCGACTTGTAGAAGCCGTTGGACCCGCCGACGCTCTCCAGCCAGCGCGCGGCATTGTGCTTGGCATGGCTGAGCGCCACCGCGCCGCTGATCGCGCCGCGCCGCCAGAGCAGCCAGACGACCAGGATCGCCGTGACCAGCACCGCGTTGAAGGCAAGGAAGACCGGGTGGTAGAAGCTGGTGATGCTGAGCCCGATCACCGCCTGCAACACGATGGTGAAGGCGCCGATGACCAGGCTGGGCACCGATTTCTGGACGACGACCAGATCGAAATAGCGGTTGAACAGGTCGCCGCGATTGCCATCGGCGAAGAAGGGGTCCTGTGCATGGACCGCACGTATCGTGACCTCGGCGACCACGCGCGAGAACAGGCGACGCTCGAACGCGGCCATGATCCACACCCGGAGTGCGCTGAGCCCGGCGA
This sequence comes from Sphingomonas sp. Leaf257, assembly GCF_001422185.1. Taxonomy (NCBI): domain Bacteria; kingdom Pseudomonadati; phylum Pseudomonadota; class Alphaproteobacteria; order Sphingomonadales; family Sphingomonadaceae; genus Sphingomonas; species Sphingomonas sp. Leaf257. The sequence continues at coordinate 79,243 of NZ_LMMH01000036.1, forward strand.
CCATCAGCAACAGCATCAGCAACACGCCCGACAGCGCCCAGAGCGGGGCGGGCATGGCGGTATTGGCGACGCTGTTGATCAGCAACTGGACCGAGATGGGCGTCGCCAGTGCCAACAGGCTGATCGCGATGGTATAGACGATGCCAAGGCGGACATAAGCCGAATCGGGGCCTATGATCTGCGACAGCCAGCCCACCGCATCCCGAAAACCCAATCGCTGTCCCGCCAAAACGCGCCCCTTTTTCCGTATCTTGGCCAAGCCGGAGCGGGCAGCCGACGGCCACCGTCACTCCGCGACACCTTCATGTTCCCCTCCATGAAAGTTACGCTTCGGCCTGATCCTAGTGAAGTCGGTGTAACGACATATCATGGTCGTGGCCAATCGGAATTGCCGTGTCCGGGGTATAGAAAGCCGCTATAGGGCCCTATGCTCACCCTGCGTCAGCTCGAATATCTGGTCACCATCGCGGACACGGGCTCCTTCGCGCTGGCGGCACGGGTCGCCAATGTCTCGCAACCGACGCTCAGCCAGCAGGTTCGTACGCTGGAGGAGCGGTTGGGCGCCAAGCTACTGGAGCGGAGCGCGACGGGCGCGATCCTGACGCCGGTCGGGCGCAGCATCGTGGCGACCGCGCGGCGCATGTTGAGCGACGCCAGCGATATCGTGGCGCTGGCAGCGGGCTCGACCGACAGCCTGACCGGCACGCTGAAGCTGGGGACCACGCCGACGCTGGGGCCGTATCTTCTCTCGCCGATCATCGCCGAACTGCACCGCATGGCCCCGCGCCTGCGTCTGCATGTGCGCGAGGGGATACCCGACGAACAGGTGCGCGAGCTGTCGCGCGGCGATATCGACGTGCTGCTCGGCCCGTTGCCCATGACCGGCGAAGACCTGACCGTCGAACCCCTGTTTCGCGAGCCGCTGCATCTGGTCGCGGCGCTCGACCACCCGATCGATGCCGCCATCGAGGCGGATCGCGAGGTGCTGAGCGGCAGTCCGCTTCTGACGCTGGACCCGCGCCATCATCTGGCGCGGCAGGCGGCCGAGGTCGCGGACCATTATGGCATGACCATCGCGCCGGATTATTACGGCACCAGCCTGGAAAGCCTGCACCAGATGGTCGCGAGCGGGCTGGGCCTGACTCTGTTGCCCAGCCTGTATCTGCGATCGGAAGTGGGCGGGGCAACGGGATTGAAGATCCTGCCGGTCCAGGGATGGCGTGCGCATCGGTCGATCGCCATCGCCTGGCGCCGCCAGTCGCCGATGAGCGCGGCGTTCAAGCTGATCGCCGATCATGTGCAGGGATGTGCACGGACCCTGCTGGCGGGGTGAGGGGGGCGAGCGCTCGGCCTGCTTGGTGATGGCTCGCCATCCCCTGCACGCCGTCCCGGCGGTAGCCGGGGTCCAGGGACGGGACGGCTCGATCGAGCTGCGAGCGCTTCCCCAAATGGATCCCGGCCTCCGCCGGGATCGCGTGCAGGATGGTGAGAGGTCCCGCGTTACAGGATATCCCTCGCCGGTCAGGCGGCGCGGCCGAAATCGGCGTCTTCGCCGTCCGGGCCGCCGGTCGACATATCCAGCGCGAAGCCGCGAATGCGGGCCTGCTGGTCGGCGACCACGTTCGTCCGGGCGGCGGGCTTGGCCTTTTTGGCGGGTGTCGTCGCCCGTGCCGGGGCCGGCGTGCGGCTTGCGCGGCCCGTACCGTTGTCGATGCGGAAGAAGGCGATATTCTCCTCCAGTTCCTCGGCCTGGCTGGCGAGTTCCTCCGAGGTGGCGGAAATCTGCTCGGAGGCAGCCGCGTTCTGCTGCGTGACCTGATCGAGCTGCTGGATCGCGGCGTTGATCTGGGTGGCGCCGATATCCTGTTCGCGGCACGCGGCGCTGATCTCGGCGACCAGCTCGGCGGTGCGGCGGATGTCGGGGACGAGCGAGCCGAGCATCTCCCCGGCCTGCTGCGCCGCCGCCACCGTGTCGGACGACATGCCGCTGATCTCACCCGCCGCAATCTGGCTCCGTTCGGCCAGCTTGCGGACCTCGGCGGCCACCACCGCAAAGCCGCGACCATGCTCGCCCGCGCGGGCCGCCTCGACCGCCGCGTTCAGCGCCAGCAGGTCGGTCTGGCGCGCGATTTCCTGCACGATGCCGATCTTCTCGGCGATGGTGCGCATCGCGCCGACGGCCTTCTGCACCGCCGCGCCGCTGATCTCGGCATCCTGCGAGGACTGGCGGGCGATCTTTTCGGTCTGGCTGGCATTGTCGGCATTCTGTTTGATGTTCGCCGCCATCTGCTCCATCGATGCGGAGGCTTCCTCGGCCGCCGCCGCCTGCTCGGTGGCGCCCTGCGACATCTGCTCCGACGACGAGGACAGCTGCTGGCTGCCCGCGGCGACATTCTTGGCGGCCAGCGTGGCGTCGCCGACGACACCGCGCAGTCGCTCGACCATCATGACCAGCGCCTGGCCCAGCGAGTCCCGGTCCGACAGCGGCCGGTGGTTGACGGTCAGGTCGCCGCCCGCAATCGTTTCGGCCAGTTCCGCCGACTTGCGCAGGTTGGTGGTCATGCGGATCAGGGCATGACCCAAAAGGTCCTTGTCCGACAGCGCCTGGTGATCGATGCTCAGGTCACCCTCGGCGATGGTATCGGCCAGCCGCGCGCTCTGGCGCAGATTGGCGGTCATGTGGTTCACCGTGTCGACCAGGTCCTTGATCTCGTCATTGGTGACGACCGACACTTCCTGTTCGATATCGCCGATCGCCACCGCCTCGATCGCGACCGAGATTTTCTTCAGCCCCTGCGACACGATCCGCGCAATCCAGACCGCACCGGCCAGAGCGATCGCCAGCGCCAGGCCCGAGATGACGAACAGCGCGTTGCGCGAACTGTCGTAGATCGCGTCGGCATTCTGCTGCGCGGCCTCCATGTCGGCCTTGGCGTTCTTCACGAGTTGCTGCGTTCCCTGGCTGATCTGCACGGCCAGTTCGCGCGACTTGGTCATCGACAATGCGCCAGCTTCCGCATTGCGATTGGCCAGTCCGAGACGGCGGACCATATCGTTGACGGGCAGCCAAGCCGTGTAACTCTCGCTGATCCCGGTCCAGATCTGGCGGCCCGCAGGCGTCGCATTCGCAAGGCCGGTTTCAACCAGCGCCTTTATGTCGGACCGAGCGTGCATCAGCTCGCCGTCAAAGACCCGCATCTGTTCGTCGTCGTTCGTCAGCGCGAGGTTCTTTTCCATGCGGATCGCGTAGCTGATGCGCTCGTTCAGCGTTTCGGCTCGGTCCAATCGGGCCACCGGGCCAGCGACGATCTAGGTCGTGACACTGTTCATTTCGCTCAATTTTGACGCGGCAAGCGCCGCCATGCCCAACAGCAATGTGAGCACTATCGCGAATGTCGCACCCAGTTTGAATTTGATCGTGGCCCGCATGATTTCCCCGTTTCCGATATTGACCTGGGTCAAGATCGGCACGGGTCACATGGAAAATTCTAACAGTATATAAACTGGAGTGACATCAATCTGTCACAATTCGACGCGTTGCATGAGAGAGGATCACGTCCGATAGATTCCGCCAGACCGATGGGTCTTGGTATCATATTGGTTACTATTTGGTCTAAATGGCGCTAACATGCTGAAAATTACGCCACGGCTCGGTATCGACCAATGATAGCGGTATCATGAAATTATAGTTAATGGCTGCGACGATAGCATCCATCAAATCTCGGGTGGCCAATCAAAAATATTTTTGCGCCTGTCGTCGGCAGACCGTTTGAAGGGAGGGGGGAGGCGTTTGCCAACCCTGTCGAGGGTCGCGACTCGCGTGGCGAATCCCTCGACGTTGCCGGGTCCAATGGCTGTTTTTATATCCTCGCTTACGGGATCAGGCGGTCGGCACGGAGCCGTTCGAACAGCGTAAAGAACGCATCGTCGGTCGGCTGATAGCCGGTAAAGCCCAGCCGTCGGCTCTTGGACATGTCAGTCACCACCTCGATCGGGCGGCCCAGATCGGCATCGGTGTGCCAGGGCGAGGCGAGGCGGTTCAGATCGGGTTCGGCCAGTCCCTCGCGCATGGCGATCTCGCGCCATAATGCGGCATCGTTCGCCATCTGCTGCTCCAGCGGCCGCACGATGCCGTCGAACGGTGCGGCCTCGACGCCGAACCAGTCGGCGATGCGACCCCACATCCATTGCCAGCGGAAGACATCGCCATTGACGACGTTGAATGCCTCGTCATGCGCCGCCTCGGTCTCCGTCGCCCAGAGGAGATGGCGGGCGAGCTGCCCCGCATCGGTCATGTCGGTCAACCCCGACCACTGCGTGGCCGAGCCGGGGAAGGTGAAGGGCCGCCCCGTCTCACGGCACAAGGTCGCATAGACCGCCAGTGTCGTGCCCATGTTCATGGCATTGCCGACCGCTAGCCCGATCACGGTAAGCGGGCGGTGCACGCTCCAGGTGAAGCCGTCGCGCTTGGCGGCGGCGAACACCTCGTCCTCCTGCGCATAATAGAAATTCTCGACGTCCAGCCGACCCTGTTCCTCGCGGAACGGCGTCTGCGGCAGGGTGCCCTTGCCATAGGCCTCGAACGGCCCGAGATAATGTTTGAGGCCGGTGACCAGGGCTACATGGCGCGGGCCGGTACCCCCGCGCAGTCCGTCGAGCAGGTTGCGCACCATCGCGGCGTTGACGCGGATATTCTCCGCCTCGCTGTCCTGCCGGGCCCAGGTGGTGATGAAGACCGCATCGGGGTTCACGTCACGCAGCGCCGCCGCCGTCGCGTCCGGGTCCTGAAGGTCGGCGGCGACCGGATGCACGCCCGCCTGCTCGGTCGGTCGGCGGGCCAGGCCATGGACGGTCCAGCCCTGTTCCACCAGGAGCGCCGTCGTCGCGCTGCCGACGATCCCGCTCGCGCCCACCACCAATGCCGTCTTCGCCATAAAAGCCTCCGTTATCAGGGATTTCAGCTAGGTATGGGTGGACAGCACTTCCAGACGGCACCATCTGGGCCCCCAGGCACCAGAAGGTAACCATATGCAGCCGGGATCACGCGACGAGGAATGGCGGGAGGACTGCGCCCCGCGCCGCGTGCTGGAATTGTTCGCGACGAAATGGACCAGCATGGTGCTGCATACGCTGCACGCCCGCCATGGCGGCGTCGCACGGACGGGCGTCCTCCAGCGCAGCCTGCCGGGCATCTCGAAGAAGATGCTGACCCAGACGCTGCGCGACATGGAGGGTAGCGGGCTGCTGACCCGCCATGTCCAGAGCATCATGCCGCCGATGGTCGAGTATCGCCTGAGCGATCTGGGGCAGCGCTTCGTCGAGCCGGTCGAGTTGCTGTATGGCTGGGGCCGCGACAATGCCGATGCGCTGGACCGGTTGGTGCCGCGCCCGCGTTCGCGCCGGGCCTGACCGCCGACTTGCCTCGGACCCGGATCGGGGGCAGCGTGCAGGGTGATGGAGAAAGCAGAGAAATCCGACGATTATGCACGCGGGCGGCGCGACGGCCTGCGGCTGGCGCTGTCGATCCTGGAGGCGGAGGAGGCCAAGTGGGAGGCGCTGCTCGGCGAGAGTTCGTCCTGGCGAACGAATGCGACCCGCTCGATCCGGCACAAGGCGTATCAGGTCGCACGCAAGCGGGTGCAGACGGCCCTCAACCGGCTGCTCCCCAAGGGCGAGACCGCGCTTCCGGTCGAACTCGCGACGATGATCGACCGGGTCGGGCTATAGGGGCAGGGCGCGCTTCAGCCCGACAGCATCTCGCCGACGCGGCGTTCCAGTTCCAATATGTTGAACGGCTTGGTCAGTACCTCCATGCCCTCATCCAGATGGCCTGCGCCGACCGCGGCATTGGCGGCATAGCCGGTGACGAACAGGATTTTGAGCGCAGGGCGAACCGCCCGGCCCGCATCGGCGACCTGACGGCCGTTCAATCCGCCGGGCAAGCCGACATCGGTGACGAGCAGGTCGATCCGTTCGGCCGATTGCAGCAGCGAGACGCCCATCGGGCCGTTGCTGGCGGTCAGCACGCGGTATCCGGCATCGCGCAGCACTTCGCCGACCAGATCGCGGATCGCGCTTTCATCCTCGACCAGAAGGACCGTCTCCCCCTCATGCGCGCGGTGCCGGTTCGCGGAGGTTTCGTGCGGGTCGGCCAGTTCATGCTCACCGGGCAGGCGGGGCAGGTATAGCCGCATCGTGGTGCCAGTGCCGACTTCCGAATAGATGCGGACCTGGCCGCCCGACTGGCGGACGAAACCATAGATCATCGACAGGCCCAGCCCGGTGCCCTCGCCGATCGGCTTGGTGGTGAAGAAGGGGTCGAAGACGCGCTCCATCACCTCGGGCGTCATGCCGGTGCCGGTGTCGGTGACGCACAGCGAGACATAATCGCCTGCGGGCAGGTCCTGCGCCGCCGCTGCGCGGGTGTCGAGCGTCTTGTTGGCGGTCTCGATGGTCAGCTTGCCGCCCTCGGGCATGGCGTCGCGTGCGTTGATGCACAGGTTCAGCAGCGCGCTTTCCAGCTGCGGCGCGTCGACCAGGATCGGCCACAGGCCCGGCGCGGAGGCGAACGTCACCTCTATGGCGGGACCGATGGTGCGGACGATGATGTCCTCCATCCCCGCGATCAGGCGGTCGACATCGGTGGGCTTGGGCGCCAGCGTCTGTCGTCGCGAAAAGGCGAGCAGCCGCTGGGTCAGCGCGGCGGCCCGATGCGCCCCGTTCTGCGCCATGGAGATGTAGCGGTCGAGCTGGTCATGCTGCCCCTTGGCGATCCGCATGGCGAGCAGTTCGAGCCCGCCCGTCACCGCCGTCAGCAGATTATTGAAATCATGCGCTAGACCGCCGGTCAGCTGGCCCACCGCCTCCATCTTCTGCGCCTGACGGAGCTGTTCCTCGGCCTGTGCCAGCGCAAGCGCCTGTTCCTTCTGTGCGGTCACGTCGCGGCCGGTGGCATAGGTCATGTCGCCGGCAGGCGCTGCGTTCCAGGAAATCCAGCGGATCGAGCCGTCCTTGTGGCGATACCGGTTCTGCACCACCGGCTTGCCGCCGTTCGCCGCCAACTCATAGGCATAGACCGTGTCGTCATGATCCTCGGACACGACGAATTCGTTGACGTGACGGCCGACCAGTTCGGCCTGATCATAGCCCAGAAGGCTGGTCCACGCCGGATTGACCCGCCGGACGACGCCGTGAAAGTCGATGACCAGCATCAGGTCGGGCGAGGTATCCCACATGCGGTCGCGCTCGGCGGTGCGTTCGGCGACCTCGTCCTCCAGCGTCTCGTTCATCCGCTGCAGCGCTTGCTCGGCCCGCTTTCGCTCGGTGATGTCGATCGACGAACCGACCAGTCCGACGACATGGCCCGCCGCATCGCGGAACGGCGCCTTGGTCGACAGCCATGTCGCGTGCGTCCCGTCCGGGAAGTCGACCTGTTCCTCCAGCACCTCGGTCCGGCCTTCGGTCATGACCCGCCGGTCATTGGCCATGACGATTTCCGCCTGCGCCCGGTCGTCCAGGAATTCCAGGTCGGTCCGCCCGATGATCGCCTCGATCGGCTTGCCGACCAGTTCGACCGTACCGCGATTGGCGGCGAGCATCCGGCCGCTGCTGTCCTTGGCATAGACGACGCCGGGCACCGCCTCCATGACGGCCGCGAGCATGGCATTGGCGTGACGCAGGGCATCCTCGGCCGCGCGCCGGTCGGCAATGTCGATGACCGAGCCGATATAGCCCAGAAACTCGCCATCCGGGCCGAAACGCGGCGAGGCGGCATCGATCGCCCAGCCATAGGACCCGTCCGCCCGGCGCAGGCGATAGTCGATGCGGAACGAGGTATGCGTCGTATTGGCCTGGCCGAAGATACGCTCCGCCTCGGCCCGGTCGTCGGGGTGGGTGGCGTTGAGCCAGCCATAGCCCAGCGCTTCGTCACATGTCTGACCGGTATATTCGTACCAGCGGCGGTTGAGATAGGTGCAGACACCGTCCGCATCGGTCATCCACATCATGACCGGCGCATGGTCCGCCATGTTGCGGAACCGGTCCTCGCTGTCGACCAGCTCGACACGCGCCCGGGCCAGTTCGGCATCCCGCGCCCGGTCCTCGGTCTCGTTCCGGCCGATCTTCAGATAGCCGATGATCCGGTCGCCGCCGTCCCTGATCGGATGGGTCGTGCCGTTGAGCAGCACGAGCGCCCCGTCCGGCTTGCGATGCCAGCGAAGGTCCGGCGCGCAACCCTCCGCGGCGGCGCGGGCCATGTGCCGGGCCGGAATGCCTTCGGCACGGTCCTGGGGCACGAAAATCTCGTCGATGGGGCGGCCGAGCGCATCCCCGTCGCGCCAGTCAAAGATCGCCTGCGCGCCCGCCGACCAGCTGGTGATCCGCCGCTGGGTATCGGTCGCGATGATCGCATAATCCCGCGCGCTGTCGAGGATCAGACGCATCCGTTCCTCACTGGCCCGCAGCGCCTCATTCTGTCGGTCGAGTTCCTCGACGGAGCGGCGCAGATCGAGTTGCGCCATCACCTGTCGCGCCAGCACGCGCAGCGTTTCCTGCTGCACATCGGTGAATGCGCGCGGGCGATAGTCGAGGACGCAGAGCGTGCCGATCGCCAATCCGTCCCCGGTCTTCAGCAAGGCGCCCGCATAGGCCCGGATATGCGGGGACCCGGTGACCAGCGGATTGCAGGCGAACCGCGCATCCTCGCGCAGGTCGGGCACGATGAGGAAATCCTCCTCCAGCAAGGCATGCGCGCAGAAGGAGCTGTGCAGCGGCGTCTCGCGCACGCCCAGGCCGACCTCCGCCTTGAAGAACTGGCGTCCTTCGCCGACCAGGTTCACGACCGCGATCGGCGTATCGCACAGCCTGGCAGTCAGCGCGGCGAGTTCGTCGAAAGTCGGCTCGCGCGGCGTGTCCATCACGCCATAGCGATCCAACGCCGCAAGCCTGCGTCTCTCGGGCGCGTCGCTGTCGTTATGGTCCATCGATGGTCCGGCCATGGCGTTGAGGTGGAACGGGGCGCAAAAATACCGACTTGTGACGCCTGCGCAACTGTAGGCACGGCGCAACCCTTCGATATCCTTCACGTCAGGCATGATCCCTTTTCGGCGGATCGTGCCCGGCGCACCGCATATGGCGGGGCAGCGGTTACCTTTGGGAAGCCTGTGAGTTACACGGCACCATGGAACAACAAGCACTCGTTTTCGCGCTGATCGGTGTTCTGGGCATCGGCGCGCAGTGGATTGCGTGGCGGACGGGGTGGCCCGCCATCGCCCTGATGCTGGCCGCCGGTGTCATCGCCGGACCGATCACCGGGCTTATCATTCCCGAACATACCTTTGGTGATCTGCTGGAACCGATGATCTCGGTGGCGGTCGCGCTGATCCTGTTCGAGGGGGGGCTAAGCCTCAATTTTCGGGAGCTTCGCAAGACCGAAGGCGCCGTCACCCGGTTGATGATGATCGGCATCCCGCTGGGCTGGGTGCTGGGGTCGCTGGCCTGTTATTATGTCGCGGGGCTGGTCTGGCCGGTGGCGATCCTGTTCGCTGGCATATTGGTGGTGACGGGGCCCACCGTCGTCATCCCCCTGCTGCGCCAGAGCAATATCGCGGCGCGCCCGCGTGCGATCCTGAAATGGGAAGCGATCGTCAACGATCCGTTCGGCGCGCTGTGCGCCGTCATCACCTATGAATATCTGCGCCGCGTCGACGAGGGGGGCACGCTGGCGTCTGTCGTTATCGCGCTGCTGGGCGCGGCGGTGGTGTCGGGGCTGATCGGCTATGGCATGGCGCGGGCCATCGCCTGGGCCTTTCCGCGCGGCCATGTGCCCGAATATCTCAAGGCCCCGGTCCTGCTGGTGGCGGTGATCGGCACCTTCGTCCTGTCCAATCTGATCCAGCAGGAAACCGGGCTGCTGGCGGTGACCGTCATGGGCATCGCGATCGCCAATATGCGGCTGGACTCGCTGCGCGACATTCATCCGTTCAAGGAGAATGTGACCGTCCTGCTCATCTCCGGCGTGTTCGTGTTGCTGTCCGCCTCGCTGGATTTCGAGGTGCTGCGCCTGTTCGAATGGCGCTTCGCCGCCTTCCTGTTCGCGCTGCTGTTCCTGGTCCGCCCGGCGACCGTGCTGATCGCACTGGCCTTCAGCAAGCTGCCCTGGAACGAGCGGTTGCTGATCGCCTGGATCGCGCCGCGCGGCGTCGTCGCGGTGGCGGTGTCGGGTCTGTTCGCGCTGCGGCTCGACCAGCTGGGCTATGGCAACGGCAATATCCTCGTCACCCTGTCCTTTGCGGTGGTGGTCGCGACGATCATCGCCCACGGTTTCAGCATCCGCCATGTCGCGCGCTGGCTGAAGGTGACGGGGGCGACGCAGAAGGGGCTGCTGGTCGTGGGCAGCACGCCCTGGAGCATTTCGCTCGCCCGCCAGATCCAGTCGCTGGGCCTGCCCGTGATGATCGTCGACACCAGCTGGCAGCGCCTGTCGGCTGCGCGTCAGGCGGGGATCGAGACCTATCATGGCGAGATCCTGGCCGAGACGACCGAGGAACGGCTCGACCTCACCCAATTCCAGGTGCTGGTCGCGACGACCGAGAACGAGGCGTATAACGCGCTGGTCTGTAGCGAGTTCGCGCACGATATCGGCCGGGACTCGGTCTATCAGCTCGGCGGCAGCGGCGACCATGAGGATCATCGCCGCCTGCCCGAAGCTCTTCGCGGCCGCGCGATGTTCACCGCCGGGCACGGCGTCGAGGACATCCTGCGGCGCGAGGCGGCGGGCTGGACCTTCCGCAAGACGCGGATCAGCGAGCAGTTCAAGTTCGACCATGCCCGGTCGATCCTGCCGGACGAGGCCGACATGCTGCTCGTGCTGCGCAAGGACGGTCTCATCCGCTTCTTTACCCATGCCGCCCGGCCAGCCCCGCAAAATGGCGACATCGTCATATCCTACGGCCCCTCGCGTCACGGCGATCCGGACGCTAATCAGGTCTTCGAAACGGGAGAGGTAGGCGCATGACGATACCGACAGGGAACATCCGGGCCGCACGCGCCGTCGCGACGGCCCTGGTCGCGCTGGGCATCACCGCCTGTCAGCCGAGCCGCGAACCGGCCGCGAACGAAGCCGCCGAAACCCCGGCCAATGTCGAGGCCGAAAGCAACATGGCCGTGTCCGGCAATGCGGTGGCGGCGGAGGAACCGGAAGAGGCCAAGAAGTCGATCATCCGCCCGGATGTCGAACCTTCGCCCACCCCGACGCCGCCCGCCGAGCCGGTCGAACTGACCGTCCCATTCCCGGCCAAGGGCGCCCAGCCTGATCCGGCGGGGATCGCCCTGCTCGACACGCTGGCCGCCGATCCCGTGCTCGCGCTGGGCGGGCCGATCACCATCTGGGGGCATAGCGATTCCTCCGGCTCGGACGCCTCCAACCTGATCGCCTCGCGCAAGCGGGCCGAGGCGGCGCGGGACTATCTGGTCAAGAGGGGCGTCGCGGCGGAGCGGATCACCGTCATCGCGCTGGGCGAGGCACGGCCGATCGCCCCCAATCGCAAGCTCGACGGCTCGGACGATCCCGAGGGGCGCGACAAGAACCGCCGGGTCGAGATCAAGGTGGACCTGCCCAAGGCCGCACCGGCGGCCGAGGGCAGTGATCCGTCCTGATCATCCGATCCTTTTGGTGTTCCGATCGATCAGTGCGGTCGCCTCGGCCGTTCCGGCCTCGCTGGTCATCTTGCCCGACCGGATGTCGTCGGCGATGGCCAGCAGGCGACCGCTGATGACCGTCCCGGTTTCCGCCTGCTCCTGAATCGCGATGCCGCCCTTCGTATCCGCCACCCGGCTCCAGGCCGCCCGCACGGTGGCCCAATAATCCTTCGTCTTTGCCCAGTAATCGTCGGCTGCCTTCCCATCAAAGCCGTCGAAGCGTTCATAAGTGTTCAGCACCGATTCCTGGACGATGGGGACGAGCTTGCCGTCCTTGAGGCCCATCTTCATATTGTCCTGCCAATGCACCCAGCCGGTCGGCGTCGGCTGGTGCCGGTTGATCGCGTAATAGCGGTCATAGACCGGATGGCGGACGGCATCGCGGCGGGCCAGCGGGCGCCAGGTCCAGTTGGATCGCCAGCGGCGGACACCGCCTTGCGTCTCGAACTGGCCCCATCCGGCATAGCGCGGGCTGTCATCGACCTGATAGACGGTCTGTGACCAGCGCCCGGCGCGCATCCGTTCGGGCACGGCTTCCCATACCCATTTGCCCTGACCGGCATAGACCAGCACGCGCGAGGGCTGGTAATCCCAGTCCTGCCGCCAATGCTTGATGACATGGGTCTCGCCGTCATGCTCGACGACCAGCAGATGCTGGAGCGCGATATGGTCGGGCCTGTCCTCGATCACGCGAACCACCTCGTTCCCGCCCGAGATCTTGCGGTCCAGCGGCGTATAGTCCGCCGCCCAGGGTGTCGTTTCCTGCATGTCGAAGCGGACCTTAAAGGTTCCGGCCATCGCCAGGATGTCGGCGCGGTCGGCGGCCTTGGCGGCTTGTGCCTCGACGGCGGTCTGCCGGAGCGGACCATCGGCCAGGGCGGGGACGGGCAGCAGCGCGAGCGCCGCGACGATCAGCATCGAACGGTTCTTCATCGAATAGACCCTTTTCAGAAACGGAGGGTGAGCGAGGCGCTGGCGTTGCGGCCCGGCTGAGTGAAGGCGATGGGCGGCACATCGGCGGCGCCCGCGGGCAGGGGGCGCGGCACACCGAGGCCGCGGACGTCGGACCACCAGGCATAGGTGGCATTGGTCAGGTTGAAGATACCCGCGCGCAGCGTCAGCGCATCCGTCACCCGGGCGAACAGCGTCGCGTCCAGGATCGTGAAGGCGGCAGGCCGGAAACATTCCGTACTGAACAGGCCGGTGGTGTCACGAGCCGCCTTGCGCGCGCTGTGCGTCATGATGACCTGGCCGCCGAAGCGCCCATGGTCCGGCTCGCGCCAGCCGATGCCCATCACCAGTTTGAGCGGATCGACGGTGGCGAGCGGCCTGCGGGCGTCGTTGGCGGCGATCTGTTCGCCCTCGGCATAGGACAGGGCAAGTTGGCCGGTGAGGCCATTGCGCGCCCGCCCCTCGAAGCGGGCCTCCGCGCCCTTTACCTTGGCGCGGTCGAGATTGACGAACTGGTACAAGGCGGGGTCGGCGGGCGTGAAGGTGCCGCCCACGACCTCCTGACTGATGAAGTCGCGATAATCGGCCCGGAAGACGCTGGCCGACAGATCGACGGCCTCGCTGTTCAGGCGCAGCCCCGCCTCGATCGCCTCGCTGGTTTCCGGGCGCAGGTTCGGGTTGGGGATCGAGGTATAGCCAAAGGCCAGGTTCGAGAAGAACTGGTTGATCTGCCCCGGCTCGGGCGCCCGGAAGCCGCGCGCATAGCTGGCGAACAGCCGCAAGGCGGGGGCGAGGTTCAGGACCGCGCCGATGCGCGGGCTCAGCCGGTCCGCCGATTGGGCGGCGCCGACAAATCGGGGCAGCAGCGGATCGCGATCGGGCGACAGACGATACCAGTCGTAGCGCAGGGCGGGATGCAGGGTCAGCGGCCCGATGCCGATCTCATCCCCGACAAAGGCCCCGGCCAGGGTGAAGTCGGTCGTCGGAAAGGCGCGCGTCGGAAAGATCTCGCCCGCAGGCGGAACCGTGCCGTCGCGCAGCCCCCGCTGGCGCAGCACGCTGATATCGGCGCCCGTCACCAGCCGGTGCGTGATCGGACCGGTCGAAAAGCCCAGCCTTATCTCGCCTGATCCGCCATAGACCCGGTTTTCCAGCGTGTTGAGCCGGGTGCGATCCGCCAGCGTCACCCGGTCCTCGGCGCTGAACTGGCGGTTGTTCGCGTCCTGGACATAGGCTGCCGCGCGCGCGAACTGGACAAGTCCGGCCCCGTCATAGGTCCAGTCGAGCCCGGCGCGCCACCGCTTGCCCGTGTCGCGCGCCTGCAACCCCGCGACATTGCGGTTGATCCCGGTCAGCACATCGGTGTCGATGCGGTTGTCGAGATACTCGCCGGTGGCGCGAAGGCGATGCCCGGGCGCGACGTCCCAGACCAACTTGCCGAGCAGCGCATTGGCCCGCCCGTCCTGCGGATTGGGTGCGGTCCGGGTGACGCCGGTGCCCTCGACATCGCCCTTGTTCTTCAGTTCGGAGAAGTCGCGCCGCGTATAGGCCAGCATCGCCGATACCGCGCCCGAGCGGCCCGCGACGACCCCCGACTGGGTGAATTCCTCGTCCGCCGAATTATACTGTGTCCGCAGCGAGCCGCCAAACGTCTTGCCGCCCAATATGTCGGCGGGGTCGCTAGTGGTGAAACTCACCGCCCCCGCCAGACCGTCGCTGCCGTACAGGGCGGAGGCTGGCCCCCGCAGAAACTCGACCGACTTGATCAGGCCCAGATCGACATAGTCGCCGCGCCCGACATCCTGCGCGCCGAAGCTGAAGCCATAGGGGACACGGACCCCGTCGACCTGAATCAGGACGCGGTTGCCGCCGATGCCGCGAACGACGAAGCCCTCATTCCCTGCGCGGCCCGTCGTGCCAAGCGCCGCGCCGAAGCGGGTGGGCGCACGCCGCACGCTGATCCCCGGTTCGAAGCGAACCAGATCCTTGATATCGGTCGCCAGTTCGTCCGCAATCTCATCGGCATTCTTGACCGAAACGGTCACCGGCGCATCCTGCGCCTGGATCGGTGCGCGGGTTGCGGTGACGACGACATCACGCTGCTCCGTCGCGTCTTCCTCGCGCACAGGCTGTCCGAGCGCTGCCATCGCGGCCAGCGTCAAAAGCATGAATCACCCCTTTAGATATTAACAATCATTCTCATTAATCAGCGCGCAATAGCGTGCGCAACCAAAATATGAGAATGAGTCGCATTACTTATTGCGGTGATTGGTGGGCTGTGCGTTTCAATGCCGGGTTGAGGCAGGCGTCGCATCGCTGCGGTTGCGTCTCGCGTGCGGCCATCCATGGATAAACCGAATGGGCCGCTCGAGCGTGTCGCGGCGCGTGCGCATGAGGGCATAGCTGACCGCAACTACGATCATTCAGAACGTGATTCATGCGAACGGCGTCGGAATGCCGCAGCGATTTAGTGGAATCCCGTCATTGAGGAGATTGGCGAGTTCGCCGCGCCTTGTCGCGCCCCCTTCGGACCGTGTCCGGATCGAAGGGGGCGCGACAATCACGCCAAGGTGAACATGCCCGCAAGCCCCTCGGCCTCGGCCGATGGGGCGACCCAGAGGCGGAAAGCGCCGGGTTCGGTGGTCGGCTTCAGGTCGCGACCGGTGAGGGACAGGTCGGCGCGGGTGAGGGTGAAGGTCACCTCCTGTGTCGCGCCCGGTGCCAGGGTGACGCGGGTAAAGGCCTTCATCACGCGCACCGGCTGGGTCACGCTGGCCACGACGTCGTGGATATAGAGCTGGACCACTTCGGTCGCCGTCATGCGACCGCTATTGGTGACGGTCGCCCGGATCGTCAGCGGGGCGTCGCCCATCGTCGGGCTGCTCAGGCGCAGGTTCGAATAGACCATCTCGCCATAGGTCAGGCCGTGCCCGAACGGGAACAAGGCACTGTTCGGATGCTCGCGGAAATGCGTCTTGTAGGGCTGGAGAGCCCCCGGCGGATTGGGGCGGCCCGTGCTGCGATGCGCATAATAATAGGGCACCTGTCCGCTGGCGCGCGGGAAGGACACGGGCAGCCGTGCCGAGGGCGACACTGCGCCGAACAGCACATCGGCGATGGCGGGGCCGTCCTGCGAGCCCAGGAACCACGTCACCAGCAGGGCAGGAGCCTTCGCCACCGCGCCGGTCAGGGCTAACGCGCGCCCGGTGCGCAGCAGCACGACATAGGGTTTGCCGGTCGCGGCGATCACCTCGGCCAGTGCCTGTTGCTCGGCGGGCACGGTGACCTCGGTGCGCGATTGCGCCTCGCCCGACATATTTTGCGTCTCGCCGATCGCGAGAACCACGATATCGGCGTCGCGCGCCGTGGCGACGGCACGCGCCACATCGCTGCCATCGTCCAGGGTCGCACCGGCGAGCGTCTCGCGCACCGCCGTGACCAGATCGATGGCCTCGCGGTCGGTGCCATAGACGTTCCATGGCCCGATCAGGTCATGCCCGCCGCCCGCAAAGGGTCCGATCAGCGCGATCTTCTTGCCCGAGCGGGGCAGGGGGAGCAGGTCGCCCTCGTTGCGGAGCATGACGATGCTGCGCGCGCCCGCCTCGCGGGCCAGGGCCAGCGTCTCGGGCGTGCGAATCCGTGCCTTTTCGCGCGCCGGGTCGATGCGGCGGAACGGATCGTCGAACAGGCCGAGCGCGACCTTGAGCGCGAGCACGCGGCGCACCGCCTCGTCCAGCCGGGCCAGCGGCACTTCGCCCTTCTCGACCAGATCGGGAAGATATTTGAGATACAGGCCGCTCTGCATCGACATGTCGACCCCGGCCAGGAAGGCCAGCCGCGCCGCATCGCGTCCGTCCTTGGCGAAACCGTGCGCGATCAGTTCCTCGTCGCCGGTATAGTCGGAGACGACCAATCCGCCGAACCCCCATTCCTTGCGCAGGACGGTATCGAGCAGCCACGGGTTGCCGGTGGCGGGTATCCCCGACAGATCGTTGAACGAGGCCATGACGGTCGGCGCTCCGGCCGCGAACGCCGCCTGGAAGGGCGGGAAATAGATGTCGCGCAGCGTCCGTTCCGACACGTCGACGCTGTTATAATCGAGCCCCGCCTCGCCCGCGCCGTAAGCTACGAAATGCTTCGCGCAGGCCGCGACTGCATCCGGTGCGGCGAGGCCGCTGCCCTGAAACCCCTCAACGCGCGCCGCCGCCATCAACCGGCCGAGCAGCACATCCTCGCCCGAACCCTCCACGCCGCGACCCCAGCGTGCATCGCGGGCGATGTCGACCATCGGCGCGAAGGTCCAGTCGATCCCCGAGGCCGCCGCCTCGGCCGCCGCCGCGCGGGCGGTCCGGCGCGCCAGATCGGGGTCGAAACTGGCCGCCTCGGCTAGCGGCACCGGAAAGACGGTGCGCAGGCCGTGGATGACGTCGGCGGCGAACAGCAGCGGGATCTTCAGCCGCGATCGGCGCACCGCCTCGGTCTGCATCCGACGCGCCATCTCCGCGCCATTGCCGTTGAACACACCGGTCAGCTCGCCCCGGCGCACCATGCGCAATTGCGTGTCGAAGCTCGACGCCGCGCCAGCCGGATTGAGCGAGGTCGCCGCACCCCCCGCCCAGGCCGCGGCGAGCAGGTTGAGCTGCCCGGCCTTTTCGGCCAGCGTCATGCGCGGGATCAGCGCCTCGACCGTCGCGGGAAGCGGTCGTTCGGCAACGAGGGAAAGCAGGGCGCGTGCCGGACTGGCCGACCATGCCAGCGCCGCACCCGCCCCGGCCAGCCATGCGCGCCGTGAAATCCGCCGATCCTGCCCGTCCATCCTGCTCCCTTTCCACGTCATTTCGATGCCGTCTACGCCGTTGCCCGGATCATATTCCAGGCCGCCGTCCGGATTTCGTTACGCCGACCAATCGACCGATTGATTGTCATGTCGGCTTCATGTAAGCGGTTTCTGTAAGCGGTTACAAGCCCGCGATACAGAGAGGATGCTTCAGCCGGCCATGTCGCCTGCCCGACCCACATCTGCCCCTGCCGCCGCTCCGGCGGCGCGCGGTGACTCTACCGCCGCTCCGTCGGCGCACAGGGCGCATGCGACGATCCATGACGTCGCGCGGGTGGCGGGCGTCTCGGTCGCGTCGGTGTCACGGGTGTTCAACGGGCGCGACCATGTCCGCGCGGAGATGCGTACACGTGTCGAGGAAGCGGCCGCGCAACTGGGCTATGTCCCCCATGCTGGCGCGCGAAGCCTGAGCATGGCACGGACCGGCGCGATCGGGGTGGTGCTGCCCGACCTGCACGGAGAATTCTTCTCCGAATTGCTGCGCGGCATGGACCGAGAGGCGAGCACGCGCCGACTGGGACTGTTGCTGACCGTGCTTCACGACGGGCGCGGTCTCGACACGCTGACGGCGCTGCGCGGGCAGGTCGACGGGCTGGTGGTGATGGCGCCGGAACTCGACCCCGATGTCCTTGCCCGGCATATGCCGCGCGGGCTGGCGGCCGTGTTCCTGGCCTGCGCGCCACAGGTCGGCAGCCCGAACCTGCGGATCGACAATCGCGCCGGAGCCGCCGCCGCCGTCACGCATCTGGCGGCGGGCGGAGCGAAGCGGCTCGTCCATATCTCCGGCCCCGCGGGCAATCTCGACGCGCAGGAGCGGCGCGCGGGCGCGGAGGCCGCCGCCGCCGAGGCGGGCGTGGCCCTGAGCGTGATCGAAGGCGACTTTCTGGAGGCCAGCGGCACCAAGGTCGGCGAACGCGTCGCGGCGGGAACGCTGGTGGCGGATGCGATCTTCGCCGCGAACGACATGATGGCGATCGGCGCGCTGATGGCGCTGAAGCGCCACGGCATCGCGGTGCCGGAACAGGTGGCGGTCGCCGGGTTCGACGACATTCCATTGGCACGGCTGGTGAGCCCGGCACTGACCAGCGTCGCGATCGATATCGCGGCGATGGGCGCGCGGGCCGTGGCGCAGCTTGCCGCGCGGATCGCGGGCACGCGCGAAGAATCTTCGGGAGACGCATCCACCGGGGTGGACGAGGTCATCGTCCCGCATCTGATGGTGCGTGAGACAACAAGAGAAACGGACAGGGGATAGGTTTATGACACGGAACGCTTTCAGGCTGGCGCTCGCCGGGGCGACGATGCTGGCGGGGCTGGGTGCCGCCACGATGTGGAGCGCGCCCGCCATGGCGCAGGCCGGGCAGGCGGCGTTGCGCGGCGTGATCCGCACCGCGCCCGACAATCCGTTGCAGGACGTGACGCTGGTCGAGGTCGACACCGGCTTTCGCCGCACGGTCGTGCCCGGCGCGGACGGCAGCTATAATTTCCCGTCGCTGCGGGCTGGCGCCTATCGGCTGGAGATCCGCCTTCAGAACGGCACGCGCAATTCGGACCAGTTCACCCTGCGCGTCGGGCAGAATGCCGGGCTCGACCTCGACCTGACCACCGCCCCGGCACCGGCCCAGCCCGCACCGGGCGACAATACCGCCGGTGAGACCGCACCCCCGCCTGCCGAAGCCCAGCAGGGCGACATCATCGTCACCGGCAGCCGCATCCGCTCGCTGTCCGGCGG
The DNA here is from genome assembly GCF_001422185.1 of Sphingomonas sp. Leaf257. NCBI lineage: Bacteria > Pseudomonadati > Pseudomonadota > Alphaproteobacteria > Sphingomonadales > Sphingomonadaceae > Sphingomonas > Sphingomonas sp. Leaf257. The sequence goes on from NZ_LMMH01000036.1 coordinate 98,460, forward strand.
GCAGGTCGGCATCAACATCACGCCGCGCCTGATCGAGCAGTTGCCGCAGAACAGCCGCAACTTCCTGGCCTTTGCCGATCTCGCACCCGGCGTGCGCTTCATCGAAAGCTCGGACGGCAGCTCGCGCATCCAGGGCGGGGCGCAAGGGAGCAACTCGGTCAACGTCTTCATCGATGGCGTCAGCCAGAAGGATTACGTACTGCGCGGCGGCCTGACCGGCCAGGACAGCTCGCCCGGCAACCCGTTCCCGCAGCTCGCGATCGGCGAGTATCAGGTGCTGTCGTCCAACTACAAGGCGGAACTGGACCAGGTCAGCTCGGTCGCGATCATCGCGGGCACCAAGTCGGGCACCAACGAATTCCATGGCGAGGGCTTTTTCGACTTCACCAATCAGAATCTGCGCGACCGTCGCCCGACCGAAATCTATCCCGCCAAGATCGCCAAGATCCCCTCGGAGGACAAGCAGTTCGGCGTCGCGCTGGGCGGCCCGATCGTCAAGGACGTCGCGCATTTCTTCGTCAGCTATGAGGGCAAGCGGCGGCAGGTGCCGATCGACATCCTGCCGACCAACGGCGTCGCGGTGTCGAGCCTGCCCGCCCAGTATCGCGACATTTTCGGGTCGTTCAACTCGAGCTTCCGGCAGGACCTGTATTTCGGCAAGATCGACCTCGAGCCGACCGACAAGGACCTGGTCGAACTGACCGGCAAATATCGCAACGAGACCGGCGTGCAGATCGGCAATGGCAATGCCGCCTTCTCCACGCGCACGCTGAGCAAGGTCAACGAGAAGCGCGGCATGCTGCGCTGGCAGCATAGCGAAGACTCGTGGATCAACGACGTGCGCGTCTCCTACGAGGATGTCGCCTGGTCGCCGCAGCCCGCCGAGAACGGCATCGGCCAGCAGTTCCGCACCACGACACGCAACGGCAGCAGCGTGTCGACCTTCGACCTGTTCCGCACCGGCGCCGGGCTGGGCTTCCAGGACAAGGGGCAGAAGGGCTGGACCGTCCAGGACGATTTCACCTGGACCGGCGTCGAGAACCACACGTTCAAGGTTGGCGCGAAGGCGAAATGGGTGACGCTCAACTCGCTCGAGCAGAACCTGATCAACCCGCTCTATCTCTATGACACCACCTTGCCGTCCGCGAGCGGTTTCAACGACCAGATCCCGTACAGCCTGCAATTCGGCGCGAATGGCAGCCTGGGCGATCCGCGCATCCGTTCGAAGAACTTTCAGCTCGGTCTGTATGCGCAGGACGACTGGGACGTGACCGACCGGCTGACGCTGAACCTCGGCCTGCGCTGGGATTATGAGCGGACCCCGGCGTTCCTGAACTATGTGACCTCCGCCGAGAACGTCAACGCGGTGTCGCCCGCCAACTATCCGAACCTGGTCAACGCGGATTACAAGATCGGCGACTATATCTCGACCGGCAGCAACCGGAAGGCGTTCAAGGGCGCATGGCAGCCGCGTGTCGGCTTCACCTATCGCCTGGATGAGCAGGGCCGGTTCGCGGTGTTCGGCGGCTATGGCCGGTCGTACGACCGCAACCAGTTCGACTTCCTGCAGCAGGAACTGGCCAATGGCCGTTTCCAGCGCCGCGAGTTCCTGTTCCAGGGTGCCGACACGATCAATCCGTGCACGCCCGGACCGAATTGCATCCCGTGGAACCCGATCTATCTGACCGACGCCGGTCGCCAGCAGCTGATCGGCAATGGCAGCCCGGGCGGGCGCGAGTTCCGCTTCATCAACAACGATCTGAAGGTCCCCTATTCGGACCAGTTCAGCTTGGGGCTACGCGGGCGGTTCAACCCGGTCGAGCTGGAGGTCGGATATACCCGGATCGTCAGCAAGGACGGCTTCGTCTATCTGCTCGGCACGCGCCGTCCCGACGGGTCGTTCTTCGCGCCGTCGCCGACCACGGGTGCGCCGCAGGGACCGAACACCAGCTTCGCGCCCAGCGGTTACGGCGCGATCATCCTGGGCGACAATGGGCTCGAGACGCGCGCGGACTCGGCCTATGCCAAGCTGACCAAGGCCTATTCCGCGGCCTCGCCGTGGAGCATCGACGCCACCTATACCTTTACCGCGGCGGTGGATAACCGGCCGAACAACGACCAGTCGTCCTACTTCCTGCTCGATTTCCCCAAGGCGTCGGATTACCCGATGCTGCGTTCGGGCGTGGTGCCGCGTCACCGCTTCGTGGTGGCGGGCAGTGTCGACACGCCGCTGGGCGTGACGATGTCGGCGAAGTTCCAGATCGAGAGCCCGACCTTCCAGCGCGCGCTGCTCGACACGTCCACGCCGTATCAGCGGACGCTGGTCGGATCGGAAGTGTTCGGACTGGGCGATCGCTGGGGCCGTCGCCAGCTCGACCTGGCGTTCACCAAATATGTGCCGTTGAAGTTCATCAGCGATGCGACGCGCATCCGCTTCCGCGTCGACATCATCAACGCGATGAACGATCGCAACTATGTCGACTATAACAACGACCCGAGCGACACGACGCGCACGCCCGGCTCGCCGAGCCTCTATCGCGAGGTGTCGACCTACAGCATCGGCGGCAATCCGCCGCGCACGGTGAAGCTGTCGGCAGGCTTCAACTTCTGATGCGTCCTCCACCGTCACCCCGGCCAGCACCGGGGTGACGGTACAGAATCGAGAATGACCGCATGACGTTCGATCGACGCGATATCCTGCGCGCCGCGGCGCTGGGCGGGGCGGGGTGGCTGGCGGGGTGCACCGCCGGGCCGCTCGCGCCGAAGCGGGCGCCGCTGCTGGCCTTCCCCGGCGCGCTGCCCAGGGTCGGCACCACCCCGGCGAGCGCCAGCGATCCGCTGATGGACGATATCCAGCGCCGGACCGTCAGCTATTTCTGGAATACCACCGATCAGGCGACCGGGCTGGCTCCCGATCGCTGGCCGACCCCCAGTTTCGCCTCGATCGCGGCGGTCGGCTTCGCGCTGACCACCTATCCGATCGCGGCGACGCGCGGCTGGATCACCCGAGCCGCCGCCGCGCAGCGCACGCTGGCCACGCTGCGCTTCTTCGCGAACGCCCCGCAAGGGCCGGACAAGGAGGGGATGACCGGTTATAAGGGGTTCTTCTACCATTTCCTCGGCGTCACCAAGGGGCATCGCTTCGCCCGGACCGAACTGTCGACGATCGACACCGCGCTGTTGCTGGGCGGCGTCCTGTTCGCCCAGACCTGGTTCGACGACGAGGCCGACCCCGCCGAGCGGGAAATCCGCTCGCTCGCCGACCAGCTTTACCGCGCAGTCGAATGGGACTGGATCACGCCGCGCAAGCCCTTCGTCTCGATGGGCTGGCATCCCGAGAGCGGGTTCATTGGCTCCGACTGGAACATCTATAACGAAAGCCTGATCCTGTACGTCCTGGCGCTGGGCTCGCCGACCCATGCGCTGCCGCCCACGACCTGGGACGCGTGGACGGCCAAGTTCGACCCGTCCTGGGACGAGAAATACGACAATCCCTTCACCGCCTTCCCGCCGCTGTTCGGGCATCAGTACAGCCAGGTCTGGATCGACTTTCGCGGCCTGATGGATACCTATTCCAAGCGGCGCGGCTTCGATTATTTCGAGAATAGCCGCCGCGCGACCTATGCGCAGCGCCGCTATGCGATCAACAATCCGGCGGGTTGGCGCGGCTATGGCGAGAATGTCTGGGGGCTCACCGCGTGCGACGGGCCGGGGGATTTCGTGCGCGAGATCAACGGGCGCAAGCGTGAGTTCTTCTCCTATTCGGCGCGCGGCCCCGGCGACCGTGACGACGGCACGATCGCACCCACCGCCGCACTGGGCTCGGTGGCCTTCGCGCCCGAGATCGTGCTGCCAGCGGCGCGGGCCATGTACTCGACCTATGGCACCGCCATCTATGACCGCTACGGCTTTCGCGACAGCTTCAACCCGACGCTGACGCTGACCGACGTCAAGCTGCAGCATGGCAAGGTGGTGCCCTATATCGGCTGGGTCGCGGACGATTTCCTCGGCATCGACCAGGGGCCGATCGCGTGCATGATCGAAAACTGGCGCAGCGGCCTGATCTGGAAGACGATGCAGAAAAACCCCTATATCCGCGCCGGGCTGGAACGTGCCGGGTTCAAGGGCGGCTGGCTTTCCCCGGCATAGCCGATGTCTTTTTAGCGACCCCGGGCCCCCGTGGAGGCATCGGCGTGCCTGGCGGGTCGGTCGGGTTGCTTTATCTCTGGCCTGGGTTGGGTTAGTCCGTTTCCCCATAGGGTGGCAGCAAGCGCATGACGGCTTTCTGATCAACAGCCGGGGGCGGACGACATATGGATTTTGGCAAGGACGAAGGCAGACCGCCCGAGCATGGCCCGATGATGATGGAGCGGGTGCGCGCCCATGACTGGGCCGCCTCGTCGGTCGGTGCCATGGCGGACTGGCCGCAGAGCCTGTGCACCGCTGTCGACATCATGCTCCATGCCGGTCAGGCGATGTGTCTGATCTGGGGGGCGGATCGGATTCAGATCTATAATGATGAATATGCACGGATTTTGGGCGACCGCCATCCTGCCGCCCTGGGGCGGCCCGCCAGCGAGACATGGCCCGAGCGATGGGACGTCCTCCACCCGTTGATCGACCGCGCCCTTTGTGGCGAGCGTGTCGCCGTCCGCGATCAGCCGGTCACCATGACCCGGGACGGCGTCGACGAGCAAAGCTGGTGGGATTTCGCCTATTCGCCGGTTCACGATGAAAGCGGGCGAATCGCGGGGCTGTTGAACATCTGTTCGGACGCCACCGAGCGGGTTCGCGCCTTGCGCGACCGAGACATGGCGTTCGAGAATCTGCGGGAACGCGAATCTTTCACCGGCAGCGTCCTTGCCAGCTCGACCGATTGCATCAAGGTCCTCGATCTGGAGGGCAGGCTGGCCTTCATGAGCGATGGCGGGCAGCGGGTGATGGAGGTCAGCGACTTCAACGCCATCGTCGGCTGTCCGTGGCCCGATTTCTGGACGGGTAACGGCAATCGGGATGCCAAGGCTGCCCTGAAGGCTGCGCGCGCGGGCCAGTCCTCCAGCTTTATTGGTCGCGCCAGCACCATGAAAGGCAACTGGAAATGGTGGCATGTTGCGGTCAGCCCCATTTTCGACGCCGATGGGCGTTGGGACCGTATCCTGTCGGTCTCGCGCGACATCACCGAATTGCGCGAGAGCGAGGAAGAGCGCGACCGCTTCGTCCGGCTGGTGGAGAACAGCACCGATTTCGTGGCGATGGCCCATCTCGACGGGCGCATATTCTACATGAACGACGCCGCCCGCGGCATCGTCGGGCTGGAGGACGTGGACTATACCACGCTCTCGATCGCCGATTTCTTCCTGCCTGACGCCCTCGAAATCGTGATGCACGAAGCGCTCCCGGCCGTGGCCGAGCGGGGAAGCTGGTCGGGCGACGTGCTCTTCCGGCATTTCGGAACCGGCGAGCTGATCCCGATGCTCTATTCGGTTTTCCCCATCACCGATGCGAGCGGCGAAATGGTCGGATACGGGACGGTCACCCGCGACATTCGCGAGCGCAAGCAGGCCGAGGAGGATATGCGGTACCTCAACGGCGAACTGGCCCATCGCCTGAAGAACGTGCTCACCGTCATCCAGTCGATCGCACAGCAGACGCTGCGCAATTCGCCCGATACCGCAACCGCCGGAAAGGCCCTGTCGGCGCGCCTCGTCGCGTTGGGCGGCGCGACGGACATCCTGACCGGCAAGTCGTGGCGATCCGCCGACCTTCGCGAACTGGCGGAGCGCACGCTGGCCCCGCATGGCGGCATCGGCGAGCGGATCATCATCGACGGTCCGCCGATCGTCCTGCAACCGGAAGCCAGCATGGCCTTTGCCCTGGCGCTGCACGAGCTGGCGACGAACGCCGCCAAATACGGGGCCTTGTCGAACGATTCGGGTATCGCCACGCTGCACTGGTCGGTGGAGGGGGTGGACCAGGACGCGCGGCTGTCCGTGCAGTGGTCAGAGCGCGGCGGCCCGCCCGTCATTCCGCCACGATGCAAAGGCTTTGGTTCGGTCCTGATCGAACGGTCGCTCCGTTCCTATTTCAGGGAATTGTCCGCGACGGATTACCGTCCCGAGGGATTGATGCTGAAGCTGAGGGGGCGCCTGGCGGACGCCGCCCTCTGAATCGAGTCGCAACTTAGGCCTGTCGCGCGAATGCCGATCCTCCCCCCAGCGCGCGGGCCAGGGCGACGGTGGCGGCCAGGCGTTGGGTCTGCAGGGACAGCGCGCTTTGCTGGTCGCGAAGCAGGTTCTCCTGGGCGGTGGCGACGTCCAGATAGGTCGCGGCGCCCTTGATATAGCGGTCCAGCGCGATCGCACTGGTGCTGGCGGCGGATCGTACCGCCTGATCCTGCGCGGCCTGGGCCTCGTCGAGGTGACGCAGCGTGGCGAGGGCGTCCTCGACATCCTGAAATGCCCCCAGGGCACGCCCCCGATAGTCGGCAGCGGCAGCGTCCCAGTCCGCTCGCGCGGCCGCGACGTCCGCGCGACGCTTGCCGCCATCGAACAGGTTCAGGACCGCGCCCGGTCCGATCGCCCAGAAGATGTTGGGGGCCGCGACCAGTCCCGCCAGCGCCGTGCTCTGAAATCCCCCCGTGCCGCCCAGCGTGATCTGGGGAAAGAAGGCCGCCTTGGCGACGCCGATCCGCGCATTGGCCGCCGCCATGCGCCGCTCCGCCGCCGCGACATCGGGGCGCTTGGCGAGCAGCGCCGAGGGAACGCCGACCGGAATGCTCGGCAGAAGGAGCGGGGCATCGCGACGCGGGATGGAGAAGATCGAGGCGGGCTGGCCGACCAGGCTGGCGATCGCATGTTCGGTCACGGCGCGATCCGCCTGCAATGCGGCATATTGGGCGCGCGCTTCGCCGAGCAGCGCACCGGCCCGGCCGACATCCATGCCCGTCGCAATGCCGCCGCGAAAGCGGTTGCGGGTCAGCGCATCGGCCCTGGCAAAGGCATCGATCGTCTGGCTAAGCAGCGCCAGTTGCTGGTCCTGCCCCCGCAAACGCACGAAGTCGGCCGCCAGCTGGCCTTGCAGGGCGAGCTTGACCGCCGCCAGATCGTCGCGGCTGGCCTCGGCGAGCGCACGACCGGAGGCGACCGAGTTGCGCACACGGCCCCACAGATCGGCCTCATAGGATATGTCGCCCCCCAGCGTCGCGGCGGTATAGAAATCCGGCTGCGAACCGCCACGCAGCGGACGCTCGTCCGACTGCCTGTTACGCAAGAGGCTGGGCGTCAGCTCGATACGGGGAAACCGCCCCGAACGCGCGCCTGCGAGCGTGGCTCTCGCCATGTCATAGCGGGCCAGCGCCCCCGCCAGCGTCGGATTGTCGCTGTCGATCCGCGCCTCCAGCCGGTCGAGCAGCGGATCGCCGAAGCCGGTCCACCAGTCGGCGGTCAGGGCGGTCAGGGCGGTGGTCGCGGTATCGACCGGCTTCCATATCGCGTCCCCGGTGGTCGGCATCTCCTTATACGCGACGGGTGCGGCCAGGACCGGCGGGCGATAGGCCGGGGCCATCGAACACCCGCCCAGCAGCGCGAGCGTTGCGCCTGCGACCCAGCGGCGGAGCGGTTTAGCCATGACGCGTCTGCCCCACCCGGACCAGCTCGCCCTGCGCCAGCGAGTCCGGCGGGTTGTCGACAATCTGTTCGCCGGGGGTGATGCCCGACAGGATCTGCACGGTCGGGCCATTGTCCTGCCCGATATGGACCTGATGCATCACGACATGGCCGCGCGGGTCGACCGTCGCGACCTGGGGTCCGCCGGCACCGAACAGGATCGCGCTGGACGGCACCTGCGCCGCACCCGGCTGTCCGGCCAGGGCGAAACGGGCCTGGGCGTAGCCGCCGGGCTTCAACAGCCCATCGGGATTGTCGGCGAACAGCTGGACACGGAAGGCGCCCGATTGCGGATCGACCGCGCTCGACAGACCCGCGACCGTTGCGGTGAATGGGCGGCCCGGACAGGCGGGGACGGTCAGCGTCGCGGTCATGCCCGGCCTGATCGTGGCCGACAGCGATTGCGGTACGCTGACATAAACACGGATGCGGTGCGTGTCGGCGACGCTGAACATCGGCGCCTGCGTGGCGGCACCGGGCCCGACGAGATCGCCGACCTCGGCATTGCGCGCGGTGACGACCCCGGCAAAGGGGGCGCGGACCACGGCGTAGCGCTTCATCGCCTCCAGCCGCGACAGGGCGGCGCGCGCCTCGGCGACCCCCGCCGTCTTGACCGCGAGATCGCCGTTCTTCTCGTCGACTTCCTGCCTGGACACCGACGAAGTGGTCAGCAGATCACTCCAGCGGGCGGCCGTACTGCGCGCCAGCTTCTCATGCGCGACGGCACTGGCCAGCGCGGCCCGCGCCTGGCCGATCTGCTGGTCGAGTTCGGGGGTATCGATCACGCCCAGGGCCTGTCCGGCCGCGACATGGGCGCCGATGTCCTGCGACCAGCTGCGCACATAGCCGCCGACACGGGGGAACAACCGTGCGGCTTCCCAGGCCTCCAGCGTGGCGGGCAGGTCGAGCGTGTCGGTCGCCGCGCCGCCCTTGACGGGGATCAGGTGGACGGTCGGAATGGCGTTGGTCGTGGACCAGCTGGCCGCCGCCGCGACGTCATGGCCTCGGGCCAGGGTTCCCACACCCACGGTGCCGATCGCCAGGACGGCGGCGGCAAGACCTGCAATCTTCAGGCCCTTGGGGCTGGGGGTGTCGGCCGACACAGCGGGGGCCGGGGCGGCGTCATGCATGGATGGCTTCTCCGATGGGCATCAGGGGGGAGGGCGCGGTCGCCTTCCGGCGGCGGTGCGCGATGGCGAAGACGACGGGAACGAAGACCAGGGTGGCGAGCGTGGCGCACAGCAGGCCGCCGATGACGGCCCGGCCGAGCGGCGCATTCTGCTCGCCGCCTTCGCCCAGACCCAGCGCCATTGGGGCCATGCCGATCATCATCGACAAGGCGGTCATCAGCACCGGTCGGAAGCGGGTGGCGCCCGCCTCCATCGCCGCCTGGATCGCATCCCCGCAGTCGGCCAGCCGTTCGCGGGCGAAGCTGACCACCAGCACGCTGTTCGCGGTCGCCACGCCCATGCACATGATGGCGCCGGTCAGGGCGGGCACGCTGAGCGGCGTGTGCGTCGCGAACAGCATCCACACGATCCCGGCGAGCGCGGCGGGCAGGGCCGAGACGATCACCAGCGGATCGATCCAGCTCTGGAAGTTCACGACGATCAGCAGATAGATCAGGATGACCGCGCCCGCGAGGCCGAGGATCAGGCCGGTGAAGGCGGTGTTCATCGTCTCCACCTGTCCGCGCATGGCGACCGTGGCGCCCTTGGGCAGCTGGCCTTTGGTCTGGGCCAGAACCCGGTTGATGTCGGCGGCGACCGCGCCCAGATCGCGACCCTGCGGCGTCGCATAGATGTCGAACACCGGCTGCACCGCATAATGCGAGACGAGCGCGGGGCTGGGTTCGCGGTGCAGCGTGCCCAGCGCCCGAAGCGTCTGGAAGCTGCCCGGCGCACTGCCGGTGATCGGCAGATTGTCGAGCTGTTCGATGGTGCTGGCGCGATATTGCGGCGACTGCACCACGATCGGATAGGACACGCCGTTCTTCGGGTTGAGCCAGAAGGTCGGCGCGACCTGCGCGCTGCCCGCCAGATTGACCGACAGGCTGCGGGTCACGTCGTTTTCGGTGATGCCCAGGCGGCTGGCCTGCGCACGGTCCACGTCGACCGCATATTCGGGATAGTTGGACGCCTGTTGCAGGCGGACATCGGCCAGCCCCGGCACCTTCGACAGCCGGGCGACGAGCATCCGGGCATAGGCTTCGTTGCCCTTGGTATCGGGCCCGGCGACCTGCACGTCGATCGGGGCGGGCGAGCCGAAGTTCAGGATCTGGCTGACGATGTCGGCGGGCAGGAAGGCGAAGGACGAGCCGGGGAAATCCCGGGGCAGCTGTTCGCGCAGCGCCTTGACGAACTCGGCGGTGGGGCGGTGGTCTTCCTTCAGCGTGACCAGAATGTCGCCGTCCTGCGGACCCACGCCTCCGGTATTGGAATAGGCGCGGTTGATGCCGCTGACCGGCAGGCCGATATTGTCGACGATGGTGTCGAGCTGGTCGGCGGGAATGACCTGGCGGATGCGGTTCTCAATATGGTCGAACAGCGCCGCCGTCTCCTCGATCCGGGTGCCGACGGGGGCGCGGACGTGGAGGCTGATCTGGCCCGCATCGACCGCGGGGAAGAAGTTGCGGCCCAGCATCGGCACCAGCGCGAACGACATCAGCACCACGATCATGAAGCCGATGACGAAGGGCCGCCGCCGGGCGAGCGCGAAGGCGAGCAGGCCGGTGTAATAGCCTCGCACCGCCTCGAACCGGCGTTCGAAGCCATGCTGGAACCGGCGCAGCGGGTTGCGGCTTTGCGGGCGTCCGGCCTGTGCATCGTGGCTGACCATCACCTCGGCAGTGTGCGCCCCGGCATGATCGCGCAGCAGGTAGTTGCCCATGGTCGGGACCAACGTGCGCGACAGGATGAACGAGGCGATCATCGCGAAGACCACGGCCATCGCCATCGGCGCGAACAGGAAACCCGCCACGCCCGGCAGGAAGAACATCGGCACGAAGGCGATACAGATGCACAGCAGCGAGACGAAGGCGGGGCCGACGATCTGCCTGGCCCCGTCCAGTATCGCGTCGCGCACCGACTTGCCTTGTTCCAGATGCCAGTTGATATTCTCGATCGTGACGGTCGCATCGTCGACCAGGATGCCGACCGCCAGCGCCAGCCCGCCCAGCGTCATGATGTTCAGCGTCTGCCCGGCCAGCGCCAGTCCGGCGATGGCGGCCAGGATGGCGAGCGGGATCGAGGCGGCGATGATGACGGTCGACCGCCACGAGCCGAGGAACAGCAGGATCATCAGGCTGGTCAGCGCGGCAGCGATCACGCCTTCGCGCATCACGCCCGACACCGCCGCCTTCACGAACACCGACTGGTCGGAGAGCGGTTTGACGCTCAATCCCGGCGGCAGCGTCGCCGCCAGCCTGGGCATCAGCGCCTTGACCTGATCGACGATGGCGATGGTCGAGGCCGACCCGCTCTTCAGCACGGTCATCAGGACCGAGCGCGCGCCATCGACGCGCACTTCATTCCGCTGCGGCGGCGAACCGTCGCGGACATGCGCCACGTCGCGCATCATGACGGTGGTCCCGCCGATCGTCTTGATCGGCAGGTCGTTAAGCGCGTCGATCGCGTCGGGGCTGTTGTTCAGGCGGAGATTATATTCGTACTGGCCGATCCTGGCGGTCCCGGCGGGCACGATCTGGTTCTGCTGCGCCAGCGCGTTCGCGACGTCGGTCGCCGACAGCCGATGCGCCTGAAGCGCGGCGGGATCGAGGTCGATCTGGATCTGCCGTTCCTTGCCGCCATAGGGGGAGGGGATCGCCGCACCCTGCACCGAGGCCAGCGCCGGGCGGATCATGTTCTGGCCCAGGTCGTAGATCTTCTGTTCGGACAGCCCCTTGCCCGACAAAGCGAGTTGCAGGATCGGCACGGTCGAGGCGTTGTAGTTGAGGATCAGGGGCGGGGTGATGCCCGGTGGCATCTGCTTCAACACGGTCTGCGAGGCGGACGTTACCTGTGCGGTGGCGGTGCGGATGTCGACGCCGGGGCGGAAGAAGATTTTCACGATGCCGACGCCGGACAGCGACTGGCTCTCGATATGGTCGATGTCGCCGACCGTCGAGGACAGCGAGCGCTCGTAATAATAGATGACGCGCCCCGACATGTCGCGCGGCGGCAGGCCGCGATAGCTCCACACCGCCGCGATCACGGGAATGCGGATGTCGGGAAAGATGTCGGTCGGTGTCTCGACCGCCGCGATCCCGCCCCCCAGCACGATCAGGATCGCGAGGACGACAAAGGTATAGGGCTTGCTGAGGGCGAGCTTGACGAGCTGAAGCATGGGCGTCCCGGTGACCGTCAGGGATGGGCGGTGTCGGCGACGGCGCGGGGATCGAGGGGGGTGGGGGGAAACCCGCTGTCCGTCGTCGACGGGGGCTCCATCGCGCCAATCGCGGGCGCAGGCGACTTAAATGAATTTCACGCCGACGCCGGAGGCAGCGACATGCGCACGCACAGGCCCGGTGCCGCATCGGACAGGCTGAGGCGGAAGCCGTGCAGGTGCAGGATGGCCACGACCAGGCTGAGGCCCAGGCCGCTGCCGGGAATGTCCTGCACGCCCTGTCCTCGGTGGAACCGGCGCAGCACCGCATCGCGTTCGCCGGTCGCAATGCCGGGGCCGTCGTCCCGAACCTCGATCGCGCGTCCTTGCGCGTCCTCGACCAGGGCGATCGCGACACGACCGCCGGGGCGACCGAACTTGATGCCATTGTCGAGCAGGTTGCTCAGCGCCTCGAACAACAGCTTGTCGTCGCCATCCACCGACCATGGCCGGGTCGCGACCGACAGGGCGATGCCGCGATCCTCGGCCAGCGGTTCGTAGAGCTCGGCCACCTGTGCGACGAGGATGCCCAGATTGATCGTGCGGAACCCGGCACGGCGTCGCCCCGCCTCCAGCTCGGAAATGCGCAGCAAGGCGGCGAACCGCTCCAGCACGAGATCGAGATCGGCGGTCGCCTGTCGGATGCCCGCCGTCACCTCGACGGCATCATGCGGCCGGTGATGCAGCGCGTTCAGGGTGGCGCGGACGCGGGTGAGGGGGGTGCGTAGATCATGGGCGATGGCGTCGGTCGCGCCCTTGACCTGGGCGACGACGCGGCCAACCTCCTCGACCGTCGCATTCACCGTCGTCGCGAACTGGTCCAGTTCGTCATGCCGCCCCGCGATCGGCATGCGGACCGAGAAGTCGCCTGCCGCAATCTCCCGGCTGGCGCGTTGCAGGGCCCGGACCCGGCGGAGCGGCGCCCGGCTGAACCAGATGGCGGCGGTGGTGACGCATAACAGGGTCAGCAGGCCGCTGACGATCAATGTTTCCAGGATCGTCCGGCGCAGGTCGCGCAGCAGGCTGATGTCGCGCCCGACCAGCAACGTCTCTCCCTCGCGGGTGCGCAGCGCGACCAGTCGCAAGGGGCCGCGCGATCCGCCCTCGACATCGACGGGCAGGCCGGGGGGCAGGGGGCGCAGCAGGCGGATATTGCCGACGACCGGCGTGCCGTCGGCGGCGATCAGCGACAGATAGTTGAAACCGGCACGGTCGCGGCGCAGCTCGTAGCGGATACGGTCGGGCAGCTGGTCGGCCGGGACCTGCAACAGGCGCTGCGCGGCGGCGTGAAGGATCCGATCGCTACGCGCGGTCAGGTCGCGGGCGGTCGCGGCATAGACGACGCCCAGCATCGCGATCAGCCCGATGACGAACACCGCCCCCAGCATGGCCGAAAGCCGGAACGTGCTGATCCGGATGACATCGCGCCAGCGCAGCGGCGCGTCAGCCTTCGAAGAGATATCCCTCTCCCTTCACCGTCAGGATCGGGGACGGTCGGTCCGGCCGGTCGATCTTCTTGCGCAGCCGGGCGATATGGACGCTGATGAGATTGGCCCCCGGATCGAAATAATAGCCCCAGACGCGTTCGAAGATGATCCGCCGGGTCATGACCTCGCCGCGATTGCGCATCAGGAATTCGAGAAGGCGGAACTCCATATGGAGCAGCCGGACCGGCTCGCCATCCACCTTGACCGTGCGGCGGACCAGGTCGCATTCGATCCCGCCTCCGCGCAGCACCACCGCCTCGGCCTGTTCGCGCCGCCGGAGCAGCACCTCGACCCGCATCGCCATTTCGGCGAAATCGAACGGCTTGGTCAGATAGTCGTCGCCGCCTGCGCGAAGCCCCGCAATCCGTTCGTCGACATCGCTCAGGGCGCTGAGCATCAGGACGGGAATGGTGACGTGCCGTTCGCGAAGCCGGGCGACCAGGGTCAGGCCGTCCAGTCCGGGCAGCATCCGGTCCAGCGTGATCGCATCGAACGCCTCACGGGTGGCCAGGTCCAGCCCGCTATCGCCATCGGCGGCCCGGCTGGCGTCGTGCCCGTGCCGATCCAGCTCCGCCATGATCGCCGCAGCGGTGGCGTCGTCGTCTTCGATGACCAAGATGGCTGCCATGGCGCATGGCATAACCCCACGGCCGTGGCGTGGCCAAGGCGCATCGGGGCAGGTGAAATTCATTTAAGTCGGCAGTCGCGACCTTCGGGACGACAGAGGCGCTCTCACGGACTCGGTTCAAAAGGGTTTCGCATGCGCCGCTCCCGCACATGGATGATCGTTATCCCGCTCGGCCTGATCGCCTCTCCTGCCATGGCCTCGCGCAACGACAGGGACATGAGCAACGACTGTTTCGACGTGGCGGCCCCCATGGCCGAGGCGACACCCTGTTTTGAACCCGGCCGTCACCCCCGCCCCCATCGCCTCCACCATGATCGAAACGCGATCGGCTCGGCTTCGAAAAGACGCGATACGGCAAGCGACGCCGTGCGGCGGAACCCGGCCGAATAGCCGTCGAGCGGGCACATGCCCCCGGCGGACGGCCGCCCGTCGAAAGCGAAATAGGGCAGTTGATAGAGGGGCTTAACGCCCCTTTCCATAAACCTGCCCTTTACGTTATGCCGATAGGGCGAACGGATGGATTGTCGGTTCCCCTGTCATGGAATGTCTCGACCACGGCGTCGCCCGTCCCGTTTTCCGGCATCCGGCCTTCTTGCCAGGATCGCCGCCGATCGGCGCGGAAACGTCATGCTGTTATGGGCGTTTTTCCTGATCCCGCTCGTGGCCCTGGTCGGATCGGCGATCGATCTCGGCACCGAATATGTGGCGCGCAAGCAGATGCAGATCGCATGCGATGCGGCGGTGCTGGCCGGTCGGCGCGCGATGACCAACGGGACCGTCGATGACGGCGTGCGGGCCGAGGCGGCCAAGTTCTTCAACTTCAATTTCCAGCAGGGCATGTTCGGATCGAAGCCGTTCACGCCCTCCATTTCCAGTGCCTCGACGGCGAAGACGACCGTCGTCCTCAATGCCGCCACCACGATCCCGACGTCGCTGATGCGGATATTCGGCTTCGTCGAACTGCCGGTAAGCGTCAGTTGCAACGCCTCCCAGGATTTTGTGAACACCGACATCGTCTTCGTGCTGGATACGACCGGCTCGATGCGGGACAAGGCGACGTCCAGCGACTCCCAGACCAAGATCGAGGCGCTGCGTTCGGCCGTGCTGGCGCTGTACGATCAGCTTGCACCGGTGCAGAAGCAGTTGACGGCTTCCGGCATGCGTCTTCGCTACGGCGTCGTTCCCTATGCCAGTGCCGTGAATATCGGAAAGGCGATCCGCGCGGCCAATCCCAATTACATGCTGTCCGGCCCGTGGACCTATCAATCCCGGCAGGTCGTGACCGCGAGGATGAGTTCCAGCGATTGCGATTATTACTACGGCAGCTACAATTCATGGTCCGGAGTCTGCACCTATTTCCGGTATCTGCCCCGGACTTTCGACACGTCGCAATACGTGTCGGGAGCAAGCGTTGATGTGGCACAACTTGTCGGCACCGCCGATTACAGTGGCGATACGCCGGTCAAGACTACGCCCAAGAACGTCACTTGGGCGGGATGCGTCGAAGAGCGTCAGACCGTGCGTATGGGATCAAGCGCTGCGGCGATCCCGTCGGGCGCCACGGATCTGAATATCGATCTGATACCGAACAGCGATTCGACGAAGTGGAAACCCTATTGGCCGGAAGTGGAATATACGAGTTATATGCTGCGGTACAATAGTAATCGCTTCAAGCCGCAAGTTGCTTGCCCATCGCCAGCGGCATCTATGCAGGGATGGACGCGGGATGATCTGAATAATTATCTCAACACTCTCGTCCCGGACGGCGGCACCTATCATGATAACGGGATGATGTGGGGTGCGCGCTGGGCTTCGTCAGGGGGTATTTTCGGCAGTAATAACCCGGAAAAGTACAATATGATGCCGGTCAAGAAATACATCATATTCATGACGGACGGACTGTTCGATACCGGCTATACTGGCCTCTATTCGTCTTACGGCGTGGAGCGGCTCGATGGTCGGATCACGCCCGGTGGCGACTATTCCGACGAAGCCGATCAGCTTGCCCGCCACAAGCAGCGCTTCAACCTGCTGTGCTCGCAGGCCAAGTCCATGGGATATTCCATCTGGGTGATCGGCTTCGCCACGTCGCTTGACGCGTCGCTGACCAACTGTGCGAGCACGCCCAGCCAAGCCTCCACCTCGTCAAACCAAGCGGCGTTGATCGAGCGTTTCGTCGAAATCGGCAAGAATATCGGCGCATTGAGGCTGACCCAATGAGGGTGGGATGTGGGGGTGCGCTGCGCCGTATCGGCCGCGATCGTCGGGGCGCCTCGGTCGTCGAGTTCGCCCTGATCTCGTTGCCCGCCATCGTGATCATGTGCGGCCTGTTCGACCTGGGCTACCGCCAATATGTCGCCACGCAGGTGCAGGATGCGCTAGACCGCGCAGCCCGGCGGGTCACGATCGGGACCAGCACGACGTCCGCGCAGTTGACCGCGATGGTCTCCGACAGCGTCAAGGCGATTTCGCGAGACGCCGATGTCGTCGTCGTTCCCACCAGCTACGGCAAGTTCCAGCAGGTGGCCAAGCCCGAGCCGATCACGACCGACACGCCGCCGCTGGGGCAGTATAATGCCGGGGACTGTTTCCTCGACATCAATGGCAACGGCGTCTGGGACGCAGACGGCGCACGCGCAGGCACCGGTGGTTCGGACGATGTGGTGCTGTACACCGCGACGGTGACCTATCCCGAGATCGTGCCGATGAGCCGGTTGATCGGCTGGAGCGGGATGACCAGGCTGACCGCCACGACCATGTTGAAAAACCAGCCCTATGCCTCGCAAGCCGAGCCGGTGACCCTGTGCCGATAACGTGTCTTGCCAGGCGGCTCGGCCATGTGACCGGCAATCGGCGCGGCGTCGCGATGATCGAGTTTGCGCTTGCCGCGCCGGTGATCCTGTTCGTTGGCCTCGGCGGAATCGAGGTCGGCAATTACGTCATTGCGAACCTGCGGGTTTCGCAGATCGCGATGGCGGTCGCGGACAATGCCGGTCGGGTCCGCACCACGATCGACGAAGCCGATGTGACGGAGATCATGATCGGCGCGATGAAGATGGGGGAACCGCTCTCCCTGGCGTCCAAGGGGCGGATCATCCTGTCCGATCTGGAACAGCGGACATCGACCACCGGAACGGGCGGCAGGGGACCGGTGTCGGCCACCAACCCCAACGGATACCGTCAATGGTTCCGGTGGCAGCGTTGCGCCGGTGCGCTGGCGGCCCCGTCATCGATCGGCGGTCCGATGAACGATGCCGGGGCCCCGATCACCAATCTGGACGACAAGACGAATGACGATCATGGCGCGGTGGAAACCGCGTCGACCATCGACGGCGTCGGCAAGGCGGGGAGCCAGATCGCCGCGGCGGGCGGCACGGCCGTGATGGTGGCCGAGGTCGTCTATGATTACCAGCCCATCGCGCCGGTCAGCCTGATCACCACGGCGTTCGGCAAGCTGAGAATCAAGCGCGTCGTCGCCTTCAACGTCCGCGAAAGAACCAGCTATTCCCTGCGCAATGACGGCAATCTGGCCGGAGCCAAACGCGCGGACTGTCAGATATACGGCGCGGCGGCTCCGACGGTGTAAGCGCCGCGCCGCAACCGCCCCAGGCGTCCGGCGGGATGAACCCGATCCGCCGGACGCCCAGGCCTAACCCCTAGGCGGCGTGTTTGCTGGATCCCGGCTCGCCTACGTCTTCCTCCCGCTTCATCAGACCGGGGCGGCCCAGCAGATAACCTTGCGCTTCGTTGCATCCCTCCGCGCGAAGGAATTCGAGCTGCGAACTCGTCTCCACACCCTCGGCGAGAATGGGAATCGCCAGGCTTTCCCCCAGCGCCAGCACCGCCCGGATGATCGCGGCCGATTGCGGCGCGATATCCAGTTCGGTCATGAATGAGCGATCGAGCTTGATCTTGTCGAAGGGGAAGGAGCGCAGCGTCGATAGCGACGAATAGCCGGTGCCGAAATCGTCCATCGCGATCGACACCCCCAATGCCTTCAACTGGCGCAATACATGCGTCGTGCGCTCGGGGTCCGTGATCATCGCGGACTCAGTGATTTCCAGCTCCAGCCGAGTGGGTGCCAGGCCGGTCTCGATCAGTATCTGATGGACGAGCCGGGGCAGATCGACGTGACCGAGCTGGACGGGGGACAGGTTCACCGCGATCTTCCAGGGAAGGGGCCAGGCCGCCGCTTCCTGGCAGGCCCGTCGCAGGACCCATTCGCCGATCGGCAGGATCAGGCCCGTCTGTTCGGCAATGGTGATGAACTCGAACGGCGAAACATTCGTGCCGTCGGGTTTCGTCCAGCGCAGCAGTGCCTCGTAACCGGTGATCTCGCCCGTCTCGACCGATGCCTGCACCTGCCAATGGATGGCGAACTGGTCATGGTCCAGCGCATCACGCAGTTCGGTGGCGATACGACGACGGGCGCGGACCGTCTGGTCCATTTCCTCCTCGTAAAAGCAAAAGTCCGTCGCAATGCTCGATTTCGCCCGGTACATGGCGAGATCGGCATTGTTGATCAGCGCCGAAATCTCGTCGGCGTCCTGCGGCCACAGCGCGACACCCACACTCATGCCGCAGCTCAGCGTCGAGCGGTCATGTTCGACGGGCATGGTGATCGCGGTCCGCAGGCGATCGATCAGGTCGATCGCATCCTCGTGACTGTCGATGCCGATCAACGCGACGAATTCGTCGCCGCCCAGGCGGGCCAGGAACTCGCCGGGCCGCGCCAGTGCCTTCATCCGCGTGCCGATCGTCGCCAGCAGATGGTCGCCCGCGGCATGGCCATGCGTGTCGTTGACTTCCTTGAACCGGTCGAGATCGATCGACAGCAAGGCCAGCGGACGCCCCGGTCCGTCTGGGGCCGCCTGGCGATGCGACCATTCCAGAAAGGATGCGCGATTGGGCAAGCCGGTCAGCCCGTCATTGCGCGCCAGATGCGCGATGCGCCGCTCCTGCGCCAATCGCTGACGCACGTCGCGAAGGGCGTAGATCATGAAGGATTTCGTCTCGCTCGTATCGACGCGAAGGGCGATCTCGACGGGGATGGGGGAGCCGTCGGCGGCTTGCAGGGTCCGCTGCGCCAGGGAACCGGGCTCGACCGAGCCGATGTCCGAAACCCAGCGGTGCAGGGATTGGCCCAGGACATCGTCGTTGGTGCCCAGAAGCTCGGTGAAGGCACCGTTCGCGGCGACGATCACGCCGCCGCTTTCCACGATCATGGCATCGACGCTGCCCTCCATCACCTGGGCCAGGCGACGCTGCCAGGCGATATGGGCCGACGTATCGAGGACAGAGGTGGCAAAACCCGTGCCGAGCACCAACAGCCCGACCGCCGCCACCGCAAACGCCATGACCATCGTGGCGCTCTGGTTGTCCACCTGGCCCGGCTCCGGGGCGACGGGAATAACCGTCAGGGCCGCCATGCCCGTGAAATGGAGCAGGACGATGCACGTCACCATGAGGGCGGTGGCAGGCCATGGATTGCCCTGCTTACCGCGCGACAAGGCGCGGCGGAACGCCATCGCCCCGAAGACAAGGGAGAACAGGATCGACGCGGTCACATAGGCGGGCGACCATTCCACCAGTCCCCTGGCCGCGAAAGCCATCATGCCGGTATAGTGCATCGCGGTGACCGCCAGACCGAACAGCATGCCTCCCGCCGCCGGGGCAAATGGCTGGCGACGGGCCGCGACGGCCAGCGCGATCGAACTGCCGAAGATCGCGATAACCAGCGAAAGGGCGGTGAGCAGCGGGTCATAGGCGACCGCCACACCCGGCTGGTATGCCATCATCGCGATGAAATGCGTGCACCAGATGGTCGCGCCGGTCGATACGCCGCCCATGAACACCCAGGCCAGAAGGGTGCCGGGATCGGCGGAGCGCAGCCGCTGGAGCAGTCTGATCGTGATCGCGGACCCCATCAGGCATAATATCGCGGCGAGCAATACCAGACGCAGATCATGGTCATAGGCGAGGCAGGTTAGAAAGCGCATCGGTCCTCCAGACCGGCGGCGATAGAAACATAAGTTAAATCAGTGGCTAAAATGGACAGTTAAGGGAAATGGTAAATTTCACCCGATGGGCGGCGACCGGTACATTCCGAACCGACGGCAAGGGCGATTTCCGGTGGAATGTCATGATGAACGGGAGGGGCATGTCGAGTCCTCCCGTGCCCCTGATCGTTAACTTGGAATATGAAGCGAGGCCGCATCGACTGGACGACCGCGCGCGACGACTCTGTCAGGTTCCGCTCCAAAGCCCGACCGGTGTCGGACCTTACACCTCCCGGATGTCGGGAAAGCTGTAGAGGGAGGGTTCGTCCTCTGCCGTTCCCGTTGCAAACACCGCCATGTCGTCGGGCTGTATCTCCAATTTCGCCCAGCGGTCCCAACCGATATGGATGAAGTCCGGCTGGCCGAAGACCCGCACCGCGCGGGCATATTCGTCGCCGCGAAAGCCCACGAAGTGCAGGGCCATGCCGGTGGCTCAGGCGCCTTCGCGCCGCGCGCCGGTGATCATGCGCCGGGCGATCTCGCGAACCGCCGCGTCGTCCTTGTCCGGCCCGTCCGAAGGATCGCCCAGGTGATCGAGGCTGGCCTCAAGAAAATCGAGCAGGCCGGGATGCCGGGCCTCGACATATTCCATCGTCTTGAACAGCAGGTGCTCGGTCGCGATCTCGCGTCGGCGGGTCTGGGCGGCTGAATCCATTATCCTGTCCTTCTTCGGCGTTTCGGAGCGGGGTGAACGCACGACCTTCGCGATCGGGCAAACGCATCGATATCGGCCATGACTGCGCCGCCGTCCGGCTCCAACGGATCGCACGCATTCAGAAGATGGGACGGGGGCGACGAGAGGGTCAGAAGAGAATGGCGCCGCCCGTGACGAGACGCAGATGGGGCGCGGCCGCGTTGAGGCCCGTTGCCGCCAAGATGTCGAACTGAAGCACTTTGGTCGGCCGCCACGCCGCCGACAGGGCGGCCAGGGCCATCGTCTCATGCTGATCGGGTTCGTCGTCGCGCTCCAGCGACATTTCGGCCGTAGCCGTAACCGCGTCGGTGAATTTGTAGCGCAGGCCGGTGATCTCGTTATAGGCCAAATGGCGCCCATGGCCGGATTGGTTCGCCGCCGCATCGGCTTCCCCCGTCACGGCGATCGCCAGCTTTTCCGTCAGCTCATATTGGACCGGGATGATGATCCCCGTCGACCAGCTTCCCGCACCGATCGGATAGCGCCCCGTCGGCGCGGTGACGAAGGCCTGTACGCCCGCCGAGAAAGGCTTTCCCTTTTGCCCGGCCAAATGCTGGCGGATGGCGAAGGTCACATCGCCGGTGCCCGTCGCGGTGTCGACCAGCGCCGTGGTCTTGTCGCGCGTCCGGTCCCGGCCATAGCCGACCCAGTCGAGTTGAAGCTCGGTGTTCTTGCCGATACCCACGCGGGTCAGGATGTCGGCGGTGACGATACGGTCTTCGCGCTGATCGGCCTGGTCGTCCCGCTGCCAGTCCAGCGCCGATATCTCGAAATGCACCCGCCCCGGCTCGGTCGTGCAACTCGATCCGCCGAGGTTCGGGCGGGTGGGGCAGAAACGGGGTTCGTCTTCGGCCAGGGCAGGAACCCCGATCGTCATCATCGCGGCACCCAGCAGCCAACCCCAAGCCTTCACCATCGCCGCCCCCTGTAACTATCTGATCCATAAGCCTTGCATCGGTTTGTCGGCGCGATGCAACGATAAAGCCGTCGCCGATTTCAAGAGAAACGCGTCGGGCGTGACCGGGGAAAAACCGCCGATCGAACGAAGGCCGGTGAGCCGAACATCCGCGCCTTGCGTATTAGCTGCCGGATACCCGACGGTTCGCTGTCGGCCTTTGATCGCGTCCGCCGCTGCGGGAACCCATGGCGGGGGGATGGCGATCATCGTCAACCAGGATCGCACCGGCGGCGAAAGGAAGTGAAGGACCCCGATGATCTCCAAGGCCCGTATCGCATGGCTGCTCCGTCGTATCGCCCGGAAAATATGGTTTCGTGCGGCCCTTATCAGCTTGGCCAGCGTGGTGGTCGCCGCGTTCGCAGGCATTGTCGCACGAGCGCTGCCTTATCATTTTACCGGCGATATCGGTCAAAACGCCGTCGGTACGGTTCTGCAGATCATCGCCTCGTCGATGCTGGCCGTGACCACCTTTTCCCTGACGGCGATGGTCAGCGCCTATTCGTCCGCGACGCAGCTGGCGACGCCGCGCGCGACGCAATTGCTGATCTCGGATCGCATGTCGCAAAATGCGCTGTCGACATTCCTGGGCGCCTTCATCTTTTCCGTCGTTGGCATCATCGGCCTTCAGACGCGGCTTTATGGCGGGCAGGGGCGTGTGCTGCTCCTGATCTCCACGGTCCTGCTCGTGGCGCTGGTGGTCGTAACCCTCTTGCGCTGGATCGCCCATCTCGCCGCCTTCGGGCGGATGTCGGACGTGATCGACCGGGTCGAGGATGCGGCGCGATCCGCGATCGTGACGTTTGCAAAAGATCCCCATCAAGGCGGGCGACCGCCTGTACCGATCCCCGCGAATGCCCGATCAGTGACCTCGCCGAGCATCGGCTATGTGACGCATGTCGATATCGGGCACCTCGCCGACCTGGCACGGGATCACGACATCATCGTGCATGTGGAGGTGATTCCCGGCACGCTGGTGCACAAGGGGCGCCCGCTCCTCCGAGCGGTCGGGGGGCACGCCGAACTCGACGACGAATTGTCACGCGCCTTCGTGATCGAGCGGCATCGCGATTTCGATCATGATCCTCGACTGGGGCAGATCGCATTGGGCGAGATCGCCGGACGGGCGCTGGCACCCGCCACCAATGATCCGGGTACCGCCATCGAGGTGTTGAATGCGCTGCTCAGAACCCTGAGCGAACTTCCAGCGCAGGCCTCGCCATCGGATGAAGAGTTACCGCCGGTCCATGTGCCGCGTCCCTCCGTGGACGAATTGATCCGGGCCGGTTTCGCGCCGATCATACGCGAGGGCGCGGGGGAAGAGGAAGTGGCCATTCGCGCCTTCAAGGTGCTCCACGCCTTGGGGGAAACGCTGCCTCACGCCCTGCCGACCACGCAGGCGCTTGGGAACGAGCTGAAGCAGAATGTCGAGCGCGTGATGTGCGACCAGGCCGCGCTGGCCAGAACGCTGGCCGTCTATCAGGACGATATGCGGGGGCGGTAGTTTCCGGTCGTCCGCCACGGGCGGCTGGACGATCCGGCAATAGTATTTGTGATTAGTACAATTGCGATGAGTGTAGGACCCGTCGTATCGCGTCGAGCAGCGAAGTAATTTTGAAAAACGCCCGATAATGCATGACGTCGCAGATGGTTCCTTGAAAACAACTGTCCGTCGAAAATATTAGTTGTTTAAATTTTCGATATATTTGAAGGCTGTATACCGGTTTTTAAGGGGCGCTTCCTATCAGGCCGCCTGTCGTGACTGTGGAAATGCCATATATGATCGGCTTGGCGTCATCGGTGTTGCAGATCCGGAGTTGCGACCTTTAGTCGGCTCATCGCCAAATGCCCGCGTATGGCAGGAGGCTAATATCATCGGAACGTGATCTTATGCGCTTTTTTGATAACCTCACGATGGTAAGAAAGCTTGCCCTGTGTTTGGGAATTATTCTGGCGCTAAGCTTGACGACGAACTTCGTCATATACACCAAAAAAAATCAGGTTCGCGAAACGACGAATATCAATGAGCATACGTACAAGGTCATCATGGCCTCCAACAAGCTCGTCGAGGCGATGATCAATCAGGAAACGGGGCTTCGCGGCTATCTATTGACGGCCAACCGGGATTTTCTGGCGCCCTATGACCAGGGCGCGTTGGATTTCGACCGCGCCATGAAGGAAGCCCGTCAATTGACCGGCGACAATCCGGGGCAGCAGCTTCGCCTGACCGATATCGGTGCGCTGGCCAATCGCTGGCGTGACGAGGTGGCGCGGCCCAATATCGCATTGATGGCCGTGCCCGCGACACAGGCTGAAGCGCGCGTCAGCGCGGCGAAGGGACTGGGCAAGGCGCTGATGGACCGGCTGCGTGCACAGACGGGGGCCGTGATCGCCACGGAAAACCGTTTGCTGGCCGAAAGGCAGGCGTCGCAAGAGGCGGCCTTCGTCATGATTTCCCGCGCCATCTTCGGGGGAATGCTGATCAGCCTGTTGCTGGCCGTCGCCATCCTCATCCTGCTGGTCCGGCAGATCGCCCGGCCGGTGAACGCCGTCACCGATGGCCTGACGGCATTGGCGAGCGGGAACATGGCCGTGACGTCGATCGATGCCGATGCCGACCGACGCGACGAGGTCGGGCAACTGGCGGCCGCGCTCGGCAATCTGCGCGGGCGCTTGCTCGCGGCGGACGAGGCCAAGAACGCGCAGGCCCGCCTCATCGTCGACAGCGTGGGGGCGGCCCTGTCCAAATTGGCGGAGGGCGATCTGCTGTCCCGGCTGGATAGCGATCTCGACGGCCCCTTCGCCGCGATCAAGCGCGACTTCAATCGGGCGGCGGACGCGCTTCAAGCCGCCATGGCCCAGGTTTCCGCCTCGACCGGGGGCATCATCGACGGCACCTCGGACATCCGGCAGGCCTCGGACGACCTGTCGCAACGGACCGAGCAACAGGCGGCCAGCCTGGAAGAAACCGCCGCCGCGATGGCCGAGATCACGACCACCGTACGCAAGACGGCCGAGCAGGCGGGGCTGGCTCGCCAGATGGTCGGCCAGGCCAAGGACGAGGTCCAGCATTCCGGTCGGATCATGGAGGATGCGGTGGCGGCGATGAACGGGATCGAGCGCGCCTCGACCGAAATCTCCGACATCATCTCGGTCATCGACGGCATCGCGTTCCAGACCAATTTGCTGGCGCTCAACGCCGGGGTCGAGGCGGCGCGTGCGGGCGATGCCGGAAAGGGCTTTGCCGTCGTCGCCTCGGAGGTTCGTGCGCTGGCGCAAAGGTCGGCCGATGCGGCCAAGGACGTGAAGGCGCGCATCTCGGTCTCCGCCGAACAGGTCGATGCGGGTGTCGGGCTGGTCAACGAAACGGGCCAGGCGCTGGCGCGTATCGTGACGCGCATCACGGAGATCAACCATCTGGTCAACGACATCGCCGTCTCTGCGGAAAACCAGAGCAGCGGGCTTCAACAGGTCAACATCGCGGTCGGCCAGATGGACATGGTGACGCAGCAAAATGCCGCCATGGTCGAACAGGCGACGGCAGCGGTCCGCAGCCTGGCGGGGGAGGCCGACGAACTCTCCCGGCAAATGGCGCGCTTCTCGATCGCCCATCACGGAGGACGAACCGCGACGAACATCGCCAGCCTGGACGACCACCGTTATCGGCGCGCCGCCATCGGATAAGATGTTCCTCCGGCGGGCAAGAGACGGACGGCCAGCGGATTCCTGCACTTAAGCGCCTCGAGCGGACGGTGATCTCCACCCGGCCCGCCCGTTCCCCGCAGCGAGGGCATCCCATCGCTGCGGGGGGCTGGCAACTGCACTGCCCGAAATGCAGGACAACTGCATGCCCACCAATACGCCACGCTGGGGCTGTTTTTCCAAGCGAGCTTCGCAGCGCCTCGCTCCGCTACCCAGCCAGCTTATCAGCTGCGCCAGCGACGCGGGGAAGCCATCATTCGTGCCCTCTGCGGCGGAGGACGGCTTCCGGTACGAAGCGGACGCACGGTAGCTGCCAAACGACGGCGGCCGCATCGGTTCGGCAAAGCTGACACCTATCAGACCTCCCATCATCACAGTCACTTACCAAGTGCGATTGACTCGCATTATCTAAGGCCAGTAGACGCCCCTCAAACCTTTCAGGAAATGCGTCGTCGGGGACGGCGGGTGTAAGGGGCGGGAGACCTATGAAGATATATTGGGGTGTCGGGCTGCTGCTGTCGTCGGCGGCTGCGCCGGTTGCGGCGCAGGATAAGAATGGCGACGCGCTGCGCGATACGGATATCGTCGTGACTGCGACGGGACAGACCCAGGCGACGTCGGGCACGAAGACCACCACCCGGCTGATCGAGGTTCCGCAATCCATCTCGGTCATCACGCGCGAGGAACTCGACGTGCGGGCAGTGCACAGCGTCACCGAGGCACTCGCCTATACCGCCGGTGTCCAAGCCGAGCAGGACGGAATCGATAGCCGCGCCGACAGCTTCTCGGTGCGGGGCTTCTCGGCGGGCAGCTTCAGCGACAATCTGTTCCTTGACGGCATCCGCCTTCCTGCCGGCGGGCAATGGACGCGAACCGCCTTCGATCCCTTTGCGCTCCAGCAGATCGAGGTGCTCAAAGGCCCATCTGCGGTGCTGTTCGGGCAGGTGGCGCCCGGCGGCATCGTCAATCTGGTGACGAAGCGCCCGACCGCGAAACCGCGTGGAGAGATCATGCTTCAGGGGGCAGGGTTCACCGACCTCGGCAAATGGCAATATCAGGGCGCGGCGGACGTGTCGGGGCCGATCACCGCCGACGGCACGATCCGAGCGCGGCTCGTCGGCCTCGCGCGCTATGGCGATGCCCAGATCGATGCGATCAAGACCGGGCGCTACTACATCGCGCCCAGCCTCTCCTGGGTGCCCGATGCCGCCACCAGCATCACGCTCATGGGTCAGTATCAGCGCGACGAGGGCGGATCGACCTTCCAGTTCCTGCCCTATGTCGGATCGCAGCAACCGGGCGCAGGCGGCCGCCATATCCGCCTCGACGCGTTCCTGGGCGAGCCGCAATTCAACACCTATGACCGCAACCAGTATCTGGTCGGATACGAGTTGCGCCATGCCTTTTCCGATCGGTTCGAGCTGCGACAGAATGGCCGCTATACCCGTGTGGAGACGCTGTTCCAGGGGACCATGCTGCGCGGGGGGACGCTGGCCAATGGTCAGACGATCAACCGGCGCGCGGTGCAGGGCATCGGCCATTCCGATGGCTATGGCCTGGATACGCAGATCGAAGGCCGGCTCGAGACCGGTGCGCTGGAGCACCGCGTGCTGGTCGGCGTCGACATGCTCGATACCGAATGGCGGCACCTGCGCGACCTGTCGACCAACGTTCCGCCGATGCCCGACATCTTCAACCCCGTGTCGCAGGGCATCGGCAGGGTGCTTCAGACGCTTGCGCCGCAAGTCCATCTGAATTCACGGCTGGAGCAGGTCGGGGCCTATGGCCAGGACCAGATCACGCTGGGCCAGCTCCATGTCACGCTGGGTGCACGCTACGACTGGGCGAAGAACCATCAGGTCAACGAGCTGGCGACCGGCACCACCGATCCGGTGACGCTGACCAAGGCGGACAAACTGACGTGGCGGGCGGGCGCAACCTGGGTCTCGCCGGGCGGCATCGCGCCCTATGCGAGCTATTCCACCTCGTTCATGCCGACCACCGGCCAGTATTTCGACGGCACCCCATTCAAGCCGACGACCGGCGAGCAATATGAGGTCGGCGTCAAATATCAGCCGCGCGGCAGCAACGCGCTGCTCACCGCCGCGCTCTATCAGCTCACCCAGAACAATCTCGCCAGCCCGGACCCCGACGAAAGCCATGTCTGCGCGGGCACGACGTGCCAGGTCCAGACCGGACAGGGCCGAATCCGGGGGATCGAGCTGGAGGGCAAGGCGACGCTGATAGGCGGGCTCAGCATGATCGCGACCGGCACCTATATGGATAGCGAGATCACGCGCGGCGCGCCCGGCCAGCAGGGCAACCGGCTGGCGCAGGTGCCCGCGTGGATGGGCTCGCTGTTCGCCGATTATCGCTTTGCCGAGGACGGGCCGCTGGGCGGCGTCGGACTGGGCGGCGGGGTTCGCTATGTCGGTGTTTCGTACGGCGACACCGCCAATGCGTATCGCGTGCCCAGCTACACTTTGTATGACCTGTTCCTGCGCAAGGCCTTTGCCAGCGGCATCATCCTGTCGGTCAATGCTCGCAACCTGACCAACCATCGCTATGTCGCGCTGTGCTCGTCGCCTGCGGCCTGTTTCTATGGATCGGGACGGACGCTGAACCTGCGGCTGCAATACCGGTGGTGAGCATGGTCGCGGCGGTCATGCTCGCTTTGGCGGCGCCCGGCGCGCTGGTCACGAACGAGCCTCTCGCGGTGACGCCCTACACGCTGTCGAACAGCGTCGAGCAGATCGTCCATGCCAAGAACGGCGACGCTTATCGGGTCATGATCGCCTGGCCGGAGGGACCTCCACCGCCCGCTGGCTACCCGGTCCTGTATGTACTCGACGGCGAAGACAATTTCGCGATCGCGGCGCTCACCGCCCGTCGGCTGGCGCGCGCCGGCGCGCGGACGGGCATCTCCGAGGGCATCGTCGTCGGGATCGCGGCGGGGCCTCTGCCGCGCCGCACCCGCGACTATACGCCCGCCACGCCGGGCTGGACGATCCCCGCGAACCGGCCTGCCAGCGGCATGACGACCGGCGGGGCCGAAGCGTTTCTCGATCTCGTGGAGCGGCAGGTACAGCCGCTGGTCCGCCAGCGCTGGCGGGTCGATCGCTCGCGCGAGACGTTGCTCGGGCACAGTTTCGGCGGTTTGCTCGCTCTCCATGCGGCATTGACGAGACCGACGATGTTCGGTGGCGTCGTCGCGGTCAGCCCTTCGCTCTGGTTCGGCGATGGTCTGATCGCGCATGAGGTCGCGACGGCCAAGGGAGCGCCACCTATATTGATCGCCGAAGGCGAGGGGGCCTCCGTCGCCCCGGTCGAATTGATCCGGTTGCTCGATCGGGATGCGGACGCCGCTCGGGCGCGTTTCCTGCCACTGCCCGGCCAGTCCCATGGAACGACCATGCTGGCGGCAATGGCGCCGGCGATCCGGTTCGCCTTCTCGGAAGCGGAACGATGATCGTGGCGTAGTGCGCGGCGTTTGCGACGATCGGCGGGGCATTGAGTGTCTATGCCAGCACCCCGCATCAGGCGCTGGTCCGTCCCGGTGCCGACAGCCGCCCGTATCGGATGGCCGGAGCGCTACTCCTGCTGACCGCGCTGGTCCTGCTGCTGACCATAGAGGGACCGGCGACCGCCGTCTTCACTTGGGCGACGGGCGCAATGCTGGTGTGGAGCATTATGCCCGCCATCGTCCGCTGGTGGCGGTTCCGGCAGGGGGTGGCGCGATGAGCCGCCCGCCGCTCACCAGTCGCGACTGGTTCGGCAAGGCCGCCGCCGCAACCATCCTCGGCTTCACCCTGACCATGGCGCTGACCTGCACCTTCGCGGCCCTGAGCGCGACCGACGATGATGTCTTCAGCGCGCAGCGACAGCTTGCGATGTGGCTGGCGTCGCCGATCTGGTGCGCGATCCTTGGCCTCTGTTTCCTGTTCCGCAGCAGCGCGCGGGCATGGGCCTGGCTCACGCTCGCCAATCTGCTGGCCTGGGCCAGGGGGCGTGGTTCGCGGCGGTTACATCCTTCTTCACGCTGCATTTCGGCAGCTTTGGTGGTGCGCCCGTGCGCTGGTCCTATTTTCTGCTCGGTCTTGCCGGCGCCTTCCTGTTCTACTCGGGCAATCTGCTCTGGATCGAAAGCCGTCGCCGCAAAGAGCGCATGTCCGGCGCGGTGGCACAGACCCGCGCCACCCGCATCCTCGGGAGCCTAACGGTAGGCGTGCCGCTCGGCTGTATCGCCGGCATCTCGCTGACGATCGCTGCCACCAAATGGCTTCCCGCCAACGAGGGTAATCTAGCCGCATGGCATAGCCGCATCTACTATCTGTCGTTCGTCGCAGCCGTCATCTGGGCGCTGGTCCACGGCGCGGCGCGCAGCGGATCGGAATTGCTGTGGCTTGCTGCCGCGGCGACTGCGGCCATCCCGCTCACTACATTATTGTCGCCTTTGCTGGCCCAAGGCTGGAGCCATGCCGGTGCGAGCCGGCTGGTCGACCTGGTCGCAATCCTCGGCACGAGCGGTTTCGCCATCATGGCGCGCGCCGCCCGGCGACGATCCGTGGCGGGGCCGCGTGACAGCGTCTGGGCCGCACCCGAGCCCGCAATAATATAGGAGACTGGCACGAATCTTTGTGCGCTCCGCGGCCGGGATCGCCGGCATTCTTGGTGCGATCTGCAGGCTCGTCATCTGCTGGAAGCGAAGCACCGGCCGCTCTCGTCGTTGGAACGGCAAACAGCCATTTTCGACATCGTTGTTCGCGCAGCGTGCGGTTCCGATCTAGATTTCAGTCGGGCACCCAAAGTGGCGGCCTTCGTCAGGTCCTCGGAACGGCTCCCTGATCGAGCGGACCAGCGCGGATGCCCCGCGTACAGCGCACCGACGTACAGTACCCGCTTCAAGAACGAGACGTGTCGGTCCACGGTCCCAGATTTGACGGCGGCGCAGACGGCCGAGTCATTCCCGTCAGGATCGAATATCGGAAAAGAAAAAGGGTTCTCAGAACCCCATACTGCCGAGAACGAAGCCTTCAGCCCAACCATAGCGGCTATGCGCCGCGAGAACCGCTTGAGAGGCTGCTCATGAACATCGTTCGGTCTTGCTCCACGCCGCGGCGGTGACGGCAGCGTCGCATCCAACCCGAGCCTCTGCATCCGTGGGCTCGGACGCGTTGACTGCGGACAGGGTTCCGGTGACGCCGGGGTAAACCGCCGGTGCGGTGGAGCACTGACGCAGCCTTTCGGCAGATGCACGACAAGCACGCAAGCGATTGCATTAAAGATATCCTATTGATAACGGATATCAGTATCAAATAGCGCCCCGTAGGGGGGTAACCTCAGGGAGCACCTCATGATCCGCTGGCTCGCCGGCGTGGCATCGCCATGTCTGCTTGTTTCCTCGCCCGTGCTGGCCAGCACGGTCGAACCCGAACGAGAGCGAAAGGACATCGTCGTCACCGGTGAACGATCGGCCTACACCGATGACGAGACCGATGCGGCCACGCGCACCGCCACGCCGGTCAGGGACATACCGCAATCGATCCAGATCGTGACGCGCAGCGTGATCGAGGATCAGAACAGCATCCGCCTCACCGACGTATTGAGCAACGTCTCCAGCGTGCAGCCGACCACCACGGCGGGCAACCGCGGTGAGATCTTCCAGGTGCGGGGCTTTGCGACGCCGCGATACGCGATCGACGGCGTGCTGCTCAACCGCGTGTCGGATCGGTCGGAAGTGTTTCTCGATCTCGCCAATGTGCAGTCGGTCGAGGTCCTGAAAGGCCCCGCCTCGGTCATGTACGGCCAAGGCGATCCCGGCGGCGTCATCAACATCTCGACCCGGCGACCGACCGATCGCCCTACCGCCGAAATGGAGATCCAGGGCGGCAGCTTCGACTTCGCACGGGTATCGGCGACGGCGAGCGGGCCGGTTGCCGACACGCTGGCGGTGCGGTTCACTGGCGCGGCGCAGACGCTGGAAGGATTTCGCGGGGCCGAAACGGTGGACTCGACCCGCCAGTTCATCGCGGCTTCCACTCGTTGGTCGCCAGCGAGGGCGACCATCATCAACCTTGACCTCGACCATGCCAGCCAGCGCGGGCCGTTCGAGCGTGGCCTGGTCGTGGGTGCGGACAATCGCATCACGTTGCCAAGAGACCGGTTCTTGGCCGAACCCTGGTCGCGCACGGCGGCGCATCGCTCGCGCGCGTCGCTCGACATCGCGCATGACGCGGCCGAGTGGCTGACGCTGCGGCTCAATGCGCGTTACGTCGAGGCGACCGTAGACGACGATTACGCGATCGACAATCGCGCGCTCGCCAGCAACGGACGCACGCTGACCCGGCGCGCGACGGTACGTACCGAGCAACTGGATACCACCGATATCCGCGGCGAGGCACTGGCGCGCTTCGCCACCGCCGGCATCGGCCACACGGTGCTGGCCGGGGTCAACTATAGCCGCGCTACGCTCGACTTCGTCAACGACCGGGCGAACATCGCTGCGATCGACATCCTCGCGCCTCTCTATACGGCCACGCCGCCCCGCGTATCGCCCAATGCCAGCTTCCTGCGCCGCTCCGATCTTTACGGCGCCTATGTGCAGGATCAGGTGACGGTGACGAACTGGCTCAAGCTGCTCGGCAGCGTCCGCCACGACGAGGTTCGCGATCGCCAAACCGATCGGCACGCATCGGCGCGCGCCGATCGCGACAGCGGCGCGACGACGTTCCGCACCGGCATCGTGCTTCAGCCTGTCGCCGCGGTGTCGCTGTTCGGCGGGTTCGGGCAGAGCTTCCAGCCGCAGACCGGTCAGCGGGTGGACGGCAGCTACCTCGATCCCGAACGGGGTCGGCAATGGGAGGCCGGGGTCAAGTTCGATCCCGCCGGTGACCGGCTGACCGCCACCGTCAGTGTCTTCGACATCCGCAAGCGCAATGTCGCGACCGCCGACCCCGGCAATCCCGGCTTTTCCATCCAGACCGGTGAGCAGCATGTCCGCGGGGCCGAACTCGACATCGCAGGCCATTTAACGCGGCGGTGGCAGGTGATCGCCAACGCCAGCCACCTCGACGCGACGATCAGCAAGGATGAGACCTTCGCGGTGGGCAATCGACTCACCAACGTTCCACGCTGGTCGGCGCGGCTATGGAGCAGCTACGTCCTTGGCGGAGCCGTAGAAGGACTGACGATGGCGGGTGGCGTGACGCGCGTCGGACGGCGCAGCGGTGATCTCGACAACAGCTTCTTCGTCGACGGCTACACGACGTTCGACGCGACGGTCAGCTATACGATCCCGCGCACCGGGCTGGAACTGTCGGTCACCGGCCGCAACCTGACCGACCGTTACTTCATCGAGTCCGCGGTGCAACGCCTCGAAAACTATCCCGGCGCGCCGCGAACAGTGATCGGCTCCGTGCGTGCTCGCTTCTGAAGCCCCGCGCACGAGCGTGTCCAGGCGGTCGGATATCGGACTGGACGCAGCCTTCCGAAAAATCTCTACGGTGTCGGTCGCTCGGCTTCGTCATCGTCGTGCTCGCACCGTCATGTGGTGACCGGGCCATGCAAGGCGGCGGGCATATTTGGAGCCTGATGACATCCGCTGACGCGGATCCGGCATCGCCGATATAGTTGCGCCACTCGTCGGGGGAGAAGCTATCGAGAAGCAATCCGTCGCGGCGCCATGTTGTCTCATGGGATCGTTCTGCGGCATTTCGCATCGGCTGCTTCAGGTTGGCGAAGACCTGTACGATCGCGTGCAGGTCAGGCGATTATGGCGGCAGGAGGCAGTGCTCGACATAGTTGCTGAAGCCCTGGGCGTTGATCCGTTGGTCGAGCACGCAGGGCGGATCGATCCGGTCGCGACGCAGCTCGCCGACGCTCAGCCCGCCATACACCTTCTTCCAGCGATAGATGGTCTGCTCCGATACGCCCATAGGGCGGATGACCTCCGCCACCGGCGTGCCCGTCTCCGCCTGCTTCAGCGCAAAGGCGATCTGCTCTTCCGTGTACCTCGACTTCTTCATGTCCCAGCTCCTTGCCCGCAGGCTTCACAGGGCCGGAAAACTCTCATTCAGCGTGGATGAAAAAACAGGGAAGACGTCAGGTCATCAAGGTAAATGCTGTCGACTCGCAATAGCATGTTCTGTATGGGCGTCGTTATGATGGGGCAGGAGATCGATCAGGCTGCGGCGATTATGATTGAGCGGACTGCGAAGAACGATCGGGGCGTCTCATGCCGGTCTCAGCCCACCCTCCGGAGGTGTGCATCGCCATACGCCGAAACAGATGGATTTCCGTCCTTGAAGCTGGATGTGCTGATCGCAGATCGTGACATCAGCGCGGTTCGTGCCGCACCGATGATCCATATGCGGCGCGGATGATGGACCGACCCGGGCGTATTCTGGCGCTGTTCACCGGTCAGCGTCGTCGACTGATCGCTGAGGCGGTGCGGCTGACCGGCGATACGGCATTGGCGGAAGATATCGTGCAGGAGGCTTGGATTCGCCTGTCGCAGGGAGCCGCAGGAACGAGCATCGACGCCCCCGTCGGCTATGTCAGCCGGGTTGTACGTAACCTGGCGTTGGACGAATATCGACAAAGGCGGCGGCGCGAGCAAGTGACAACGCCGGCCCACGACGACGATCCCGATATGCCGGACGGCGAGGCCGTGGGTGTCGAGCGGGTGCTGATAGCGCGGCAGGAGCTGGCGCTGGTGACGGCCGCATTGGCCCAGATGCCATCCCGCATGCGTCGCGCGGTCGAGCTTCATCGGGTATCCGGCGCTCCGCTGCGGGAGATTGCCGCCGAGTTGGGCGTGTCGGTCACCACCGCTCATGGGCTGGTGACACAAGGTGTGGAGCGGTGCCGCAAATGCCTGGAGCCGAAGCGGCATTGACCGACGAACCGAAAAAGGGGCCGCGTCGTTCGTCATGTCTCCATGAGCGCCGAGGTGGGGACAGTATGATCGCGGACGAGCATTGTCGGCGCGAGGCGTTGGACTGGATGATCCTGTTGCAGGATCGTCCCGACGATGCCGACGTGCGCGCACGCTTCTGGCAGTGGCGGCAGGCGGCGGCGTGCGACGCGGCCTGGCGCGATCTGGATCATGTCGCCGATGTGCTCCGTCAGGCATATGAGGCCGCCCCCGCGTCATCCCCCGATGCGCCGAGCCGGTGGAGAAGGACACTAACGGTCGCGATGGCGGCCTGCGTCGCGGTGATCTTCGCGGGGCAGGTCATGCTGCCGATCGTGCAGGCCGATCTCTCGACGGGGACCGGCGAGGTACGGAGCATCCGTCTGGCCGATGGCAGTCGCATGACGCTGGCCCCCGACAGTGCGATCGTGCTCGATGGCGCGCGGCAGGTCAGGGTTTTGCGTGGCACCGGCTTTTTCCAAGTCCGGCACGATGCCGCTCATCCGTTCCAGGTTCGGGTGGGCGATGCGGTGGTGACCGACCTGGGCACCGCCTTCGAGGTTCGACGCGATGACGGTGGCGCGCACATTGCGGTGCGGGAAGGACGAGTGCGGGCGTCTTGCGAGCATGGTTCGATCGACCCGATCGACATGCAACCGGGCGACGTAGCGAATCTGGACTGCACGACCAACCGTGTCTGGAAATCGTCCGCTCGACCATCGGCAATAGCGAGTTGGACCCAAGGCCAACTCGTCGTGGCGAAGCGCCCCTTGGGCGAGGTGGTGGCGGCGCTGCGTCCGTGGCATCGCGGGTTGCTCCTGGCGCGGGGGAGCGGCATGGCGCGCCGTGTCACGGGCGTTTACGACCTCCGTCGGTCCGACCGGGCTTTGGTGGCCATCCGCCGGGCGCATGGCGCGACGGTAAGACATATCACGCCCTGGATCACCATCGTCACCGCCGATTGAGCGGCCTTTCCCCCATTCGAGAAAAAAGCCGAAAAATCCTGTGAAACGTTCGTCTACTCATTGAATGAGAATGATGCGCAATAGCGATTATCATGTTCTTACCAATGGGGGACGACGTGACGAACGGGTATCCAAAATTTCGGGGGCACAAAAACCGGTGCAAACGCATGGGGTTGGCGATATCGCTGGCGGCTTCGTCACTGGCGGCGCTGATGGCGCCGCTAGCGGCACAGGCCCAGCAGGCAAGTGTCAGCGTCAGCATCGCGGCGCAGCCGCTGGGCGACGCGCTGGTGCAATTCGCGCAGCAGGCCCATCTCCAACTGGGCGTCGACGCGACGCTGTTGGCGGGAAAGCGCTCACCCGGGGTGACGGGGCGGATGGACCGGGCGCGGGCGCTCGACCGGTTGCTAGCGGGGAGCGGCCTCGACTGGCGCATTGCGGACGGCGTACTGACGGTACAGCAGGCGCCCGTGCACGCGGCAGGCGGAGCACGGCAGGAACCGCTTGTCACCGACGCCTTGCAGGTGGAAGGCGATGCCGCCCCGCGCAACGTGGCCGAGACACGCGCCCAGCGTGGCTATGACACGGTCTTCGACGCCGATTATTCCAGCGGATACAAGGACCGTGCGGAGATCGAACGCTACAAGGGCGTCACGACGTCGGACCTGTTGACCGGCATGGTCAACGTCCTGAGCGGCGATGCGCGCAACAGCGGCGCGCTCGATCCCAGCATTCGCGGCATTCAGGGACCGGGGCGCGTGCCCGTGATGATCGACGGCACCGAACAGGCGCTGACCGTCTGGCGCGGATATAATGGCGCCAGCAACCGGGCCTATGTCGACCCCAATCTGATCTCGGGCCTCCAGGTGCTGCGCGGGCCGACCGACAAGGGCAATATCCGCAGTTCGACCGGCGGCACGGTCGTCATCAACACGCTGGACGCCGACGACGTGCTGCAGCCCGGGCGCATCTTCGGCCTCGACCTGCGGCTGGAGGGTGGCAACAACTCGACGGATCCGCGCCTGCCGACGCTGTTGACGGGGCGCGACTATCGCACCGTGCCCGGCTTTCCCCGGACGTCGCCCAGCTTCGCGCTGAACGATCCCTATCTGCGGGTCGTGCCGCGGACCGGATCGGATAATCATTTCCTGTCGTTCGGCGACCGCGCCGTGCGCGTGGCCGGCGCGGTGCGGATCGAGGGGCTGGACCTCTTCGCGGCCTATGCCTTTCGCGAGCGGGGCAATTATTTCGCCGGCACGACCGGGGCGGACTATTACGAGCAGTCGAGCCTGCCGTCCCGGAACCTCAACCGTATCCGCCGGATGGCGCTGGGCTTCGCGCCCGGCAACGAAGTGCCCAACACCTCCAGCGATCTGGAGTCGGTGCTGCTGAAAGCCACCTGGCACATCGCCGACGACCAGTATCTGCTGGTCAGTCTGCGCGACAGCGTCACCCGCTATGGCGAGATCATGCCGTCGCGCATCCCGATCGACACGGGCAATGTCCAATGGCCGCTGAGCAAGGTCCATGCCCGCGCCTATAATGCCGAATATAAGTGGCAGCCGGACAGCCGCTGGATCGACCTGAAGGCCAATCTCTGGGCCACCGACACAAGGAGCGATACCTATAATTCCGGTGGGATGCCCAATTTCGCGACTTTCGCCGATCCGATCATCATCGACAATGCTCGCGCCAATGCGATGAACGATCGCTATGGCTTCAACGCCAGCAACACCCTGCGTCTCGGCACGAAGCTCGACCTGACGCTGAGCGGCAACTGGCAGCATGAAAAGCTGGCGTCGCAGGACATCTACGACTCCGCGAGGTTCCAGGGCTGGCGGCAATTCCCGCGCGCCGGGCGGCGTGAGGAGTTCCTGGTCCGGCTGGACGGCGAGTGGCGGCCCGCCAGCTTCCTGAAGCTGAACGCCGGCCTGAGCTATGCCGGATATTGGGCGGTGGATGATTTCACCCGCAGCCAGATCGCCAAGGGCAATGCGAACCTGAAGACGACCCTTTACAAGGGCTATACGTCCTCATTCCAGGTCAGGGGCATTGGGGAGGCGTTCTTCAGGCGATTCTATACGCAGAGCTTGTTCGCAGGCTTGCCCACTGCGGACGTCGAGGAATTTATCGCAATGGATTTGCCGGACTATCTGGCAAATCCTTACTCGATCTCGTTCGATCAAGCTGGTCCGGCCTGGGTCCCTGATGCCCAGGGGCGTTACCGGCGGGCGGACAATCCCTGCGTGAACGGGACGATCAATACGATTCCGGGCAATACCGGCTCCTGCGTCCTGCAAAGTATCACGGATACCGTACCCGTGACCGCGCCGCGTCGTTCCGCCCATCACTGGGCCCCGAGCCTGTCGGCCACCGTCTATGCCGACGAACATACTCGCGCCTATGCCCGCTATATCGAGACGTGGCGCTTCCCAAGCATGTTCGAAAGCACGCTGGGTTTTTCGGCGTCGTTCAACCCAGCGGCGCCACTGCGGCCCGAACACGCCAAGCTCTACGAGGTCGGGCTGGTCCGCGATTTGCACAGTTTGTTGCGGCTGAACCGCGAGGACCAGCGCGCCGACGTCAAGCTGACCTTCTATCGCAGCCACATCACCGATGTGGTCGAGCGGTCCACCCAACTGCAATTCAGCAATATCCAGGAACAGACGATCGCCGGGATCGAGGCGGAGGCGCGGATCGATACCGGCGGCTTCTATACCCAGCTCGGTGCGGCCTTCATGACGACAAACCGGGTCTGTGACGAAAGTGCTGCCGCGCTGGCCGACCGCAAGAACGGCAGCATTCCCGAATGCGTCAAATATGGCTTCCCGGACGGCTTCCTGCTGACCCAGGCGACGCCCGAAGAGACGGTCAACTGGACGATCGGCGGGCGCTTCTTCGACAAGCGGCTCGAGGTCGGCGGACGGCTGACCTATTACAGCCGCTACGACAATCCGCTGTTCCAGAAGATCGCCGACCTCCCGCGCGAGCAGCAGCTCGACGTCTATTCGCTCAACGTGCCGTTCAGTTGGGGCGAGATCATCACGGCCGACGCCTATGTCCGATACCGGCTGAACGACCGCTTTTCGGCCGAGCTGGTCGGGACCAACCTCAACGATCGTTATTATGCGGACCCGTTGACCCGTTCGATGATGCCCGCCCCGGGGCGCACCGTCCGGCTGAGCCTGACGGGCCGCTTCTGACGATCCCGCTATTCGACCCCGCCGCGCATGTCCTTCCTGAAAACCGGACAGTCACGGCGGGGCCGGATCGATGCGCCCGACGCGATCGGGCGCACAACCGCAGGAGTAATATCATGACCTCCATCATAATGAAGACCATTGTTCTCGCCGGCCTCGCCACGGTCCTGACCGCCGGTACGGCGCAGGCCCAGTTCGCCGGTGGTTCCAGTGACACCAGCAAGGTGACCGTGGGCGAGAGTGACGTGCAGGGCGGCCCCCACGTGGCGGGGCGGGCCGGGATCGCCGTGCCGGGGACCAACGGACGCCGCGTCGATTTCCAAGGGCTCAGCCTTTACGCCGCGCCCGACCTGAATGGGGTGCGCCATCTGAACATGGCGACCAGCGATACCGCTGATCACAGTAGCTATGGTGACTTCCGCTTCGCCCGCGTCGGGTCTGCGGATCTGTGGTTCGGCGAATGGTCGCAGACGGGCAACGCCACGGCGGGCGATCACACCGTCTATTATGTCGGAAACACCAGCGGCACGACCGTTCCGACCAGCGGCACCGCGACCTATTCGGTCAAGGGCATCAGCGACTATGCCAACAAGGGCGTATTGACCGGCACGCTGACCGCCAATTTTGCGTCCGGATCGACGGGGACGCTGCGTGGCAGCCTGTCCAACGCCTCGACCGGGGCGGGCGTCAATATCGGCACGGCACGGATCAACGGGGCCGCATTCGCGGGCGGTAATGCCGTCGCCACCCAGTCGGGTGCCACCGTCGCGTCGGGCGGCGCGGTGAGCGGTCGCTTCTTCGGCGCCAGTGCCGCGGCGCTGGCCGGGACCGTCAAGTTCGACGGTGCGCGTCAGCACGACACCGCCTTCGGCGGCACGAAGAACTGACGCGAAGGGCTGGGGCTCCTGTCTCTCCCTTGCGGGAGCCCCGGCTTCGTGCCGATCCGATGCGCCACGCTGTCTCCACCTGTCTCCTGACGCTAGCCATGCTGTGGATGGCCGCGCCCGCTTCCGGCCAGAGTGCGCGTAGCGAGGATAACCGCCTGCGCCTCGACCCCGGTATCGATCGCCGGACCACGCTTTCGGAACGCGAGGCGATCGAGGGGCCTGAGCCGCCGGATCGTATCACCATCGACGGACAGGTCTATTCAGTCGGCCATAACCCGGACGATCTGGGCCGGGCGCTGTACCTTTCGGTGGCGCGCAAGAACTGGGCGGATGTCCGTCGCTTTCTACCACCATATCTGGCGCTGGCTCGCCATGATCCGATGCTGGTCGCCTGGGCACGCGGCGGCCTCGCGCGCAGCGACGGGCGGCTGGCCGAGGCCGAACGGCAGTACCGCGCCCTGCTGGCGATCCAGCCCGACTTCCTGCCGGGGCAGCTGGAACTCGGCCGCGTGCTGTTCGAGAACCGCAAGGACCGGGAGGCCCACCACCTGTTCCGCGCGATCCGCGACCAATTGGCAGGGCAGGGCGAGCAGGCCGCCGGGGTCCGCCGGACGGTCGACACCTTCCTCGACGCGCTCGACAGACGGGGTGGCTGGCAGGGCATGATCGCGGCGGGGCCGGGATATAGCAGTAACCTCAACCAGACCTCCGCCAGCCAGACCTGCCTGCTGGTCGGCGTGGATGGCACCTGCCTGATCGACCGCACCTTGCCACCGGCGATCGCCTCCGTCGGCCTCAATGTCGAGGGGAGCATCAGCCGCCGGATCGCCCTGAAGGGGCAGGGCGGGCTGTTGGCCCGGGCCTTCGTCTATGGCGACACCTGGCCGGCGCATGGCGATTACAACCAGGCCACACTCAGCGCGCAGATCGGTTACGACCATCAAACCGCGCGGCGCAGCCTGACCCTGTCGCCGACCTTCGATCTGTCCAGCTTCGGCAACCGGGTGCTGTCCACTGCACCGGGCTTGCGTGCCGAGGCAATGCTGACCCCGTCACCCAGCACCGCGTTGCGTCTGGATGTAGTGCGCCGGGTCTTCAATTATCGGCGGAGCTTCGACGATCTCGACGGTGCGCTGACCGAGGCGTCCCTGACCGGCTGGTGGTCACGCCCACGCGGCTGGACGCTGTTCGCCGGTGTCGAGGCGGGCGACAAGCAGGCTGAGAAACGCGCCAATGCCTATCGCCATGTCGGGGCGCGACTGGGGGTGGTGCACGGCTTTGCCGACTGGGCCGAACTCACGCTGATCGGCTCGGTGCGGCAGCGCGATTACGCGGCC
The DNA here is from genome assembly GCF_001422185.1 of Sphingomonas sp. Leaf257. NCBI lineage: Bacteria > Pseudomonadati > Pseudomonadota > Alphaproteobacteria > Sphingomonadales > Sphingomonadaceae > Sphingomonas > Sphingomonas sp. Leaf257. The sequence goes on from NZ_LMMH01000036.1 coordinate 139,335, forward strand.
TATAGCGAATTGCTGGACGCCGTCCGCCACGACCGCGAGGCGAACCTGACCGCCGTCCTCCGCCTGCCGACGCTGCGTCTCGCCGGGCTGACGCCTAACATCCTTCTCCAGCACAATCGGGTGAAGAGCAATGTCGACTGGCTCTATTCCTTTCATCGCACCGCCGCGAGCATCAGGTTGGAACATGCCTTCTGAGGTCGGGCCCACCGGCTATCGCCAGCCGGTGCAGGCGCGGGCGTTCGGAACCGGGGCGATGGTGGCGACCGGACTGCTGGGGATCATGTTGCTCAGCATCCGGGTGATCGCGCCGCCGACCCAGGTAGCCGACGCCGAGCCGATGGCGGTGTTCGTCGCGGAGGCGATCCCGCTCAATCAGCCTGCGCTCGATCGAGCGGCGCCTCCGCCTGCGCCGCCGCTTCCCGTTTACAGGCCATCCCTTCCGGCGGCGGCACCGACATCCCCCACGGTTCCCACGGTGCCCGTGATCGCCGACCCGTCATCGGTCGGACAGCCCTCCGCCGCGCCGCTGGCTCAGCCGGCGGATGCGGTTGCGTTCCCTCCCTTGCCGCAATCCGGCACGAAGCCGATCGAAAGCCCTGGGACGACCGCCCCGGCCGCTTCGGCGAAGGCCGCAGCAGCGGCGGACTGGCGTGCACGGCTGCTCGGCCATCTCAAACGCTATCGTCGCTATCCGCGCCAGGCAGAGGCCGCGCGGCAACAGGGCGTCGTTCGTATCGCCATCACCCTGCACCGCTCGGGCGAGGTGATCGCCGTCGAACTGGTCCATGGAAGCGGCTACCCGCTGCTCGACATGGAAGCGCGGACCACGGTGCGCCGTGCCGCGCCCTTGCCCGCGGTCGAGGACGCCGTTCCCGGCGATCCGGTCACCGTCGAGGTGCCGATCGAATTCGCCCTGCACCGCTGACCCTTTCCCCTTCTTCCAGGAGTATCGCCATGACCCCGATCGCATCCCAATCCCAGCCGAGCGCCCCGATGGCCGCGCTCGCCCGGCCGATATCCCGTTCACAGCGGCTGATGCAGGCCACGCGGAACGCGCATGACGGGCTGGACAACCGCATCATCTCGGCCGAGCCCTTTCGGGACCGCGATCATTATGTGCGCCTTTTGGAGATGCAGTATCGCTTTCATCGGGCCATCGAGGGGCTCTACTCACGGTCACTGCCGCTCCCGGCGACGCTGGACCTGCCCGCTCGGCGGCGTCTGGACCGCGTGCGGCAGGATCTGGAGGATCTGGGTCGATCGCCACCGGAGGACAATGGGTCCCGGCCGTTCCACACCACCCGGGTCGACGCCGCCATGGCGATCGGCTGGCTGTGGGTCGCAGAGGGATCGACGCTCGGTGCGGCGTCGCTGTTGAAGCGCGCGGCGGCCCTGGGGCTCGACGAGACGTTCGGAGCGCGTCACCTGGCCGGGCACCCGGACGGACGCGCCAGATCGTGGAAACATTTCACGGCGGCGGTCGATGCGCTCGACCTGGACCAGGTGGGTGACGCGCTGATGCTCAACGGGGCGCGCGACGCCTTCCTCTATGTACGGAGACTGGCCGATGACAGCTTTGCGTGATGGGGGCCGGGTGAGTCGGGCAATCCGGTTCGGCTGGCTGGCACTGGGGGTATTCTGCGTCGGACTGGGCATCGTCGGCGCGTTGCTGCCGCTGATGCCGACCACGATCTTCCTGATCCTGGCGGCGGGTTGTTTTGCCCGTTCTTCGCCCCGGCTGGAGGCGTGGCTGCTGGACCATCCGCGTTTCGGCCCGACCTTGCGCGCGTGGCGGCGGGACGGCGCCATGAGCCGTCGAGCCAAGGCGATGGCTGTCGGCGGTATGGCGACGGGCTATGCAATCTTTCTCGCGGTCGCGGATCCCCCCGTCAGCGTGCTTTGCGTCGTAGCGCTAATCATGTCGGGCTGCGCCGCTTACATTTGTGCCCGGCCGGCCATGTCGTCTTGATAAAGCGGACCATATCTTCGCGCCTCTGGGCGCGATCAGGAGGTGATAAAATACGCGAACCGGCTGTAGCGCGAAACCGAGACACTGGCCCGGCGCGCTGTGCTTGGCAGGTATCGTCTCGGCGTTCATTGGATCAGCCACCTTGGAGGCAAGGCTGTTCAAGTCGCAGCACGAGATCAAGCCATCATGGCCGTGAGTTGAAAGCCCGGTCACCATCGAGACGCTGATGACGATGAAGCGTCCGACTGAAGGAATCTGTGAGATCAGATCAATATTCGTCGTGCCGACATGCTCGCACGGTGCCGTTTAGCCGATCGCGCAAATGTCAGGTCTTGTCAGAAGTCGATACTCTGGCGATGCGACGGGAATGACGGCTTCGGCCCAATCCAAGCCGTTCCAATTGCCACTGCTGAGATATGAACGGACGGCGGAAGTCGGGGAGCGATAGCTGCGGCGTAAACATCCACTTGTGGGTCGGGGCGTTCTGCGTAGCGCATTCAACGTCAGTATCGCCACGATCAGTTTTTGCTAAGGTGGAGACCCAATCAAAGCCAGAAGGTCAGCGCGTGGCGAGGGCTACGCCTGAGAGAAAGTTGGCGGCGAGCTTGTCATAGCGGGTGCGACGCGACGGAAATCCTTGAGGCGGCAGAAGGCGTTCTCGATGAGGTGCCGGCCGCGGTATCGGTCGTTATCATAGCGCGAACCGGGTCAGAGTCGGTTAGGCCGTGGGCGTGCTGGAAAGCACCAAATTCGAGCGACGCCATCCTCCGGGCCATGCCCTGCAGTTGTCGTTCGTCTACGCCGTCAAAATAGGCGTCGACCATGGATCGCGCCGATCGAGGCTGCTGACTGGCAAGTCTGCGCCGCGCTGCCGCAAGCTTCTGGACGTAAACGACGGCATGCGGATGGTAGCGCTGACGGGCTTCGTTGGGATCGCGGGTCTCGAGGGTGCGCTTATACTCGCTCGACGCGCCATCGAAGAACGGTCGCAGCGGCGGGGGCGGCACGTTGGAAGAAGAAACAGCCGGTGCGACGATTTTTGGAAAGGAGCGGCCATACGGATAACTTCGTACGCATCCTCCGCGCACAAAGATGGGTAAAGCGTCCATGAAGACCGCCAAAACCGCGCAAACCCGCCATTCTGGCGGGCGCTGGTGACCCCTACGGGAATCGAACCCGTGTTTCAGCCGTGAAAGGGCCGCGTCCTAACCGCTAGACGAAGGGGCCGCCGGGTGGCGTGGAGGGGCCTCTAAGGGAGGGTGTGGAAACCGTCAAGCGCTTTTTTCAGTCGGCCCATGCGGCATCCTCGACATGGAGTTCGGCGACGTCGCGGCCGGACCAGTCGTCGACCTTGGCGCGGCCGACCAGCCACAGGCGGCGGGTGCTGCCTGCACCGAGCAACGCCTGGCCCAGCGCGGTGTCGGCCTGGCGGAAGGCCATGGCTTTCAGGCTGCGGCCATCGGCGCCCGCGACGATGGCGCGGACGTGATTCGTGCCGACCAGATCGGCGCGGATCACGCGGAACGGTCCGGCGGCGATGCGTGGGGCGGGCCAGCCCATGCCATAGGGGCCACCGGCCTCCATCGCGCCGACCAGGCCGGGATTGACGCCGCCGGGCGCCAGTACGGCATCGACGAGCAGCGCGCGGCCTGCGCTGGCCCGCACGACGGCGTCGGCAAGGCGTTCCTCCAGAAACTCGGCCAATTCGGCGATCCGGTGCGCCTCGACCGTCAGGCCCGCCGCCATGGCGTGGCCGCCGCCCGCGATCAGCAGGCCATGCTCCTTGGCCGCCAGAATCGCCGCCCCCAGGTCGACGCCCGAGATCGAGCGCCCCGAGCCCTTGCCCATCCCATGCTCGTCCACCGCGATGACGATGGCCGGACGGTCGAGCTTTTCCTTCAGCCGTCCCGCGACGATGCCGATGACGCCGGGATGCCAGCCTTCGCCCGAAACGAGCGCGACATGCCGGTTGCGGTCGACGGTGGTTTCGGCGATGGCCTGTACACCCGCCTCGATCGCGCGGCGTTCGTCGTTGAAATGGTTGAGCTCCTCGGCGATCGCGCGCGCTTCGGCGGGATCGTCGGTGGTCAGCAGTCGCACGCCCAGATCGGCGCGACCGACGCGACCGCCCGCATTGATGCGCGGCCCCAGCGCAAAGCCCAGATCGGAGCAGGTCGGCGCGCGGGTCAGCCGGGCCGCGTCTGTCAATGCGGCCAGACCGATATTGCGCCGCTGCGCCATGACTTTCAGGCCCTGCGCCACGAACGCCCGATTCAATCCCCGTAACGGCGCGACATCGGCAACCGTGCCCAGCGCCACCAGATCGAGCAGGTCGAGCAGGCGCGGCTCGGTCCGGTCGGCGAAGAAGCCACGGGCGCGCAAGGTACGGATCAGCGCGGCGCCCAGCAGGAAGCATACGCCGACCGCCGCCAGATGGCCGTGCGCGGCCCCCTCGGTCTCGTCCAGGCGGTTGGGGTTCACCACCGCATGGGCGCGAGGCAGTTCGGTCGCGCATTTGTGGTGGTCGACGACCAGTATCTCGATCCCGGCGTCTTGCGCGGCGGCCAACGGCTCGAACGCCTGCGCGCCGCAATCGACCGTGACGATCAGGTTCGCGCCCTCCGCCTGAAGGCGCAGCAGCGCCGCTTCGGTCGGGCCATAGCCCTCGGTCATCCGGTCGGGAATATAGGCGCGCGGGGACAGGCCCAGGTCACGGAGCAGGCGCACGAGCACGGCGGCCGAGGTCGCGCCGTCGACATCGTAATCGCCGAAGATCGCGATCGGTTCGCGCGCGATCACCGCATCGGCGAGGCGGGTGGCGGCGCGGTCCATGTCGCGGAAGATCGACGGATCGGGCATGAAGCCCCGGATCGAGGGGGTGCGATGCGCCTCGATCTCGTCGGGCGGGCACCCTCGGGCGAGCAGCAGCTGGGAGACCAGATCGTCATGGCCCAGGCCGTCGCGGGCATCGGCGGCCAGCGCACGCCAGCGCCAGGGCTGGCCCAGGATCGACTGGGCGATGCCGAGAACGTCGGTCATCGGCGGACTTTCAAATCGGGGAAATTCACGCGGATGCCATGCCACGGAGCGCAGCGTCGCGACAAGAGCGGCGGGAAGTCAGCTGACCCAGTTGCCCTCGCGAAACCATTTAGTGATGACATATTTCGTGCCCTCGACCACGGGCATCCCCTCGTGCAGCGTCATCTCGTTGGGGCTGCCGTCCGGCTTCATGTTGTTCCACGCCAAGAGCAGGCCCTGGCGCGGTGCGACGCGGATGCCCGCCTGGGGGAACCAAGTCGCGCCGCCTTCGGCCACGTCGTTGAGGTAGATCATCGCGGTCCAGGTCCGCTGCCCGCCATGGACGCGCACCTTTTCCCAATAGCTTTCGCTTTCGTGGAAATAGTCGTGATGGGCGCGGAACTGCTGGCCGGGGGCGTAGCGCTGCCCCTGCATCGTCTCGCCCTGTTCGGGCGCGATGCCGAGCAGTGCGGCGATCGATTCGTCGATCGGCTGAACATCCGGCGACCAGCGCGCCATGTCGCAGCTTTCCGACGTGCGGAACCCGTAATCGGGGCGGTCGGACAACAGGGTGGAGGGCCGCCGATTGGCGTCGATCATCGCCATCAGCGTGGCGCACTGGGCGGGCGTTAGGAAGTCGGGATAATAATAGATTTGCGCCGTGTCGGTCGCCACGCGCGTCACCGCCGGGTTCGCATCGAGATGCTCGGCGACCGTCACCGCGAAACGAGCGCGCAAGGGCGAGGCGGCGGGGTGGCCCTTCGGCTTCCTCTGGAAGAACGACATGGTCGCGGATGTGCGACGATGCGGGGCCAAAGACAAGAGGGGAGGGACGCATCGCACGTCCCTCCCGCCCCGCTCACCAGAAGATGTCGTACACCACGTCGACGACCATCCCGCTGCGCAGATCGACCAGCACCGCGTCATTGTAATAGCGCACCCAGCGATACGAGCCGTAGGCGGGTGGCAGGCGATAGGCATAGGGATCGTCCAGCCAGTAATTCTCGCCGAAGAACATCGGCTCCAGGATCACCCCGCTGGAGAAACGCTGATAGCCATAGCCGCCGTTCGGCCCGTAATAACGCGGCAGGTGATAGGCGCCCCGGTTCATCGAGCGCCAGCCCATCCAGTCGTAACGCCGGTCGCCGCGCCAGCCGCGATTCCACTGGTTCGCCCAGGCACGACGTTCGCCGAAGCCATAGGCCTGGTCGTTCTGGTCGCGCCAGTCGCCGAAGCTGCGCCGCCAGCGGTCGCGATCGTCACGCTGGCGCCGCTCGTCGTCGCGCCAGCGCCGATCCTGTTCACGCGCCCGATCTTGCCACTGCCGCTGGTCCTGCCACTGGCCCCGGCGGTCGTCGCGCCATGAGCCGGGGCCGCGATCCTGCCGGTCGACCCGTATGCCGCTGGGGCCCGGATCGGGTTGCGGCCTTGGATCGGGCCGCGACTGATCGCGCCAGTTGCCGCGATTGCCACCCCAGGAGCGCTCTTCGCCCGGCACCGGCGCGGGCGAGGGCTCGGGCCGCCAGCGGTCGCCACGTCCGCCGCCATCGCGCTGCTCGAACCGGGGAGCGGGCTGGGGCGCGCGGGGTGCCTCGGGATGGTCCGGGCGGAAGGCCGGGCGGTTTTCGGGGAAGGCTTCGCGATTGTTAAAGATGGGGCGTCCTTCGCTCCGCTCGACTCGACCGGCAGGGCCACTACCGGGGCCACCGGGGCCACCACGCGGCGGGCCGCCTTCGGGGCGACCTTGCGGGCCGCGATCCATCATCATCGCCTGCGCGCTCGCCATGCTTGGCATCGCCCCCGCCACCATCGCGGTCGCCGCCAGCAGAGCCGCCATCCAATGCCTGTTCATGTCCCTACGTCCCATGCGTCGGCGCACGAGCCGACCCTGATCATGAAGGGTTTATGGCATGACGGCGTTGAGCGATTGCTGAACTGGCCTGTCAGCAACGGGAAAGAATCGGCCCGATGCGGTTTCACTCGTCCCGCATCGCGCCGGGCGCCAGCGCAGGTACGGCGCGGGCGGCATCGCCGGGATCGGTGCCCGGCATGGGGGCGGCCGGGATGGTCTCCTCACCCCGTGCCGCGCGGGCGGCGCGCTGGATCGCCTCGACCAGACGCGGATAAACGCCGCAGCGGCAGAGATTGGTGATCTGCGCGCGGATCAGTTCTTCGGACGGATCGGGATTCTTCCGGATCAGCGCGGCGGCGGCCATCACCATGCCGGGAATGCAATATCCGCATTGGCTGACATTGACAGCCAGGAACGCCTGTTGAACGGGGTGCGAGCGGTCGCGCGACAGCCCCTCGATAGTGGTGACGACGCTGCCCTCGATCCGGCCGATCGGCACCTGACAGCTGCGCACCGCGCGGCCGTCTATGTCCACCGTGCACGCGCCGCAATCACCCGTGCCGCAGCCATATTTGGTGCCGGTCAGGTTCGACGCATCGCGCAGCGCCCAGAGCAGCGGCGTATCGGGCGGCAGGCGATAGCGGACGGGCTGGTTGTTGACGGTAAAGCTGGACATCGCGGAAGCGGGCTTAGCCGATGCCGGGGCAGGGGGCTACCGATCCAGCATCGGCGCGGCGCGGTCGAGCGCGAGGTCCGCGTCGGAAAAGCGGATCGGGCTGCGTATGCCCGGCACGGTCGATCCGTCGGGCCGTTCGGGCTGGATGGCCAGACCGCGCGCCACGACCTGCGGGTCGGCAAAGGCCTGTTCGACCGTGTTGATCGGCCCCGCCGGCACGCCTGCCGCCTCCAGGGCCGCAAGAAGTGCGTCACGCGGCCAGCGGGCGGTGGCGGCTTCGATGATCGGCGTCAGCGTGGCGCGATGTTCGCAGCGCAGGGCGTTGGTCGCATAAAGCGGATCGTCGCCATCGATCCCGACGACCTGCGCGAAACGGCGGAACTGCGCGTCGTTGCCGACCGCCAGGATAAACCAGCCGTCGCTTGCCGGGAACGCCGCATAGGGCACGATGTTGGGATGCGCATTGCCCAGCCGGGTCGGCGTCTTTCCCGAGGCAAGATAGTTCATCGCCTGGTTCGCCAGCACGCCGGTCATCGTATCGAGCAGCGCCATGTCGATCTGCTGCCCGCGCCCCGTTCGCTCGCGCATATGAAGCGCGGCCTGGATCGCGATGACGGCATAAAGCCCCGTCATGATGTCGGCGAGCGCCACGCCGATCTTCTGCGGTGCCCCGCCGGGCTCGCCGGTCAGGTCCATGATGCCGCTCATGCCCTGCACGATGAAGTCGTATCCGGCGCGCGGCGCATAGGGGCCGTCCTGGCCGAAGCCGGTGATCGAGCAATAGATCAGGCGCGGATTGACCGCCGACAGGCTCTCATAGTCCAGGCCATAGCGGGCGAGGCCGCCGAGCTTGAAATTCTCGATGATGATATCGGCGTCGGCGATCAGCGCGCGGACCTTGGCCTGTCCCTGGGGCGTGGCGAAGTCGGCGACGACCGAGGTCTTGCCGCGATTGGCGGCGTGGAAATAGGCGGCGTCCTGCGTCCCGTCGGGATTGGGGATGAAGGGCGGCCCCCAGCGGCGCGTATCGTCCCCCTCGGGGCTTTCGACCTTGACCACCTCCGCGCCGAGATCGGCCAGCACCTGCCCCGCCCAGGGACCGGCGAGGATGCGGGCCAGCTCGACGACCCTCAGGCCAGCGAGGGGGGCGGGTTTCGACACTCAATCCTCCCCATCGCGAGATGGGGAGGGGAACCGCGCCCGCAGGGCGTGGTGGAGGGGCAGGGGCATAAGCCCCTCCACCATCCTTCGGATGGTCCCCCTCCCCAAGCACAGCTTGGGGAGGAATGGGGTGGCGATCAAAACGCCGCGATCCCGGTGATGGCGCGGCCCAGGATCAGCGCGTGGACGTCGTGTGCGCCTTCATAGGTGTTGACCGTCTCCAGGTTCATCAGGTGGCGCATCACCTGATATTCGCCCGAAATGCCGTTGCCGCCATGCATGTCGCGGGCGACGCGGGCGATATCCAGCGCCTTGCCGACATTGTTGCGCTTCACGATCGAGATCATCTCGGGCGCGAACCGGCCGTCGTCCATCAGCCGCCCGACGCGAAGCGACGCCTGCAAGCCCAGCGCGATCTCGGTTTCCATATCGGCCAGCTTCTTCTGGTAGAGCTGCGTCGCGGCCAGCGGTCGTCCGAACTGCTTGCGGTCCAGGCCATATTGCCGCGCGGCGTGGAAACAGAATTCCGCCGCCCCCAGCGCCCCCCAGCTGATCCCGTAGCGCGCGCGGTTGAGGCAGCCGAACGGCCCCTTCAGCCCCTCGACATGCGGCAGCAGCGCGTCCTCGCCGACCGCCACCTCGTCCATCATCACCATGCCCGTGATCGAGGCGCGCAGGGACAGCTTGTTCTCGATCTTCGGCGCGGACAGGCCCTTCATGCCCTTTTCCAGCACGAAGCCCCGGATCGCGCCGCCATGCGCCTCCGACTTGGCCCAGATGACAAAGACATCGGCGATAGGCGAGTTGGAGATCCAGGTCTTGGCGCCCGATAGCACATAGCCGCCCTCGACTTGTCTGGCGGTGGTGCGCATGCCCCCGGGGTCGGAACCGGCATCAGGTTCGGTCAGGCCGAAACAGCCGATCCACTCGCCGCTCGCCAGCCTGGGCAGATAACGGCTCTTCTGTTCGTCCGAGCCGTAGGCATGGATCGGATACATGACGAGGCTGGACTGCACACTCATCATCGAGCGGTAGCCGCTGTCGATCCGCTCCACCTCGCGCGCGATCAGGCCATAGGCGACATAGGAGGCGCCGACGCCGCCGAACTCCTCCGGGATGGTGGGGCCGAGCAGGCCCAGCTCGCCCATCTCGCGAAAGATGTCGGGATCGGTATGTTCGTTGGCAAAGGCGTCGATGATGCGCGGGGCCAGCCGGTCGTCGGCATAGGCGCGCGCGGTGTCGCGGATCATCCGCTCGTCATCGGTCAGCTGGTCGTCGAGCAGGAACGGATCCGCCCAGTCGAACTTGCCCATCGGGGACATTGTTTTCTCTCCTTATGTCTCCGCTTCTCGGGAAGGCCGGGAGTTTTGTCCACCCCCGGTGCCTATTCCTCCCCTGCAAGGGGAGGGGGACCATGCGCAGCATGGTGGAGGGGTGTCACCCGTCGTGAGGGTAGGAAACCTCGCCAGCCGGGACACCCCTCCGACAGGCCTTCGGCCTGCCACCTCCCCTGCAAGGGGAGGAAAGGCTGGCTTACAGCTTAAAGCTGAGCGTCGCGCGCAGGTCGCGTCCGGCGAGGGGGGCGAAGTCCTTCAGCACGCTGGCGTGGCGACGCGCATCGACGTCGAAGATGTTGTTGGCCGACAGGGTCAGCGTCGTCGGATTGACCGCGCCCCACGGCTTCAACTGGACCGAGGCGTTGACCAGGGTGAAGCCGTCGGTCGGCGTTTCCAGACCCAACACACGGGTCTGCTTGAAGCTGCGCTCCACCTCGACGCGTGCGTTCACGCTGTCGGAATGCGCTTCCAGCCCGCCGAGCAGGCGCAGCGGCGGGATGCGCGGGGCCGGGCCGGTGCCGATGATCTGGGCATGGACATAATCGCCCAGCAGGTCGGCATTGATCGCATAGCCGCCGATCGTGGCCAGCCGCAGCGAGCCCTCCGCCTCGATGCCGTAATAGCGGGCATCGGCCTGGGCATAGGTGAAGCAGGGCAAGTCGACCTTGCGACCCGAGGGCGCAGCGGCGGCTTCGCACGGACCCTGCTGGACCAGCGCGTCATAGATATAGTTGGAGAAGCGGTTGTAATAGGCCGAGGCGTCGAAGCTGTAGCCTTCGCCATGGCCGTGGACGGTCGCCTCGATGCCCCAGCTCGACTCCTTCTTGAAGTCCGGATTGCCCAGCTCATAGGCTTCGGTCCCGGCGTGCGGGCCGTTGGCGAACAGCTCCTCGGCAGAGGGCGCGCGTTCGGTGCGCGACAGGTTCAGGCCCGCCCGCCAGTCGGGCGCGAAGCCGTAGCTGGCGCCGATCGAGCCCGAAAAGGCGTCGAAGCTGCGCTGGCCCCGGAAGAACCGGTCGTCGCTGGCGGCCGTGCGTGCGGTCAGCGAGGTGTGCTCATAGCGCGCCCCGGCCTCCATCTTGAAGGCGCCGCGATCCAGCTGTTGCAGCGTGAACAGGCCCACCTGCGCGGTGTTGTTGCGCGGCAGGAACGCCTCCTCGCCGCGCACGTCGAAGTCGCGGTTGAAGAATTGCACGCCCGACGCGCCCTGCCAGCCATTGCGCTTGGTCTGGACCAGTTCCAGGCGGCTTTCGATGCCCTTGTTGTAAAAGGCGGTGCCGACCTCGCCGCTCTCCTCCAGCTCGAAATGGCGATATTCGGCAGCACCGGCGCGCAGGCGAATGCGGTCGAGGAAGCCGCCGCCCGTTTCGATCTCGCCGCGCAGGTCGAGGCGGTTCTGGACCAGGCTGAGACGCGGGGCTTCGGGTTCCTCGCTGCCCGGCGTCAGGGCGTAGCGGACCGGCACGCCGTACAGGCTGTCATAATGGCTGTACGCGATGCCCAGCGAGCCGGTGTCGGTGATCAGTGACCCGCCGACTCCCGCCGTCCAGGTTTCGCTGGCGGTGTTGGGCAGGCGGCCGCGCAGGTTGGCGACACCCGCAAAGTTGAGCGGGTCATTGGGGGCCTTCGCCGCCGAGGCCTGCGCTTCGGCACGGGCACGCGGCGACAGGACATAGCCGCCGATCTTCAGATCGTCGGTCTTCAGATACGAGCCATCGGCGTGCAGCACGAACTGCTTGCCGACCGCGACATCCGCCGCGCTCGCGACCGAACGTTCGGTCGCGGCCGAGCCATAGGTCGCCATGCCCGACAGGCGATAGCCCTTTTCCGGCACGACACGCGGAATGCGCGTGTCGATGACGTTGACCACGCCGCCCACCGCCGATGATCCGAACAGCAGCGCGGAGGGACCGCGCAGCACCTCGACCCGCTCGGCGAGCAGCGGGTTGATGACGACAGCATGGTCGACGCTGGTGTTCGACACGTCGATCGAGCCGATCCCGTCGGTCAGCACGCGGATACGCTCGCCCTGGAAGCCGCGCAGCACGGGGCGCGAGGCATTGGGGCCGAACGACGTCGCCGACACGCCCGGCTGCCGCGCCAGCGTCTCGCCGATGGTCGGTCGGATCGAGCGTTCCAGCTCCGCGCCGGTGACGATCGAGGTGCCCGACAGCACATCGGCCTCCGACTGCTGGACCGGCGCGGTCACGACGATCTCGCGGCCGCGATTGGTAGTCGTGGCATTGGTGGTCTGCGCGGTGGCGGGAGCGGCCAGCAGGCTGGCAAGCGCGGTGGCGGACAGGCCGGACAGGAGGACGGGCTTGAACAAGGGACGGCTCCGATTTGTGATGCCATGCCGACTACAGTCTTGTTACAACATATCAAGGAAAAATTCATGCGCTTGTCATCCGTTCGCCGCGTCCTGGCAGAGCAGGACGCGCAACCGGCATGGCTCCGCCTCCACCGCGATGTCGGCGATCAGGTCGCGGCCGAGCGGAATGTCCGCCTCGGGAAGCGCGGCCAGCCAGCGGGTCAGGGCGGGGCCGGGCATGGCGTCGAGTGTCAGGGCGATCACCGATCCGCTGAACGTCGCGGAGCACCAGGGTTCGACCATGGCGACGGTCAACCGCACCACGCATCCGGCGTGCGCTGCATGGGCGACCAGCGTGCGTGCCAGCCGTTCGCCACGATCGGCGGGGCGGCGGCAGGGGGTGGTGCGCGGCGGCATGGCGCGCTCGATCCGGGCATGGACGGTCATGCGGTCTGTCCCTTGATGAAGGCGGTGACACGCGCGATCATCTCAGGCCCCGGCTCGCGCCCCTTGCGCAGGTCGCTGACCAGCCGGGGATCATTGACCGCCAGCCGCCCGAACTTCGTCTCAGGCATGAGGCTGGCTTTCAGATAGCGGTCGATCATGCGCAGCAATTCCATGGACATTCTCCCAAAGTCCGATTCCTGTTCCGTTGTTCATGATCTGTTCCAATTTCCAACTTGTCTAGGAAAAATCCTATGCCTATATTCGGTCCTATGGCGGAGGCGGATATCAGGGCGACATTACAGGCGCTTGCGGCAGACGCCCGGGTGAGCCTGGCGGCATTGTCGCGGATGATCGGGCGCAACGACGCCTATCTCCAGCAATTCGTGCAGCGCGGCACGCCGCGCGTGCTGGCGGAAGGCGACCGGCGGCAGCTGGCTGAGTTTTTCGGCGTGGCCGAGACGCGGCTAGGGGCGTTTCCCGCCACTGGGCCGATGCTGGTGCCCCGGCTGGCCGTCGCGGCGTCGGCGGGGCCGGGGGCGACGGTCGATGACGAGGTGATGATCGGTGTCGAGGCGATCGATCGCGGGCTGGCCCGGCGGCTGGGCCTGAGCGACGGGGCGGCCTCGGTGATCCGCGTACGGGGGGATTCGATGGCGCCGGGGCTGCTCGACGGCGATCATCTGGTGGTCGACCAGCGCGATGTCCGGCCCAATGCGCGCGGAGGGCTTTACGTGATCCGGGGCGGCGATGTGCTGATGGTCAAGCGGGTAAGGCTGGGAGCAGGGGGACTGGTCGCCACCAGCGACAACCCCGCCGCGCCGCCGGTACCGGACGGTCCGATCGCGGTGATCGGGCGCGTCGTCTGGCAGATGCGCATGCCTTCCTGATCCTCCCCGCCCGCGGGGAGGGGGACCGTCGCGTCAGCGACGGTGGAGGGGGATTGCGACGAGGGACGACCTTTGTGGACGCCCCCCTCCGTCAGGGCTTCGCCCTGCCACCTCCCCTTCTAGGGGAGGAGTGTTTTTACCGTCCCCGCCACCAGATCAGCAGCGCCACGACGATCCCGATCGCCAGACCGATCAATACCCCCATGGTGACCTCGCCGGTCGCCAGCCCCGCGACGATCCCGCCGACCACGCCCAGGGCGATGAAGATGCCCCCGGCATGAGCGGAAGACTGGGGAGGGCGCGGTATTTGCGGGTCGGTCATGGTGCCATTCCTGCCATGCGCGGGGGCGCGAAACCAGCCATCCATGGTCGAAATCGGGTTAACCATTTCAGGGGGTGGTTAAATTCATAACCCGCGCCTAGGGGTGCCCTCCGAAGTTTCACAGCGCGGTTCCGGGGGGAGATTCCATGCGCGATTTTCGCGACGCCTATGTCGCGCCATTCCTGACCGATCGAGACGTGGCGGACGCCGCCGAGATGATGGAAACCTTTGGCCTGGCGGCGAGCGGCGAAGCCGCCGCGCGCGCCGATCGCAGTCGCGATCAGGGCAATCACATCCATTTCTGCCGCTGGCGCCAGATCGAGCGGCTGATCGACCTGTTGTCCAGCGAAGAGGCGATCGGCACCGTTCACTAGGTGGACCGTCCGGCGGACCCGAAGCGCTTCGCGACGACCGGATCGGCAAATCTGTCCAGATGATGGTGCTTTGGGGTGTCGCTGTCGCATCCGCGCGGCTAGGGATTGGCGCATGATGGTCCGCGTCGGGCGGCCGCGCCGCTCGGCCGCCATCATATGCTTGGCAATGGGTCTTGGCGGCGCGGGCTGGCCCGCCGTTGCGGCTGCGCAGGTCGCAAGCTCCGCTACCCCGCCGACGTCCACGACGCCTATGGGGCAGACGATACCGGGCAGCGACCTGCCCGACGATCCGACCATGCTCGACCCCTCGGCCCCGCTGGCGCCCCTACCGGAGATCGGCGTCGCCTGGCCCGACCTGGCGACCGCGCCGGGCGATCCGATGGCCACCATGGCCGCCACCGTCGATGCCGCGGCCGAGCGGCGCTATCGCTGGCGGGTCGATGGGATCGACGGCGCGGGCGAGCTGGTCCGCCAGCGTTTCGAGCAGCTTTCCACCCTCGACGCCAATGACGGCGAGCCCGCCAATGCCGCGCAGCTCGACCGGCGTGCGCGCGAGGATGCCCAGTTGCTGATCAATTTGCTGCGCGGGGCGGGCTATTACGATGCGCAGGTAACGACCCGGATCGAGCCGGGCAACGAGCCGACCGTCCTGCTGGAGGCGGTGCCGGGCAATCTCTATCGCTTCGCGGGCGTTACGCTGGATGGGGTGAC
Source organism: Sphingomonas sp. Leaf257 (assembly GCF_001422185.1). Classification (NCBI taxonomy): domain Bacteria; kingdom Pseudomonadati; phylum Pseudomonadota; class Alphaproteobacteria; order Sphingomonadales; family Sphingomonadaceae; genus Sphingomonas; species Sphingomonas sp. Leaf257. Next base: position 154,400 of record NZ_LMMH01000036.1, read on the forward strand.
GGCGGCGGGCGACAAGGCCGCGCCGCTGGAAAAGGCGTTCGGGATCAAACCGGGCGATCCGGTGAATGCCGATACCATCGTCGCGGGCGAGGCGCGGTTGAAGACCGTGGTGGGCGAGGAGGGCTTCCCCTTCGCCAAGGTCGGCGATCCGCAGATCGTGGTCGACCGCGCCGCGCGCACCGCGACGCTGGACCTGACGGTCGATCCGGGTTTGCCCCGCCGCTATGGCCGGATCGTCATGGCGAACGACAAGCTGTTCGACGCCAAACATGTCCAAGAGATCGCCCGCTTCTCGCCCGGCCAGCCTTACGACTCCGCCGGACTGGACGATCTGCGCCGCGCGCTGGTGCAGACGGGCCTCGTGTCGTCGGTCGAGGTGAAGCCCGTGCCCGGCGACACGCCCGAGACGGTGAACATCGCCGTCGGGCTGGAGCCTGCGCCGCCGCACACCATCGCGGGCGAGCTGGGGTATGGCACCGGCGAAGGCGCAAGCGCGACGGTGAACTGGACCGACCGCAACCTCTTCCCGCCCGAAGGCGCACTGACCCTGCGCAGCGTGCTCGGCACCCGCGAGCAGCTGGGCGCGATCGTGTTCCGCCGCAACAATTTCCAGGGCCGCGACCGGGTGCTAACCGCGCAATTCTCGGCCGCGCACATCCTGCGCGACGCCTATGAGGCCAAGACGCTGTCGCTGTCGGCCGGGCTGGAGCGCCAGACGAACATCTTCTTCCAGAAGACCTGGACCTGGTCGCTGGGGGGCGAGCTGCTGACCTCGGACGAGCGCGACGTGATCGAGAGCACGGGGCAGCCGCGCAGGCGAACCTTCTTCATCGGCGCACTGCCGACCAGCCTGAATTACGACGGCTCGGACGACCTGCTGAACCCGACGCGTGGCTTCCGGCTGGGCGGGCGGATCAGCCCGGAGGTGTCGCTACAGGGCAGCGTGTTCGGCTATACCCGGACCCAGATCGATGCGAGCCTCTACCACCCGTTCGGCGACCGGGTGGTGTTGGCGGCGCGGACCCGGCTGGGTACGATATTGGGGGCGCCCCGCGACCAGATCGCGCCGTCGCGGCGCTTCTATGCGGGCGGCGGCGCCTCGGTGCGCGGCTATGGTTTCCAGGCGATCGGGCCGCGCGACGCGAACAACGACCCGATCGGCGGGCGCAGCCTGGCCGAATTCTCGATCGAGGCGCGGGTGCGCACCTTCGGGAATTTCGGCGTGGTGCCCTTTCTGGATGCGGGTAACATCTCCACCTCGCCGCTGCCGCGCCTGACGGGCCTGCGCTTCGGCACCGGGCTGGGCGTGCGATATTATTCCAATTTCGGGCCGATCCGCCTCGATGTCGGCACCCCGCTCAATCCGCAAAAGGGCGATAGCCGGGTCGCGGTCTATGTCTCGCTGGGACAGGCCTTTTGACCGACGACGTGGAGCCCGCACCCGACGCGCGGCGGGGCTTCCGCTGGGGCCGTGCTGTCGCGATCGCGGTGGCGGCGTTGGTCGGTATCGTGCTGGCGGCGCTGGGCATCGTCGATACCTCGATCGGGCATCGCTGGGTTGCGGACCGGATTGCGACCATCCGCACGCCGACGGGGCTCCGGTTCTCCGTGGGGCGGATCGACGGGTCGCTTTATGCCGACATGCGGCTGGTCGACCTGCGCGTCTATGATCTGGACGGGCTGCTGGTGCAGGTGCCGCAGGCACGACTCGACTGGAAGCCCCTGAACTGGGCGCGGGGCACGCTCGATATCCGCCGGGTCGAGGCCGCGACGGCGACGCTGTTCCATGTGCCGCATACCCGGAGCACGGGGCGGCAGACCCCGATCCTGCCCGATTTCGACATCCGCATCGACCGGCTGCGGCTCGACCGGCTGGTCCTCGCGCCGCGCGTGCTGGGCCGCGAGCGGGTGGCGAAGGTCGAGGGGCGGGCGGACATTCGCGATGGCCGTGCAGTCGTCACGCTGAACGGCGTGGTGGCGGGCAGCGACCGGCTACGCCTGCATCTCGACGCGCGGCCCGATTACAACCGTTTCGATCTGGCGGTCGAGGCCCGGGGCGCGAAGGACGGCGTGCTGGCCAGGGCGGCGGGCGTCCGCGCGCCCGTCTCGCTCGACGTTGCCGGGGCGGGTCGCTGGATGCGCTGGGACGGCATGGCGAAAGGCCGGATCGGCGGACAGCGCGCGGTCGATCTGCGCCTGTCGGCCCAGGCGGGCCGCTATGCCCTGTCGGGACAGATCGCGCCGTCGCTCGTGCTGCATGGGAGGCTCCAGCGGCTGACCGCGCCGCGCGTCATCGTCGCCGGACAGGCCGATTTTGCCGACCGCCAGTTGAACGGCGCACTGGTCCTGCGTTCGCCCGCATTGCGTGTGAAGGCGCGGGGCGTCGTTGATCTGGGCGCGAACCGGTTTGAGGGGCTGCGCGTCGACGCCAGGCTGGTCCGGCCCGAGGCACTGTTCCGCAACATGAGCGGACAGGCGATCGCCATGACCCTGCGGCTGGACGGGGCGTTCGATCAGGCGGCATTCGACTATCGGCTGGCGGCGACGCGCTTCGCCTTCGACCAGACCGGGTTCGAGCAGGCCGTCGCGACGGGCAAGGGCCGGTTGCAGGGCCGCTGGCCCTTGACCCTGCCGGTGCGCTTCACCGCGACGCGGGTGACCGGCGTGGGCGAGGCGGCGGGGGGCATCCTTCACCGGCTGTCGGCGGCGGGCGACCTGCGTATCACCCCGCGTGAGATCATGGGGCAGGGGCTGGCGCTCCGCTCGGACAAGTTGGCGGGGCGGCTGAACCTGCGCATCGACCTGACCAACGGACGCTATGACGTCGGGCTGGACGGCGCGCTTCAGCGTTACCTCATCCCCGGCCTCGGCATCGTCGATGTGAAGTCTCGCCTGTCTGCCGTGCCCGGCCCGGACGGCCATGGCACGCGTGTCGTCGGGCGTGGCGAAGCCCAGGTCCGGCGGCTCGACAACGCCTTTCTCCGATCGCTGGCGGGCGGGCTGCCGCTCCTGACCACCGATCTGGAGCGCGGCACCGACGGTATCTTCCATTTCCGCCGCCTGGTGCTGACCGGACCCGACATCCGCCTGACCGGCGAGGCGATCCGGCGGCGCGACGGTACCTTCCACTTTGTCGGCGGCGGGCGGCAGCGGAGCTATGGCCCGGTCCAGATGGTGCTCGACGGGCGGATCGACCGGCCGACACTCGACCTGCTGCTCGCCTCGCCCAATGCGGCGATGGGCCTGCGCGACGTGCGGCTGCATCTCGACCCCAATGATCAGGGCTTTGCCTTCCGCGCTGCAGGCGGCTCGCGGTTGGGGCCGTTCCAGGCGGGCGGGGCGATCCTGCTCCCGCGCGGGCAGAATGCGGTGATCCAGATTCAGCCATTGCTGGTCGCGGGGGCGCGGGCGACGGGCGCACTCACCGTCGTGCCGGGCGGTTTCGCCGGTCGTATGGATATCGGCAGCGGCGGCCTGTCGGGTGAACTGCTGTTCCGCCCGGTCGGCGAGGTCCAGCGGATCGAGGCGCATCTGGCCGCACGCCAGGCGCAGATTTCAGGCGTGACCGTCCGACAGGGCCGCGTCGACCTGATCGCGCTGCTCGATCCCGCCGGAGCCTCGGTCGAGGGCACGGCCAATGCGCAAGGGCTGCGGCGCGGCGCGTTCAATATCGCGCAACTGACCGGCACCGCCCGGATGCGCGGCGGCAACGGCGAAGTGCGGGTCGGCATTTCGGGATCGCGCGGCCGTGCCTTTTCGATCCAGACCGTGACGCAGGTTGCGCCCGACCGTTTCTCGACCACGGCGCAGGGGACGCTCGACCGGCGGCCGTTGCAACTGCTGTCGCCCGCCGTCGTCACCCGTGACGGCGACGGCTGGGCGCTTGCGCCGACGCGGTTGAGCTTTGCGGGCGGCGAAGCGACGCTGGCGGGCCGGTTCGACCGGGACTCGACCGCGATCCAGGCCAGCCTGACGCGAATGCCGCTCGCCGTGCTCGATATCGGCTATCCGGGACTGGGGCTGGGCGGCACCGCGACCGGCACGCTGACCGTCCGCCAGGTGACGGGCGCGCCGACCGGCAAGGCGGACCTGACCATCCGGGGGCTGACCCGGGCGGGCCTCGTCCTGACCTCTCGCCCGATCGATATGGGTGTGGCGGGGGTGCTGTCCGCCGACCGGCTGGGGGTGCGCGCGGTCATGGCCTCGGGCGGCAAGATCATCGGGCGCGGCCAGGCTTTGATCGTACCTGGGATCATGCCCGGCGGCGCAGGCGACTGGGCCAGCCGGATGCAGGCGGGACGGCTGATCGCGCAGCTTCGTTATGCCGGACCCGCCGATACGCTGTGGCGGCTGACCGGGGTCGAAATGTTCGACCTGTCCGGCCCGGTCGCGATCGGCGCGGACGTGACGGGATCGCTGAGCCAGCCGGTCATCCGCGGCGCGGTGAAGGCGGTGGGCGCGCGGATCGAGAGTGCGACCACCGGCACCGTGCTGACCGACGTGCAGGCCAGCGGCCGGTTCGGTGGATCGCGCCTCGTCATCGATCGCTTCGCCGCGCAGGCGGGCAAGGACGGGCGGGTCAGCGGCACCGGCCAGTTCGACTTCGCCGCCGCCAAGGGGGTCGGCCTCGACCTCTCGCTCAACGCGGCCAATGCGACGATGATCGCGCGCGACGATATCGGTGCGACCGTGACCGGGCCGCTGACCTTCCATTCCGATGGTGCGGGCGGCACGATCGCGGGCGATGTGGTGCTGAACCGCAGCCGCTATCGGCTGGGCCGCGCGACGGCGGCGACCGCCGTGCCGCAGCTCAACATCCGCGAGATCAATATCCCGGGCGGCGGCGAGGAGGACGATGTCCCGCGCAAGCCCTGGACGCTGGCGGTGAAGGCGCGCGCGCCGGGCGGGCTGATCGTGTCGGGCCTGGGGCTGAACAGCGAATGGTCGGCGGACCTGAAGATCGGCGGCACGCCCGACAATCCGGCGATCACCGGCCAGGCGACGCTGATCCGCGGCGATTATGAATTTGCGGGGCGCGAGTTCGATCTAGCGCGCGGCATCATCCGCTTCGGCGGCGAGGTGCCCGCCAACCCCGCGCTCGACATCGCGGCCAACGCCAATGTCCAGGGGCTGAGCGCGACGATCCGCGTGACCGGCACCGCGCTGAAACCCGAGATCGGCTTTTCCAGCACGCCCGCGCTGCCCAATGACGAGCTGCTCTCGCGCCTGCTCTTCGGCACCTCGATCGCTAGTCTGTCCGCGCCGGAAGCGTTGCAGCTCGCCGCCGCCGTGGCCGCGCTACAGGATGGCGGCAACGGGCTGAACCCGATCAACGCGGTGCGGCGCGCGGCGGGGCTGGACCGGCTTCGCGTGCTGCCCGCCGACGTCCAGATCGGCCGCGCCACTTCCGTGGCGGCGGGCAAATACATTACCCGGCGTTTCTATGCCGAGATCATCACCGACGGGCAGGGCTATTCGGCGACGCAGATCGAGTTCCAGGTGACGCGCTGGCTGTCGTTGCTCTCCAGCATCTCGACGCTGGGGCGGCAGAATGTGAATGTGCGGATATCCAGGGACTATTGAGACGTTGGCCCGCGCGAATGCGAACAGGAGTTTGGCCCATGGAAAAGACCGCCTTTATCGACAAGACCGGCGGGCCCGAGGTCATCCAGTGGCGTGACGAGCAACTGCCCCCGCCCGCGCCGGGCGAGGTGCGGATGCGCCACCATGCGGTTGGGTTGAACTATATCGACACCTATCACCGCAGCGGGCTGTACCCGATCGACCTGCCGGGCAAGCTGGGCTCCGAGGCGGCGGGCGTGGTCGAGGCGGTGGGCGAGGGCGTGACCGACTTCGCGGTCGGCGACCGGGTGGGCGTGTTCGGCCCGGCGCGCGGGGCCTATGCCACGGCGCGCAACGTCGCGGCCGACCTGCTGGTGCCGCTGCCCGACCATGTCGACGACCGGACGGCGGCCGCGATCCTGCTGAAGGGCGCGACGACCGCTTTCCTGATCGAGGATTGCGCCAAGGTGCAACCCGGCTGGACCGTGCTGGTCCATGCGGCGGCGGGCGGGGTCGGACATCTCGCGGTCGGTTGGTTGAAGACGATCGGCGCGACCGTGATCGCGACCGTCGGGTCCGAGGCCAAGGCGGAGAAGGCTCGCGCAGCGGGGGCCGATCATGTCATCCTCAACCGGCAGGAAGACGTCGCGGCCCGCGTGCGCGAGATCACCGGCGGCGCGGGCGTGCCCGTGGTGCTGGACGGCGTGGGCAAGGCGACCTGGGAAGCCTCGCTGAACAGCACGGCGCGGCGCGGGCTGGTGGTCAGCTTCGGCAATGCCTCGGGCGCGGTGGACGGCGTCAATCTGGGCATCCTGGCCGCGAAGGGCTCGCTGTTCGTGACCCGTCCGACCCTGTTCGACTATGCCGTCACGCCGGACGAGAAGCGCAGCCTGATCGCGCGGGTCTTCGCGATGCTGGAAAAGGGCGCGATCACGCCGGAGATCGGCCAGTCCTTCGCGCTGACCGATGCGGCCGAGGCGCACCGGGCGATCGAAGCGGGGGAGACGGTGGGAAGTACGGTTCTTATTCCGTAAGGGCGCGCGTGGGCTTCGACTTCGGGTGTTTTGGTGTGATCCGCCCAAACTCCGTTCAGGCTGAGCGAAGTCGAAGCCCAAGGGATACACCCCGCCCCAAATCCCCGCTAACCTGACGCCAGTTCCGCACCCGGAGACCCCGATGATCGCGCTCCTGCCCCTCGCATTGCTTGCCGCCCAGACCACCCCCGCGACCCCGCCAGCCCCCGCCACCACCGAGGCCCCCAAGCCCGTCATGGTCCGCGTCGCGATGCAGACCAGCCTCGGCCCCGTGGTGATCGACCTCGACCGCACCCATGCGCCGATCACCACCGCCAATTTCCTGCGCTATGTCGACCAGCATCGGCTCGACGGCGTGACCTTCTATCGCACGGTCCGCGTCGCGCCCGATTTCGGCTTCGTCCAGTTCGGCATCCAGAACGAGCCGAAGCGCATCCTGCCCCCGATCGCGCATGAGCCGACGACGAAGACCGGCATCAAGCACACGGACGGCACCATCTCGATCGCACGCCTCGCCCCCGGATCGGCGCGCGGCGACTTCACGATCATGGTCGGCGACCAGCCCTCGCTCGACGCCGATCCGTCCAAGCCCGGCGACAATCTGGGCTATGCCGCTTTCGGCCATGTGGTCGAGGGGATGGACGTGATCCATAAGATCCTCGACCGGCCCGCCGACCCTGCCAAGGGGCCGTTCAAGGGTGAGATGCTGGCCGCGCCGGTGAAGATCCTGTCGGCCAAGCGGGTGGCCACGGCAAAGTAACATGCTGCTGATCGTCGGCACCATCTGCTTGCCCCCGGACAAGCTCGACGCGGCGCGCCCGGTCATGCGGCGCATGGTAGAGGCCAGCCGCGCCGAGCCGGGATGCCTGGACTATGGCTATGCCGAGGATGTGCTCGATCCCGGCCTCATCCATGTGAAGGAGTTGTGGACCGACCAGGCGGTGCTGGATCGACACTTCGCCTCGCTGCACATCGCCGAATGGCGGGCGGCGTGGCCTTTACTGGGGATCGGTGAGCGGCGGCTGGTCGTTTACGAGATGGGCGAACCGCGCATGACCTGAATTATGGTTTTAGGCTGTTCGTTCAACGCGTCCCCCGCGCGATGCGCGCGTGCCGCTGCGTGACCTTGAGCGGTACGGCTATGGCGACGAACAAAGCCATGGCACCGAAGAGCAATGCTGCGTCGAATTGTCGTTGCAGCAGGGCGATGGCAACGGCGCAGGGGATCGCGATGATGGGCGTCAGCTTGGTGACCCACCATAATATCGGTCCCCATCCGGGCCGATCCCTGACATCTCTATCCACCAGAAGCAGCACCAGCGTGGCGATCAGCTTGGCACTGAGCATGAGAGCGACGACCCAGCTCAACAGGTCGATCGGGGCGGAAAAACCGAAGCCGAAAAGCACCTTTCCACTCCTCCCAAAAAGAAAGGGGCCTTGCGGCCCCTTTCCCCGTAGTGACATCGTGCAGGGGCTGGATCATCCGCTGTAATACATGTCGTATTCGACCGGGCTGGGGGTCATTTCCCAGCGCATCACTTCGTGCATCTTCAGCTCGATATAGCTCTCGATCTGGTCCTTGGTGAACACGTCGCCCTTCAGCAGGAAGTCGTGGTCGGCGGCCAGAGAGTCGAGCGCTTCGCGGAGCGAACCGGCGACGGTCGGGACCTGGGCCAGCTCGGCGGGCGGCAGGTCGTACAGGTTCTTGTCCATCGCCTCGCCCGGATGGATCTTGTTCTGGATACCATCCAGACCTGCCATCAGCAGCGCCGCATAGGCAAGATACGGGTTCGCCAGCGCGTCGGGGAAGCGCACTTCGACGCGCTTCGACTTCGGGCCGGTGCCGTACGGGATGCGGCACGAGGCCGAGCGGTTGCGCGCCGAGTAGGCGAGCAGCACCGGCGCTTCATAGCCCGGCACCAGGCGCTTGTAGCTGTTGGTGGTCGGGTTGGTGAAGGCGTTCAGCGCCTTGGCATGCTTGATGACGCCGCCGATGAAGTACAGGCAGGTTTCCGAGAGCCCTGCATAGCCGTTGCCGGCGAACAGCGGGGTCTTGCCTTCCCAGATCGAGAAGTGGGTGTGCATGCCCGAGCCGTTATCTTCCTTGATCGGCTTCGGCATGAAGGTCGCGGTCTTGCCATAGGCCTGCGCGACCTGATGCACGACATATTTGTAGATCTGCATGCGGTCGGCGGTCTGGGTCAGCGTGCCGAAGGTCATGCCCAGTTCGTGCTGCGCGGCGGCGACTTCGTGGTGGTGCTTGTCGCAGGGCAGGCCCATTTCGAGCATGGTCGAAACCATCTCGCCACGGATGTCGACGGCCGAGTCGACCGGCGCGACGGGGAAATAGCCGCCCTTGGCGCGCGGACGGTGGCCGAGATTGCCACCCTCATATTCGCGACCGGTGTTGGTTGGCAGCTCGATATCGTCGATCTTGAAGTAGGACGATGCATAGTTCGTGTCGAACTGCACATTGTCGAACATGAAGAATTCGGCTTCCGGACCGACATAGACGGTGTCGCCGATGCCGGTGGTCTTCACGAACGCCTCGGCGCGCTTGGCGGTCGAGCGCGGATCGCGGGCGTACAGCTCGCCGGTCGACGGCTCGACGATGTCGCAGAACACGATCAGCATCGGGGTGGCCGAGAAGGGATCGGTGTACACGGCGTCGAGGTCGGGCTTGAGGACCATGTCCGACTCGTTGATCGCCTTCCAGCCCTCGATCGACGAACCGTCGAACATCAGGCCGTCGGTCAGCTCATCCTCACCCAGGATCGAGGCGACCATGGTCAGGTGCTGCCACTTGCCCTTGGGATCGGTGAAGCGCAGGTCGACCCACTCGATCTCTTCGTCCTTGATCTGCTTCAGGATATCGCTGGCCGTATTCGCCATGTTCCGTTCTCTCTCTGCTTGGCCGCCCTCCGGCGAAAGGCCGGGGCCGGTGATACGTGTTTAGTGGGGCCGAATGTCAGCCCGGTGACGGATGAGTATGGGGTGCGTCAGATCGCCGCGTCGTCGCGTTCGCCCGTGCGGATGCGCAGTGCGGTCTCGACGGGGATCACGAAGATCTTGCCGTCGCCGATCCGGCCGGTCTGCGCGGCGGCGGCGATCGCCTCCACCACGCGTTCGGCCAGGCCGTCCTCGACCACCACTTCCAGCTTCACCTTCGGCAGGAAGTCGACGACATATTCGGCGCCGCGATAGAGCTCGGTATGGCCCTTCTGGCGGCCGAAGCCCTTCGCCTCGGTGACGGTGATGCCGGACACGCCGATTTCGTGCAGTGCCTCCTTCACCTCATCGAGCTTGAACGGCTTGATGATCGCCTCAATCTTTTTCACGAGCCTGACTGCCCCCGATGTTGTTCGAACCCTCGCCCGACCCTGCGCGTAGCAGGGATCGTGCCAACTGCCTTTCCCTCGTAAGAGGGTAAGAAATCGATCAGAATTGCGCCCGAAAAGCGGGCATGGTGCCAAGTGCTGCTCAAATTATGGGCAGCGGTCACAGGATGCCCCGCACCGCTTCGGGAGGCCGTCCGATCACGACGCCGTTGGGCGTCTCGACCAGTGGCCGCTCGATCAGGATCGGATGGGCGGCCATCGCGGCCAGCACGGTCGCGTCATCCGCGTCGGCCAGCACCTTGGCCTCGGCCTCCGCCTTGCGCAACCCGTCGCGCGGCGACAGCCCGCCCTTGGCATAGAGCCGCGCCAGTTCCTCGGCGCTCGGCGGCGTCTTCAGATATTCGATCACCGTCACATTCGCCCCGGCCTCGTTCAGCAGGGCCAGCGCCTCGCGCGACTTGGAGCAGCGCGGGTTGTGGAGGATCGTCGCCTTCATCGCCGACGCTTTTGGCATGGGTGGCGGGGAATGTGGAGGGGTAATCCCCGCTTTCGGGCATGAAAAAGCCCCCTCCCGACCGGGGAGGGGGCCAAGTTTTCCTCCCTGCAGGGGGAGGAGTAGGAGGTTACGCGCCCTGCTTGGCCAGCCATTCCTCCAGCCACTTGATCGTATAGTCGCCCTTCTGGAATTCGGGGTCGTCGAGCAGCGACTGGTGGAGTGGGATGGTCGTCTTCATCCCCTCGATCACGAACTCCTCCAGCGCGCGGCGGAGGCGGCGCAAGGCGCCTTCGCGGGTCGTGCCGTAGACGATCAGCTTGGCGATCATGCTGTCGTAATAAGGCGGGACCTTATAGCCCTGGTAGAGGCCGCTATCGACGCGGACATGCATGCCGCCCGGTGCGTGATACATCTTCACCGTGCCCGGCGAGGGGGCGAAGGTGCGCGGGTCTTCCGCGTTGATGCGGCACTCGATCGCATGGCCGCGGAACTGCACGTCCTGCTGGCGCAGGGTCAGCGGATGGCCCTCGGCGATGCGGATCTGCTCGCGGACCAGATCCAGTCCGGTGATCATCTCGGTGACGGGATGCTCGACCTGAAGGCGGGTGTTCATTTCGATGAAATAGAACTCGCCGTCTTCCCACAGGAATTCGATCGTGCCCGCCCCGCGATAGCCCATATCGGCCATCGCCTTGGCGACGACGCCGCCCATGCGGGCGCGCTCCTCGGCCGTGATGATCGGCGAGGGGGCTTCCTCCAGCACCTTCTGGTGGCGGCGCTGGAGCGAGCAGTCGCGCTCGCCCAGATGGATCGCCTGGCCGTTGCCGTCGCCGAACACCTGGAATTCGATATGCCGGGGATTGCCCAGATATTTTTCCATGTACACGGTCGAGTCGCCGAACGCGGCCTTCGCCTCCGAACCGGCCTGCTGCATCAGCGTTTCGAGCTGGTCCTCGGAGGGCACGACCTTCATGCCGCGTCCGCCGCCGCCCGATGCCGCCTTGATGATCACCGGATAGCCGATCTTGGTGGCCAGCGCCTTGGCCTCATCGAGATCCGAGATCGCGCCGTCCGAACCGGGGACGAGCGGCAGGCCGAGCGCACCGGCGGTACGCTTGGCCTCCACCTTGTCGCCCATGATCCGGATATGCTCGGGCTTCGGGCCGACGAAGATCAGGCCGTGTGCCTCGACGATCTCGGCGAACTTGGCGTTTTCCGAGAGGAAGCCGTAACCCGGATGGATCGCGTCCGCGCCCGAAATTTCGGCGGCCGAGATGATGTTCGGGATGTTGAGATAGCTGTCGGCGGCCGCGGGCGGGCCGATGCACACCGCCTGGTCGGCGAGGCGCACATGCATGGCATCGGCGTCGGCCGTGGAGTGCACGGCGACGGTCTCGATCCCCATCTCGTGACAGGCGCGGTGGATGCGAAGCGCAATCTCACCGCGATTGGCGATCAGGAGTTTCTTGATCTGCGCCAAGGCGGCTTACTCGACGACGACCAGGGGCTGGTCGAACTCGACCGGCTGGCCGTTCTCGACCAGGACGGCGGTGACGGTGCCCGCCTGGGTCGCGGTGATCGGGTTCATCACCTTCATGGCTTCCACGATCAGCAGCGTGTCACCGGCGGCGACCTTCTGGCCGACGGCGGCGAAGGGCTTGGCGCCCGGCTCGGCCGACAGATAGACGGTGCCGACCATCGGCGACTTTACGGCGTTGGCCGACGCGGCCGGAGCCGAGGCACCGACTTCCGCTGCGGCGGGTGCGGCAGCGACGGGCGCGGCCACCGGGGCGGCCACGGGCGCAGGGGCCGGCGCATAGCCCATCTGGGCGACGGCTGCGGCCTTGCGCGCGACGCGGATCTTGCGGTCGCCATGCTCGACCTCGATTTCGGTCAGGGCGGTGGCGTCGAGCAGCTCGGCGAGCTGACGGACGAGGTCGACATCGACCTTCATCGCTTGTTCGGTCTTTTCGGTCATGGGACGCGCTCCTGTCAGAACCGGGCCGCGGCTTCAAGCGCGAGCAGATAGGAATGCGCGCCAAAACCCGCGATTGTGCCTTTTGCGGCACGCCCGATGAAGCTCTCATGGCGGAATGGCTCCCGCGCATGAGGGTTGGATAGGTGAACCTCGATCACCGGGGTCGTCACCGACTTGATCGCGTCATGGATCGCGATCGACGTATGGGTGAAGCCCCCGGCATTGAGCAGCACGGCTTTCGCCTCATAAGCCTGGGCCTCGTGCAGCCAGTCGATCAGATGGCCTTCATGGTTGGACTGGCGCATGTCGATCGCCAGGTCCAGCTCGCGCGCGCGATCCTCCAGCAGCCCCGCAATATCGTCCAGCGTGTCATGGCCATAGATATGCGGCTCGCGCAGGCCGAGCAGGTTCAGGTTCGGCCCGTTGAGGACATAAACGGTCGCGGGCATCGGCACTCCCATGGTTGCGGCTCGGGATGGCCGGGCCTAGATCGAGGGCCTTCCTTAACCGCATGCCCTATCCCACGTCGAGCGGGCAGCGACTTGCATGGTAAGTGACACATATGCCCCATACCGATGGAACCGTGACGATCACCGTGAATGGCGAGCATAAGCGGGTGGCGGCGGGCCTGTCGCTGGCCGATCTGGCGAACCAGCTGGGGCTGGTGCCCGAAAAGGTGGCGGTGGAGCGCAATCTGGAGGTGGTGCCGCGCTCGACGCTGGCGCAGGTCGAGGTCGAGGATGGCGACGAGATCGAGATCGTGCACTTCGTCGGCGGCGGCGACCATGCGGTGACGGTCGCGGACGATGATTCGTGGGAAGTTGCGGGCCAGCGTTTCCGCTCGCGCCTGATCGTCGGGACCGGCAAGTACAAGGACTTCGCGCAGAATGCGGCGGCGGTCGAGGCGGCGGGGGCGGAGATCGTCACGGTCGCGGTGCGCCGGGTGAACGTGTCGGACCGCAACGCGCCGATGCTGACCGATTTTATCGACCCGAAGAAGATCACCTATCTGCCCAACACGGCGGGCTGCTTCACCGCCGAGGATGCGATCCGCACCCTGCGGCTGGCGCGCGAGGCGGGCGGCTGGGACCTGGTCAAGCTGGAGGTGTTGGGCGAGGCCAAGACGCTCTACCCCGATATGTATGAGACGCTGCGCGCGACCGAGATCCTGGCCAAGGAAGGCTTCAAGCCGATGGTCTATTGCGTCGACGATCCCATCGCCGCCAAGCGGCTGGAGGATGTCGGGGCGGTCGCGATCATGCCGCTGGGCGCGCCGATCGGCTCGGGGCTGGGCATCCAGAACAAGGTGACGATCCGCCTGATCGTGGAGGGGGCGAAGGTGCCGGTGCTGGTCGATGCGGGCGTCGGCACCGCCTCGGAAGCCGCTGTCGCCATGGAGCTGGGCTGCGACGGCGTGCTGATGAACACCGCGATCGCCGAGGCCAAGGACCCGGTGCTGATGGCCCGCGCGATGAAGGCGGGGGTCGAGGCGGGGCGCATGGCGTACCGTGCCGGGCGCATGGGCATGCGGCGCTACGCCGACCCTTCCAGCCCGCTTGCGGGCCTGATCTAACTTTAATTTCACGGAACTTGCCGCGTAACGAACCGTTGTGTTTCCGAGTGTTCAACGGGATTTGTCAATCCCCAGTAAATGGAGGCCGCAATGGGTGAGCTGACCGACAAGATCAAGGGCAACGTCAACGAGCTGGTTGGCAAGGCCAAGGAAGCCATTGGCGAGCACAACAACAACGACAAGCTCGTGGCCGAGGGCGAAGCCCAGCAGGTCAAGGGCAAGGGCGAACAGATGAAGGGTTCGGTCAAGGGCGCTCTTGGCGACAACATCTGAACCTGCTAGTCGTTTTCTGACTAAAGCAATCAGCAACGAACTCGCCGCCCCGGTTTGCGCCGGGGCGGTTTTCTTTTGTCTGGACTCTTCAAAGTTATGCAATCGATTTTATGATAGCGTTACTTTGAGTGCAGGATGAGGTCTTGGCTGGCCGAAGCTCTTGCAAGCAGAGCGAATGTCTCAACTCGGCTGCGTTCGTGGCCTTCCATCCCGAGGTCGAAGGCCCATGCGCAAGCTGGCACCTGCAACGGTGCCTCCCGCCAAAATGGGCCTATCGCTGGGCGATTCGTGACAGCGTGGTGGCGGGAGTGATGACCTCGATATCCGTTTTCAGGTGCAACAGGCGCACGCCCGTCTCCGCCATGGCGCGAGACAGGGCAGGGGCGAAGTCCTCGGTCCGCGTCACCGTCTCGCTCCAGCAGCCATAAGCACGCGCCAGCGCCGCAAAGTCCGGATTGGCGAGTGCGGTTGCCGCCACGCGGCCGGGATATTCGCGCTCCTGATGCATGCGGATCGTGCCATATCCGCCATTGTCGACGACTATCACCAACATCGAAGCACCATGCTGCACGGCGGTCGCCAGTTCCTGTCCGTTCATCAGGAAGCAGCCATCGCCCGCCAGCGCCACCACCATCCGCTCCGGATGACGCAGCGCGGCGGCGGTGGCGGCGGGCACGCCATAGCCCATCGCGCCGCAGGTCGGGGCCAGCTGACATCCCGGCTCGTAGCGCCAGTAGCGATGCCACCAGCCCGAATAATTGCCCGCGCCGTTGCAAAGGATCGAATCGGCGGGCAGGACCTCCCGCATCGCCGCGACACATTGGCCGAGATCGAGCGTCACGCCATCGCGCGGGGTCGGATCGGTCCATGCGCGATAGGCGGCATGGGCTTCCGCACCGGAGGGATGCGGCGCGGCGGCTTCCGTCGCCAGAAGTTCCAGCATCCCCAGCGCCCGGTCCACATCGCAACACAGGGCCAGATCGGTGCGATAGATGCTGTGCAACTCCTCCGGGTCGGGATGGATATGGATCAGCGTCTGACCCGGATGGTCGGGCGTGATCAGGCTATAGCCGTCGGTCGTCGCTTCCCCCAGGCGCGCGCCCAGCACGATCAGCAGGTCGGCCTGCTTCACCCGAGCGACCAGCGCGGGATTGGGGCCATAGCCCAAATTGCCGGCATAGACCGCGCAGTCGGCTGACACGGCATCCTGCCGCCGGAATGCCGCGACCAGCGGGATGCCCGCCGCTTCACCCCATTGCTCGGCCAGTGCCACCGCATCGTCATTCCAGTGCGCGCCGCCGATGATCGCGACCGGGCGCTCGGCCCTGGCGATCAGATCCTGCACGGCCATGACGTCCTCGATCCGCACATCCTGCGACGGGCGTTCGATGCGGGGGCGGGGCGTGCCTTGGATCATGTCGCACAGCATGTCCTCGGGCAGCGCGAGGACGACCGGCCCCGGCCGCCCGCTCATCGCGGTGGCATAGGCGCGGGCGACATATTCCGGGATGCGCGCGGCATCGTCGATTCGCGCCGCCCATTTGGCGAGCGGAGCGAACATCGCCTGGAAATCGACCTCCTGAAAGGCTTCGCGGTCGCGGGTGCCCCGGTCGAGATCGCCGATGAACAGGATCATCGGTTGCGAGTCCTGCCGTGCGACATGGACCCCGATCGCCGCATTGGTCGCGCCCGGCCCGCGCGTGACGAACGCCACGCCCGGTCGTCCGCTCAGCTTGCCGTCGGCGCAGGCCATGAAGGTCACGCCGCCCTCCTGCCGACAGGTCACCAGATCGATCGCGGGCGTGTCATGCAGTGCATCGAGGACCGCCAGGAAACTCTCGCCCGGCACGGTGAAGATACGGTCGCACCCCTGTTCGAGAAGCGCATCGACAAGCAGGCGTCCGCCGGTTTTTAAGGTCATGGAGGCCAGCCTAACGCCGCTTCATTGCAAAGCGCAAACGCTGGCCCGCGCAAAGCGCAAACGCTGGCTTGACCCGGCTCCGTGGCTCCGCCTAACGCTTCCTCCATCACAGGGAGGACGCCCATGCAGAAGCTCTATTCCGACGCGGCCGCCGCGCTCGACGGCCTGCTCCATGACGGCATGACGATCTGCGCCGGGGGCTTCGGCCTGTGCGGCATCCCGGAGCGGCTGATCGACGCGATCGAGGCCGCCGGGGTCAAGGACCTGACCATCGCCAGCAATAATGCCGGGATCGACGGCGTGGGGCTGGGCAAGCTGCTCCGCTCGCATCAGGTCAAGAAGATGATCTCGTCCTATGTCGGCGAGAACAAGGAGTTCGAGCGGCAATATCTCAGCGGCAAGCTGGAGGTCGAGTTCTGTCCGCAGGGCACGCTCGCCGAGCGTTGCCGGGCAGGGGGCGCTGGCATCCCCGGCTTCTACACCAAGACCGGCGTCGGCACGAAGGTCGCCGAGGGCAAGGAAGTGAAGAGCTTCGACGGCGAGGACTATATCCTCGAGCGCGGCATCCGTGCCGACCTGTCGATCATCAAGGGGTGGAAGGCCGACGAGGCCGGGAACCTGATCTTCCGCAAGACCGCGCGCAACTTCAACCAGCCGATGGCGACGGCGGGGCGCATCTGCGTCGCCGAGGTGGAGGAAGTGGTGCCGGTCGGTTCGCTCGATCCCGACCAGATCCATCTGCCGGGCATCTATGTGAAGCGGATGATCGTCGGCGCGCCGTACGAGAAGAAGATCGAATTCCGCACGGTGCGCGAGCGGGTTTGATTTTCGGGGGGCGGGGGATGCGGAGCGCGCCAGCCCTCCCCCCGACCCCCTCCCGCCTGCGGGAGGGGGAGCGCTTTTGGCGGAGGTGTGGTTCATGAAACGCATGATGATTGAGCAACACAGTCGCCAAATCACCTCTCCCCTCCCGCAAGCGGGAGGGGTTGGGAGAGGTCTACCCGGTCTGAGGCTAGGCGCCGCACTCGCCGCCGCCCTTGCCCTATCCGGCTGCGTCGTCGCCGTCGGCAACAACAGCGCCGCACCCCCACCACTCGCAACCAACCCCAAACTCGCAGGGATGCAATATCTCTACGGCTCGGCCGAAGCCGATGCGATCTCGCGTCAGGCGTGGAACGCCCTCGTCACCTATGCCGCCGACCGCATCCGCCGCCCGCAGGCCGACAGCGTCGTGCTGGCGCAGGGCGCGAGCCTCGAAAACCCGCGCTTCGTGCCATGCGCGGGCAAGCGACCCGCCGCCGTCTTCGATGTGGACGAGACGGTCCTGCAAAATCTCGGCTTCGAATATGACGATTTGAACGGCCGTTCGGGTCGCGATTTCAACACCCGCTGGCGCGCCTGGGAGCAGAGCGATGGCCATGCCGTCCTGCCCACGCCCGGCGCGGCGGCGGCGATCGCCGATCTGCGGACCATGGGCGTAACCGTGATCTTCAACACCAACCGCGACGATCCGGCGGGTGCGGCGCGCGTGATCGACGCGGCGGGGCTTGGCCCGGCGGTGCATGGCGACACGCTGTTCGTGCGCCCCGACACGGGCAGCGGGGACAACAAGGACCCGCGTCGCTGGCAGATTGCACAGCGTTACTGCGTGATCGCCATGGGCGGCGATCAGCTGGGCGATTTCAGCGAGTTGTTCAACGCATCTGCCCCGGTGGCGGAGCGGCGTGTCCGGGCCGATGGCTCGCGCGTCGCGGCCCTTTGGGGGCGCGGCTGGTTCGTCTTCCCGAACCCCGTTTACGGCAAGGCGCTGAAGGGCAGCGCGGACGACATCTTCCCCGCCGACCGGCGGTGGCACCCGACAGGAGAGCAGTGATGGCCTGGACCCGCGACGAAATGGCCGCCCGTGCGGCCAAGGAACTGAAGGACGGTTTCTACGTCAATCTCGGCATCGGCATCCCGACGCTGGTGGCCAACCATATCCCGCAAGGGGTCGAGGTCACGCTGCAATCCGAAAACGGGATGCTGGGCATCGGGCCGTTCCCTTATGACGACGAGGTCGATCCCGACCTGATCAATGCGGGCAAGCAGACGATCAGCGAACTGCCGCACTCGGTCTATTTCTCGTCGGCCGACAGCTTCGCGATGATCCGGGGCGGGCATATCGACTTGACCGTGCTGGGCGCGATGGAGGTGTCCGAGGGCGGCGACATCGCCAACTGGATGATTCCCGGCAAGATGATCAAGGGCATGGGCGGTGCGATGGATCTGGTCGCGGGCGTCAAGAAGATCATCGTCGTCATGGAGCATAACGCCAAGGACGGCAGCCCCAAATTTATCCCCGAATGCACCCTGCCGCTGACCGGGCGCAACGTCGTCGACATGATCGTCACCGATCTGGCGGTGTTCCAGCGCCCCGATCACGACAGCGCCTTCCGCCTGATCGAATGCGCGCCGGGTGTCACCGCCGATGAGGTGGCGGCGAAGACCACGGCGAAGTTCGACCGCTAATGGCCTATACCCTCGTCACCGCGAACCGGAATTATTCCAGCTGGTCGCTGCGCCCCTGGTTGCTGATGAAGGCGTTGGGGATCGGCTTTGCCGACCGGATCGAGCCGTTTGCGGCGACGGAGAATTACGAGGCGTTCCGCGCCTTTTCGCCGACGGGGCAGGTGCCGGTGCTGATCGATGGCGAGCGGACCGTTTGGGATTCGTTGGGCATCACGCTGTATCTGGCCGAACGGCATCCGGGTGTCTGGCCCGAGGACGAAGCGGCGCGGGTCTGGGCGATGTGCGCGGTGGCGGAAATGCATGGCGGCTTCGGCGCGCTGCGGGCCGAGCGGACGATGAATATCGGGGTGCGGGTGGACGCCAAGCCAGCGTCACCCCGGCTGGAGCGCGATGTCGCACGGCTGGCGGAATTATGGGGCGAGGGGCTGTCGCAATTCGGTGGGCCTTGGCTGGCGGGCGATCGGTTCTCGGCGGTCGATGCCTTCTACGCACCGGTCGCGTTCCGGGTGCGGACCTACGGCATCGATGTCGGTGCGGTGGCGGCAGCCTGGGTCGAGACGGTACTGGCTCATCCGGCGGTGCTGGACTGGGAAGCGCAGGCCTTGGCCGAGACGTGGCGGGACCCGGATCATGAGGTCGAGCTGGCCGAATGTGGCGGCGTAACGGCGGATTTTCGCGCCCAGAGGTGATGGGAGGGGCGTGGCCTTCGCTGCATGACAAATTCGCCATCCTAAAGAAATAACATTGCGCCACACCTTTGCGTTGCGCATCTTTTCGGATAACAGCGCCCGCATCATGGCCCAACGACCCCAGACTCTGTACGAGAAGATCTGGGCCGCGCACGTTGTCGAACGGCGGCCCGATGGCACCTGCCTCATCTATATCGACCGTCACCTCGTGCACGAGGTGACGAGCCCGCAGGCGTTCGAGGGGCTACGCGCCGCCGGGCGCAAGGTGCGCCGTCCCGAACTGACGCTGGCGGTGCCCGATCACAACCTGCCGACGACGCCGCGCAAGGACGCGAACGGCAACCTCCTGCCCATCGCCGACCCGGAAAGCGCGCAGCAGTTGGACGCGCTTCGCCGCAACACCGCCGAGTTCGGCGTCGACTATATCGACGCGACGGCGGCGGCGCAGGGCATCGTCCATGTCGTCGGGCCGGAACAGGGCTTTACGCTGCCGGGCACGACGCTGGTCTGCGGCGACAGCCATACCTCGGCGCATGGCGCGCTGGGCGCGCTGGCCTTCGGCATCGGCACGTCGGAGGTGGAGCATGTGCTGGCGACCCAGACTTTGCTGCTTTCGCCGTCCAAGACTATGGAAGTGCGCGTCGACGGCGTGC
This sequence comes from Sphingomonas sp. Leaf257, assembly GCF_001422185.1. Classification (NCBI taxonomy): domain Bacteria; kingdom Pseudomonadati; phylum Pseudomonadota; class Alphaproteobacteria; order Sphingomonadales; family Sphingomonadaceae; genus Sphingomonas; species Sphingomonas sp. Leaf257. The sequence goes on from NZ_LMMH01000036.1 coordinate 174,425, forward strand.
TGGGTCACGGCGTGTCGGCCAAGGACGTGGTGCTGGCGATCATCGGCAAGATCGGTGCGGCGGGCGGGACAGGCCACGTCATCGAATTCACCGGCAGCGTCATCCGCAACCTGTCGATCGAAGGTCGCCTGACCATCGCCAACATGTCGATCGAGGGCGGCGCACGCGCCGGCCTGATCGCGCCGGACGAGACGACCTTCGCCTATCTGAAGGGGCGTCCGATGGCCCCCAAGGGCGCGGATTGGGACAAGGCGGTTGCCTGGTGGCGGACGCTGCCGACCGATCCGGGCGCGGTCTACGACAAGGTCGTGACTCTCGACGCCGCCGACATCGCACCGAATCTGACCTGGGGCACCAGCCCCGAGGACGTGGTGCCGATCACCGGCGTCGTGCCCGATCCCGACAGCTTCGCCGATCCGTCGAAGCGCGAAGCGGCGCGCAAGTCTCTGGACTATATGGGGCTGACCCCGGGCACCGCGATGCAGGACGTGCCCATCCAGCATGTCTTTATCGGCAGCTGCACCAACAGCCGTATCGAGGACCTGCGCGCCGCCGCCGCCGTGGCGCGCGACCGCAAGGTGGCGGACGGCGTCCGTGCGCTGGTCGTTCCGGGCTCGGGGCTGGTCAAGCGTCAGGCCGAAGAAGAGGGGCTGGACCGCATCTTCGTGCAGGCGGGCTTTGAATGGCGCGAGCCGGGCTGTTCGATGTGCCTGGCGATGAACCCGGATAAGGTGCCCGCGGGCGAACGCTGTGCCTCGACCTCGAACCGCAATTTCGTCGGTCGCCAGGGCCCCGGTGCGCGCACCCATCTGCTGTCCCCCGCCATGGCCGCCGCCGCTGCGGTGACCGGGCGCCTTTTCGATGTTAGAGAGTTGAAGAGCCACGATTTCGATCGTGAAGGCATCTGACAGGGACGATAGGGGATACGCATCATGAAGCACGTATTGGTCATGCTCGTCACCGGCGCCGTTCTCTGCGGCGCGGCGGCCTATGCCGCAGGCATCGCGTCACGCCCCGCCGTGGCCGAGCAGCGTCCGCAGCGCGCGGGCTGAACGCGCGGGTTTCGAATACAGGGATGATGGAATGAACCCGGTTACGACCGTCTCCGGCACTGCCTATCCATGGGGCGCCAAGAATATCGATACGGATGTCATCATCCCGGCACACTGGCTGAAGACGATCACCCGCGCCGGGCTGGGGCGCGGCGCGTTCGAGACGGTGCGCGCGCAACCGGACAATATCTTCGATGATCCGCGCTATGCGGGCGCGCCGATCCTGATCGCTGGCGACAATTTCGGTTGTGGGTCGAGCCGCGAGCATGCGGCCTGGGCCTTGGCGGACATGGGCATCCAGGCGGTGATCGCGCCGAGCTTTTCCGATATCTTTTCGGGCAACGCCTTCAAGAACGGGATCGTCCCGGTCGTCCTGCCGCAGGACGCCGTGGACCGGTTGGTCGAGGTGGCGAAGGACCAGCCGATCACGGTCGATCTGGAGACGATGACCGTCACCACCCCGTTCCAGGACCGCTTTGCGTTCGAACTCGATCCGTTTCGCCGTGAATGCCTGATGAAGGGGCTCGACGAAGTCGGCCTGACGCTGGCGCGCGACGAAGCGATCGGCAGCTTTGAAGGGCAGATGGCCGAGGGGCGCCCCTGGATCGCGGGTCGTCAGCGCCTGGACGCCGCCACCGTGGGAACCGCCTGACGAAGCCTGGTGCTGGCGTCCTGACAAAACCGTCAGGACGCGGCGACGATGACCCCGGCGATCAGCGCCCATAGGGCAAGCGAACCGATCAAGCCGTTGATGATGCCCAGCATCGGATTGTCGCGGCGGTCGGGTGGCATGACGTGGGAATGGGTCACGATGCTCTCCTAAGTTGCCGGTGATATCCCCGTTTTCCGGGGGTTTATCCCGTTTCGTTATAATTACACTACGCATCGTCCAAGACCTGGTTCCCATTGTTTCCCCTGCGCAACGATCCTTCGGCGCGCCGTGCAACACCTGATCGGCGCATCGGTTGCACGCGGACGCGACGCCCCCTATCTCGGACGTTATGTTTGGATGGCCCACAGGGCTGGGGGATGGCGAACCGATGGACAGTTTCGACGATCGCAGGAAGGGCTTCGAGGCCAAGTTCGTGGCCGATCAGGACATGATGTTCCGCATCACGGCGCGGCGCAACCGGCTGGTCGCGCAATGGGCGGCCGAGCGGATGAAGCTGACTCCCGCCGAAACCGATGCCTATGCCAAGGCGGTCGTACAGGCCGATTTCGAGGAAGCGGGCGATGAGGACGTCATCCGCAAGCTGCTGGGCGACCTGACCGCCGCCGGAATCGACGTCGACGAGGTCGAGGTCCGCCGCGCGCTGGACGAGCAGCTGGTCGAGGCGCGTCGCCAGCTGATGGAGAGCCGCTGACCATGCCGATGGCCGCCGATGACATCGCCACGATGATCCGTACCGCCATTCCCGATGCCGAGGTCCAGATCACCGACCTTGCCGGGGACGGCGACCATTATGCCGCGCATGTCGTAGCCGCCAGCTTTGCGGGCATGAGCCGGGTCGCACGCACCCGCGCCGTCTATGCCGCGCTGGGCGGACGCATGGGGGGCGAACTCCATGCGCTGCAACTGACCACGGCGGTTCCGGCCGCCTGATCCCATTCCCTCAAGGATGAATGATATGACCGACGATACGAATGCGCGGATCGATGCGCTGGTGAAGGACAATGCCGTCCTGCTGTTCATGAAGGGCACGCCGCTCTTTCCGCAATGCGGCTTCTCCAGCCGTGCGGTGGCGATCCTGAACCATCTGGACGTGCCGTTCGAGAGCGTCGACGTGCTCCAGGACCAGGGCATCCGCCAGGGCATCAAGGCCTATTCGGACTGGCCCACCATTCCGCAGCTTTATGTGAAGGGCGAATTCGTCGGCGGTTCGGACATCATGATGGAGATGTACGAAAGCGGCGAACTGGCCGAGCTCGTCCAGGACGTGAAGACCGCGTGATAGGTCGACGATCGTAAGATCGGAAAGGGGGCTGGATTACGATCCGGCCCCCTTTTTATTCCTCCCCTGCAAGGGAAGGGGGACCACCGCGAAGCGGTGGTGGAGGGGTGTCCCCGCTGGCCGTGATACCTCTCCGTCAGTCCTGCGGATTGCCAGCTCCCCTTGCAGGGGAGGAATGGATCGACCCTATTGACTACGCCTGTAATCGGAATAGGATTACGCTTGTAGTCAATAAGAGGGCGAGTCGATGGCCGAGCGTATCAGCGATGCCGAACATGCCGTGATGGAGGTCCTGTGGGAGGAGGCTCCGCTGACCGCGCAGGATGTCGCGGAGCGGGTCGACCCCGAACGCGGCTGGAGCACCAACACCGTCAAGACGCTGCTCGGCCGCCTGCTTGCCAAGAGCGCCATCGCGCATGAGGAGCAGGGGCGGCGCTATCTGTATCGCCCGCTGGTCGCGCGCGACGATTATGTCGTGGGTGAATCCCGCCGCCTGATCGACCGGCTGTTCGGCGGTCGCCTGACCCCGCTGGTCGCGCATCTGGCAGAGCGGGACGAGCTGACCGCACAGGACATTTCCGAGATCGAGGCGCTGCTCAAGGACCTGAAGGCATGAGCGGCGCGCAACTCGGCTGGGCGGTGGAGGCGATGATCGCATCCACTCTCCTGATGGCGCTGGTCCTGCTGGCCCGCCGCCATGTCCGCCAGGCCTTCGGGCCGCAGATCGCCTATGCGCTCTGGGTCTTGCCGCTGCTTCGCCTGCTCCTGCCGCCGCTGCCGCGCGGACTGTCCGAGCAGGCGACCCCGCCGCTGGCCGCCGCGAGCGAGCGCTTCGCGACCTTTGTCGTGCTGCCCATGACCGCGCAGATTCCCGCCACGGTGGATGCGCCCGGCATATGGCAGAGGGTGGAGCAGGGTGTTGCACTGTTCTGGATCATCGGGGCGGCGGGTTTCCTGGGCTTCCAGCTCTTTCGCCACTGGCGCTTCCGCGCGCGGTTGCTGGCCGATGCCGAGCCGCTGGAGGCTGTGGAGGGCGTGCGTGTGGTCGCCAGCGACGGCGCACCGGGCCCGCTCGCCTTCGGCATTTGGCACCGCTACGTCGCTTTCCCGCGCGATTTCGCCGAGCGTTACGACGCCGATGAGCGCGATCTGGCGCTGGCGCACGAGCTGGGCCACCATGCCCGCGGCGACCTGATCGCCAACTGGGTCGCGCTCGCCGTGCTGGCGCTCCACTGGTTCAACCCGCTGGCGTGGCGGGCCTTCCACGCTTTTCGTGCCGATCAGGAGCTGGCCAACGACGCTCGCGTCCTGAAGGGGCGCAGCCGTGCCGACCGGCATGTCTATGCCTGCGCCATCGTGAAGGCCGCGCATGGCCGCGCACTGTCGGGCGCCTGTCACCTCCACACCATCGATGACCTGAAAGGGAGGCTGAAGATGTTGACCACTTCTCCGAAATCGCGTCGCCAGCTGGCGATGGGCGGGGCCACCGTGTCGCTGCTGGTCCTGGCCGGGCTGGGGGCGACTGCCTCGGGCACGCCGGCGGCGGCGGCGCTGACCAAGAAGGTCGAGCGGACGCTGGGCGTCGACCTGACCAGCACGGTCGCGGTCCTGCCCGCCGTCGTCCAGACCACGCCGGAGGCGCCCGAAGCGCCTGCCGCGCCGTCCGTACCTGTGGCTCCGGCTGTCCCTGCAAAACCCGTGGTCGCGATCGCTGCGACGGTTCCGGAGGTGCCCGCCGTTCCCGCTGCACCTGCGACTCCCCAGGCCGCCAAGGTTCCCGCCGCGCCGCAGGAACCCGCCGCGCCCCGTGTCCGCGTCGTGACGCTGCGCAACGGGCATAAGGTCAAGTTCGTCGGCGACAATGGCATGGTCCCGATGGTGCCCATGCCCCCGATCCCCATGGTTCAGGCGCGTGCCTGTGGTACCGGCAACAGCGATACCCGCACCAGCTATATGACGGTCGACGGCAAGACCCGGCGGCAGGTGACGATCATCTGCACCGACCGGATCGAGCGGGATGCTCGTCAGGCCTCGCTCGCCGCCGTCCATGCCCAGCGCACGGCGCAGGTGAGCATGCAGATCGCGCTCGCCAGCATCGAGAGTGCCCGCGCCTCGATCATCCGCGACCGCAACCTGTCCGAGGACGCCCGGCGCGACGCACTGAACGGCCTGAACGAGGCAACGGCCGAGTTGAAGGCCGACATGGCGAACCGCGATCGCGACTGACCGGACCACGACTTTACCCCAACTCGACCTCTGTGCCCGTCCGACGGGGACAGGGGTTGCCCTTTGTCCGCCGCTTGCCCACATGGTCGGGAATGGCTGAGCACCCGACCGGCATTCCGATCCTGCTTGAGCCGCTGGTCACCCGCGTGCTCGCCCCCAATCCGTCGCCCTTCACCTATACGGGCACGCAAAGTCATGTCGTGGGCGACCGCGACGTGGCGGTCATCGATCCGGGGCCGGACGATCCCGCGCATCTGGACGCACTGACCCACGCGATCGCCGGGCGGCCGGTGGTGGCGATCCTGATCACCCATCATCATCGCGACCACAGCCCGGCCAGCCGCGCGCTTGCCCACCTGACCGGCGCCCCGATCGTCGGGGCGGCCCCGTTCGCCGCCGACTATCAGGGTGGCCAGTCCGACGCCGCGTTCGACCGCGACTATGCGCCGGACCGGGTCCTGGCGGAGGGCGAGGGGGTGTGCGGCGACGGCTGGACGCTGAACGCCATCGCGACGCCGGGCCACACCTCCAACCATCTCGCCTTTGCGCTGCCCGAGACCAGGGCGCTGTTTTCGGGCGATCACGTCATGGGCTGGTCGACCAGCATCGTGTCGCCGCCCGATGGCGACATGAGCGCTTATATGGCCAGCCTGGAAAAATTGATGGAGCGCGACGACCGGGTCTATTACCCGGGGCATGGCGAGGCGGTCGAGAATCCGCAGCGGCTGGTGCGCGGGATGCTGGGCCATCGCAAGCAGCGGGAGGGGCAAATCCTGCGCCTGCTGGCGGCGGAAGAGAGGTTGCCGATCGCGGCGATGACCGCCCGCATGTATGTCGGCCTGAACCCCAAACTGATTCCGGCGGCGGAACGATCGGTGCTGGCGCATCTTTATGACCTGCGAAATCGCGGGCTGGTTCGCGAGGAAGGAGCATCATGGATCAGCGCGTGACGCCGCCTGCCGACACGCCGGAGCCGCCGTCACGGCCGCGCGGCGGGGTCGGCCTGTTCCTGACCAAGGTGGCGGGGGTAGTGCTCCTGCTGGTGCTGGCCGGACTGATCATGGTGTGGGGTGTCCAGCGTTATGTCGAGGATCGGCTTACCCCCGATCCGACCACCATCGCCCGCGCCAGCCTGGACGGCCTGCGCGAACAGAACCGGCTGTCGGCCTTCGCGGCGCGGTACGTCGCCGTCGTGACCTCGCGCCAGTCGCAGCTCGGCTTTTCGACCGAGCGGACGCTGATCATGCCGGGCATGGTCCGTTACGAGGTCGATCTGGGCAAGCTGCGCCAGCAGGATGTGCGCTGGGATGCGAATGCCCATGTCCTGTCGGTGACGCTGCCCCCCGTTGAGATCGACGGGCCGCAGGTCGATCTGTCGGCGATCCGCGAATATGGATCGGGCGGCCTGCTGACCACCTTCACCGACGCCGAGCAGCGGCTCGACGCCGCCAATCGCACGGCGGGACAGGTCGAGCTGATGCGACAGGCCCGTGCGCCGGCGCCGATGAAGCTGGCCCGCGATGCGACGCGGCGTGCGGTCGAGCGCAGCTTCGCCATGCCGCTGCGCGCGGCAGGGGTGGAGGGCAGCGTCAAGGTCCGTTTCTCCGACGAAGCGGCGGGTGACGAACGCTGGGACACGACGCGCAACCTGCAAGAGGTTCTTGGCAATAGCGGCTGACGTGGCCAATTGTCGGCGCGAGCCCATGCGCCTAGGGGGAATGCCATGACCATCCAGACGAATCTGACGGGCCTCGACCTGCGCGCCGAGATCGACCGGCTCCGCAAGGAGCGCAACGCCGTCATCCTCGCCCATTATTATCAGAAGCCCGAGATTCAGGACCTGGCCGATTTCGTCGGCGACAGCCTGGACCTCAGCCGCAAGGCGCAGGCGACCGACGCCGACGTCATCGCCTTTTGCGGCGTGCGCTTCATGGCGGAGACGGCCAAGATCCTGTCGCCCGACAAGATCGTCGTGCTGCCCGACATGGCCGCCGGGTGCAGCCTGGAGGATAGCTGCCCACCCGAACAGTTCGCCGAGTTCCGGGCGCAGCACCCGGATCACATCGCGCTGACCTATATCAACTGCTCGACCGAGGTGAAGGCGCTGTCCGACATCATCGTGACGTCCTCCTCGGCCGAACAGATCCTGGCGCAGATCGACCCCGCGCAGAAGATCATCTTTGGCCCCGACCGCAATCTGGGCGGCTATCTGGCGCGCAAGACCGGCCGCGACATGCTGCTGTGGCCGGGCGTCTGTATCGTGCACGAGGCGTTCAGCGAAACCGAACTGCTGAAGCTGCGCGCCCAGCACCCCGACGCGCCGATCGCCGCGCACCCCGAATGCCCCGCCGTGATCCTGGACCATGCCGATTATGTCGGCTCGACGCGCGGCATCCTGGAGTTCGCACAGACCGTGACCAGCGACACGCTGATCGTCGCGACAGAGCCGCACATCATCCACCAGATGCAAAAGGCGATGCCGGGCAAGACCTTCATCGGCGCGCCGGGCGCGGACGGCAACTGCAACTGCAATATCTGCCCCTACATGGCGCTCAACACCATGGAGAAGCTGTACCTTGCGCTGCGCGACCTGACCCCGCGCGTCGAGATCGAGGAAGGGCTGCGGCTTCAGGCCAAGAAGAGCCTGGACGCGATGCTGACGCTCGCCAGCGGCACGGTCGGCAAGGGCGATCTGGGCCCGCGTTCGTGACGGAAAGCGTGATCGACGGGTTCGACCTCGACAGTTTCGTCCAGGCGACACTGGCCGAGGATCTGGGGCCCGGCGGCGACATCACCTCGGCGGCGGTGATCCCGGCGGAGGCGCGGTTCATCGGCACCATGGCCAGCCGCGATGCGATTACCGTCGCCGGGTTGCCCATCGCCGAAGCGTTCTTCCGCCACCTCGACGCCGATGTCGTCATCGAGCGGCTGGTCGAGGATGGCACCAGCGTTCCGGCGGGCACCGATCTGCTCCGCCTGTCCGGCAAGGCCCGCGCGATGCTGACCGCCGAACGGTCCGCGCTGAACACCGTCCAGCATCTGTCGGGCATCGCGACGATGACGGCGGCTTATGTCGCGGCGATCCAGGGCACCGGGGCGACGCTGCTCGACACGCGCAAGACCATTCCGGGCCTTCGCCTTCTGGAGAAATACGCCACCCGTATGGGCGGCGCGCAGAATCATCGCATGGGCCTGTGGGATGCGGCGATGATCAAGGACAATCACGTCGCGGTCGCGGGCGGCATCGGACCGGCGGTCACGGCGGCGCGAAAGGCGGGGATTGCGCGGATCATCGTCGAGGTCGATGCGCTCGACCAGATCGAACCGGCGCTGACGGCGGGAGCGACCCATTTGTTGCTCGACAATATGAACCCGGCGCAGCTGGCCGAGGGCGTCGCGCTGGTCGCGGGCCGGGTGCCGACCGAGGCGTCGGGCGGCGTGCGTCTCGACACCATCCGCGCCATTGCGGAATCGGGCGTCACCTATGTCAGCGTGGGTCGCTTGACCCAATCGGCCCCGGCAGCCGATATCGGACTGGATTTCGCCGCCGCCTGAGGCGGGCTTGGAAGGGGAAGATCGTGCGACCGAAGTCGGTGATATTGGGCGAGCGGCTTTCGTTGTTTGCCATCCTGTTGCTGGTGGTGCTGGCAGTCATCGGCTGGGCCGACACGGTCGCCCAGGCCGGGGTGGCGATCGCGATCATCGCCAATGGCCTGCTGATCGGGCTGTTCCTGCTCGGCACGCTGCTGACCACTCGCATGGCCAGCCGGGTCGGGCTGGGACTGCTGGTCGTACTGACGATCCTGAACCTGCTTGGTTTTCTCTATCAGGTGTCGGTCGGTGCGCTGGCCGAGGGTGCGTTCGGCGTGCTGACGGCGGTGCAGGCGGCGACGTCGCTGGTCGCGGTCGTGATGCTGATGCGGCCCAATGCCCTGGCTTGGTATCGCGCGATGGCGGAGGTAAGCGAAGCATGAAACACGTAATCATCGGTATGGCGCTGTTGGCCGCGCCGCAGCTGCTGTCGGCGCAGACGCTGCAATGCACCGCACCGCGCGGGGCCCAATCCATCCGCCCCGACCTGCCCAGCCAGAACCAGCCGACCCGCGTGCTGCCGATCGGCGGCTACACGCTGGCCATCACCTGGAGTCCGCAATATTGCCGCGACCCCAAGGGGAATAGCAGCTTCCAGTGCGGCGGCGCCAACCGCTTCGGCTTTACCCTGCACGGGCTGTGGCCCGATGGCGTGGACAAGGACTGGCCGCAATATTGCCGCCCGACCGCGATCATCCCCCAGGCGGTCGTCCGCCGCCATATCTGCGCCACCCCCTCGGCGCAACTGATGCAGCATGAATGGGCCAAGCACGGCACCTGCATGAGCGGATATAGCCCGGCCCGCTATTTCCAGCGGTCGAACGCGCTATATTACGGGCTGCGCTTCCCGAATATGGACGGGCTGTCGCGTCGGAATAGCCTGACCGCAGGTGATCTGGCGACCGCCTTTGCCGCCGCCAATCGGGGGATGACCGCCGACATGATGCGCGTGACCGCCACGCGCGAAGGCTGGTTGGACGAAATCTGGATCTGCCTGAACAAGGCATTCCGCCCCGCCCGCTGTCCGGCGCATCAGGGCGGATTGTCGCCCAACGCGCCGCTGAAGATCTGGCGGGGCAGCCGCTGACCGCGCTTACCCCTCCAGCACCACGCTGGCGGGGTGATGCTTGTCCAGATGCTTGCGGATGATCCGCAGGTTGCGCGTGTTCGACCGGAACAACACATCGGCGGCGTCGCCGATCAGCGGCACGAAGCCCAACAGCGCGTCGAAGCCGACATTGCCCATCATCCGTGCCATCTGGAATTTGGACAGCCCCAGATTGCGCGCTTCCCAGATGATGTAGCTGCCCAGTGCCGCGGCGGCGATGTCACCGACGATCGGGACCAGACCTAGTATCACGTCGAGCCCGATCGGGCGGTTGAGGCCAGGCAGCACGACGACACGCTCCAACAGGCGCTCCATCGCCTCGATCCGCTGGCGGCTGGCGGCAATGCTCTTGTCGAGCGGCAGAGCGTCGAATGCCGTGGGGTCGATGCGGGACGTGTTGGCCATGCCGTTCAATTGGTGATGGCGCGCAATCGGTTCAATGGATGCCACGCGCGGCTGTTGGTCTGGAATTGCCGCAACCGGGGCGTGGTGAGCGACCAGCGCAGCGGGCGGGCCAAGGGGATGAAGGGCGTGTCGGCATTGATCGCCGCATCCGCCGCCGCGATCGCCGATCCGCGTTCCGCCAGCGTCGGGGCCAGCCGTGCCTGCTCGATCGCCGCCATCGCCGCCTCTCCACAGGGCGCGCAGGCGGTCGCGAGATACCAGCGCGCGCTGTCATAGGGGGCGACCGCATCGATCAGGCGGAGGTCGGCCGGATCATCGAGCGCCACCCGTTCGGGCGTGATGCCGATCGCCAGCAATGTCGCACCGATCTGGCCATAGAGCAGGTTCGCGCCCGGCCCCTGCGGCAAGGCAATGCGCAGCCGCACCGGCTGACCCCAGGCGGCGACCCGAGCCCGCGCCCCGCTGCGCCGCTCGTCCAGATTGAGTAGCGCCCAGCCGGGAATTTGCGGCGGGGCGTCCGAGTCGAGCGTGTCGGGCAGCAGGCGGTCGGCGGCTTCCCAATTGGGGGCGACCGCCGCCAGCATGGTAGCCCGGTCGAATGCGGCCGACAGCGCCTGGCGATTGGCCGGGTCCGCCAGGAAGCCGTCGCGACGGACGATACTCAGCCCGAAAAGACCGGCCGCCGGATCGACCCGGATGGCGGCCTGGTTGATCCGGACGGCGTCGAGCAGCGGCCATGTCTCGAACCGACCGCCGAGCAACAGGTCGGACCGGCCGCCCGCAAAACGCAGGATGGCGCGTGCCGGTGTCTCGGCGATCAGGCGGACATCCTCCTCCGGCGCGGGCGTGGCATCGTCCTCGGGCTCGATACGACGGGGATCGGGGATGGGGCGTAGCAGCGGGGGCGGCCCCGCCCGGATGATGCGGAAGGGCCCGGTGCCCCGACGCCCCCGGTCGACGATCGCCATTTCGGGCTGGGCGAACAGCTTCAAAAGGTCGGGGCGGGGGCGCGACAGGCGGATTTCGATGACCTGCGGCGTCATCACCACGATCTCGTCGATCGCCGTCAGGAAGGGGGCCAGCGGGTTGCCTGAATGGGGCGAGACCAGGCGCCGCAGGATCGGCACGACCTGCTCGGCGGTGACGGGTGAGCCGTCATTCCACTTGGCCTCGCGCAGGCGGAAGATGAAGCTGCCGCCCTCGTCGATGACGATCCAGCGTTCGGCCAGCCCCGGCTCGATCTGGCCATTGGCGTCGAAACGCACCAACCCCTGCGCCAGCGCATCGCGCAGCACGCGGCGCGACGTGTCGTCATCGGCGGGGAGCAGTCCTCCGCCGGACCGGGCGGAAGGGTTGGTGGATTGGACGGTGCTGACGACCACCGCCCCATGATCGGCATGGCGCTCGCAGGCGGTCGTCGCCATCAGCGCGGCCGCCAACCCGATGGTGCGGACGGCGGGACTCGAACCCGCACTCCATAGGAAGCCGATTTTAAGTCGATGCCGGGCACATGCCCTTAAGTGCCCTTTTCGACCTAGATACATGCTCTTAGCGCTCTTCTGTGGTGAATGGGGGGGGCCGGGAATACCCGCTTTTACCCCCATTTTCCCGGATCGATTACACCAAAATTACACACGGCCTGACGGCAAACGGCAGGAAGTCGATATAGAACGGATATGGCAAACTAGGACGTCCCACCCTTCCAAAGGTTTGGCACCCACCTCTTCCGCCAGCGCCGTGGTACGACATGTTGCTTTTTCATGCTATTTTGGCATGCCCCGATCCCCCAACCCACATAGCAGCCAACATACTGACTGATTGCGTTTTCTCGCATTCCCTTGATAATCGATTCCGTGACTTAGGAGCGATGGCACGGGATGCTAGACCAAACATTCTCTTCAACGAATTTTCGTAGAATATATGACGAAGAGAACCGCCGGGGCAGAAATCTGGATCAGCGGTACTTTCCCACTCTTACCGATGCGAGCGCCAGGATAACTGCTGCGACCGCGCGAATTCGAGATTGCCGTCGCAACCATCAACACGTCAGCGATGAAGAGCTACAGCGAGTGCTACAACCGCTCTATGACGACCTTCGGGATGCAAGAGAGACCCGCGAGACACGGTTAGCATTTGAAATTGAACAGATTGCCGCCTTGGCAACGTCGAGAGGATTTCGGGTTTCTCTAGAAACGGCAACCGGCCCAAATGAGATGCCTCTTTTTCCAATAGCGGATGAGTCCGCCACATATTTCATAAGCAAGCAGTTGCAGAGAAATCTATCCCGACTTTACCATCTTAAACCAGGTGACCGTCGTGCCATTGTGAGGCAGGTTAAAGACGTCTTATCGACCGACTTTAATCTATACGTTGTTCGCACAGATATCACTTCTTTTTATGAAAGCATTGATAGGCAAGAGCTTATATTTGATATTGATAAAGACCAGTTACTAAGCCTCACCTCAAAGCATCATATAAAATCGATATTAAAGTGCTACGGCGAACTCTCGGGTAATAGGAAAGGGATTCCTCGGGGTGTAGGAATAAGCGCCTATCTATCAGAACTGTACATGCGAGGCGTCGACAGCCGTATAAAACAGATTGAGGGCCTTACGTTCTACGCGCGCTACGTTGACGACATATTGGCCATTTTCTCACCGACAGCGATGACCGACAATTCGACTTATCTTTCCCTTATGAAATCGGAAATTGAGGCTCGCGGGTTATCGATAAATGAACAAAAGACAAAATGCGGACCTGCACCACAATCGTCGTCATTCCATTTTGAATATCTTGGATATGAATTCACCTGGGCAGGCGGCTGCTGCGAATTGGAAATGTCTAATAAAAAAATGGACCGTTATCGGATGCGGATAGATCGATGTTTTCAATCATACAGTAGAACTACGCCTATAAACCAGCGTAAGGCAGAACGCCTGCTGGTTGCGAGAATTAAATACCTCACTGGCAACACGAGACTGGTCAACAACAAAGGGTTCGCGTTTACAGGAATATACTATAATAACTCCGAACTAACAAAACTTGGAAAACTGAATGGATTAGACGCCTATCTCCGTCATAAGGTCCAATCAATATGTAGCGCCAGCCTGCAAGACCGCATACTAGCCTACTCCTTTCGCAGAGGCTTTGAGCAAAAGCCGTTTTATCGATACAATACAATGGAATTCTCTAATATTGTAAAGGCGTGGCGCTATGAGTCGTAAGGGGAAACGCCTTTCCAATAGGGTTCAGCGGCCGATCTTGTCAGATACACTGCCTTTTGAAGTTCCAGCATCCTTTAGCAACCGTCATTTATGCAAACTACTTATAAAGTATGACGTTAGGCTTGATTCTGGCGTCATAAGATGGACTTCACCCGATGATAGCCTCGATATTTTCATCAGAATGTTGACTGGCGTTGCTGAAACAGAACGTATTTCTATTAGCAGCCACAACGAGTTCGGCAAGCAAAAGCAAATACGCTCGTTGAGAATGGAAACCCACATGGTAACCATTCCTTTCCAGTTTGAGATTTGTCATAAAGAAAAGGAATCTAGAAGACTTACAGTACCTCATCCATTAAATCAGTTAGCAGTCGCGGAGTTCTACAACGAACACTCCTCCATCATAACGTATTATGCCAATCGAAGCCCATACTCTATTCGAAAACCTACGGCCGTGGCTCGATATTCGAACTTTAAAGACAGGATGCACGACCGCCTACTTGCGGCTCAAAATGGGCAAGTAGAAGAACGCAACAAGGAGTATGACCAGTTAGGTTCATACTTTTGCTATGAAACTTATAGTAACATATTCAAGTTTTTTGAATCTTTTCAGTATCACCGCGCTGAAAAGCGTTACGATGCCATGGCCAAATCTGATATAAGCAAGTGTTTTGATAGTATATACACCCACTCTTTGGCTTGGGCTATCCATGGCAATCAGGCGGTCAAAGACGGCATCACCACCTCTAATTCTACATTTAGCGGTAGATTTGACGCGCTTATGCGCTCGCTAAATCAAAATGAGACCAATGGTATTGTTATAGGTCCCGAGTTCTCACGCATATTTGCCGAACTTATCCTGCAATCCGTAGACCAAAAATTAGAAATAGTTCTTAGAAAGAAAAATATTTATCATCGAGTAGATTATGAAATATATAGATATGTGGATGACTACTATATTTTTTACAACAAATCCGCAGATTTGGATATAATTGTTGAGCAGCTTCGTCATTTGCTTGTTGACGTCAAACTTGCAATCAATCCAGACAAGACGAAGATTTACAATAAGCCAATTATAACCGAGATAACAGTCGCTAAAAATTCAATATCCGACTTATTTAATAGCTCTATTGTTGTGACACCCGGCTCACAAAATCGCAATTTCGATGCTACAGTACGAAGCGACGACGGCCCCGCTATTGAGAATTTTACATGCAGAGTTGATAGCAAGTCACTCATAACTGCATACAAGACGATTTTGAAAATATCGAATGTGACTTATATTGAAGTAGGAAACTACACCTTTGCTTTGATAGAAAAGAAGATAGACAAAATACTTACCGCCTATGTCGCGTCTAGTGCAGACAACAGGTCGGAATTGGCTTTAACTCGCGCCCTGATCGAAATGATTGAATTTGCATTTTTTGTTTATGCCTCCGCGCCGAGAGTCAATATCTCCATTAGGGTTGCGCGCATTGTATCTATCATTACAAAGTCTATGA
Source organism: Sphingomonas sp. Leaf257 (assembly GCF_001422185.1). Taxonomy (NCBI): domain Bacteria; kingdom Pseudomonadati; phylum Pseudomonadota; class Alphaproteobacteria; order Sphingomonadales; family Sphingomonadaceae; genus Sphingomonas; species Sphingomonas sp. Leaf257. The sequence continues at coordinate 189,485 of NZ_LMMH01000036.1, forward strand.
GAAATATTCCTGTATCTATTGAGCACAGGCACAGGTTTTTTAAGTACGTTCATGAAAACGCAGTTCACCAACTAAAGAAAAATCAGGTTCTTGATTTTAAGGAAATAGAAAATCTATATCTTCTAGTTGCACTTGGCGAAATTGGCAAAGAGTATTGTCTTGATGAAAATTCCTTACTTTCGCATTTGAAAATAAAGAAGTCGGAAGATGGTATCTATAAATCTGAGTATCGCATAGGATATTTTACTATTACCGTGCTTCTTTTGTACCTAAAAAACAAGGTAAGATACAACGGCTTGCGAAACTTTTTAATTGAAGAGGCTGTGTCACATATCGAAGCACGTAAACATTATAGGCATCGTGACGCAGAGGTCTTTATGATGTCCCTAGACATTATTTCATGCCCGTTTGTCGACGACATCGCCAAAAAGCGTATCGCGGCCGTATACGGTTTAAGCGATGATCAATTTGGCTCTCTTACGTCTCTCACAACATATTGGTTTACGACGTGGTCAGGGGGTAAAATTGCTGACGAGCTTGATGCGAAGCGGCGACGTGAGGTATACTAGACTTGGCGCACCGTTCGATACCATGACTGTTAGGCAGTTCACACACCAGCGCCGAATCCAGCTACCCGTTGAAAGCAGGTAGTCGGGCGAAACCGGTAGGGACGGGCCGGTTTCAACACGCATCACAGAAAATCTTCACGACGATAACGATGACTTTGGAGTCGCGTTGATCGAGTTGAGTAAATTCAACACTCCGAATTACTAAGTGAAAACGTTGCGATACTCACCTAAGGTAGTAATCACATCAGCACCTAGCTTCTCTATCGTTGCAATCCCAGCCTGCGGATGAAGCTTCATCATTTCATCAGAGCAAGCTGCCAACACTTGCGTCGCTAGTAGCAGTCCGTAGCCCATGTAGGCCCGATCATATGGATTTTCGTTGCCGTTACCCCGTTTATGTTCGGCCATTCGGAACACAGATACAGGACCAGTATGGACGAATGAACTCATGTGGCGGTATGTCATGCGAAAGGCCGCACGATTGACACTAAGACTTTCTAAAACATCATCCTGTATAAACGGAAGCTTATCGCCGCGCGATAGTTCAGCTTTCCTTTTTTCGGAAAGATTATTGAATATTGAACTATTATTGAGTTCGGCGATTATCTCACTTTGGCGGTTTGCGAACTCCGCATCGTTAGGGTCACCACCACCGTCGGTCACTAACCTATATCTTGCGCGGTTATCCATTAGCCAAAACAGACGAATACGGAAAAACCATTCGTCATCGTCACCTGTCTCAACGCAAAGCCAATGGAAGAAAAGCCAAAGCTCTACATTGCTTCTTACGATGCCCGAAACAGACGCAAGGTCCCAATGGGCCTTAGGCTTGGGGAAGGGGCATATGCTGTGAAGGGTGATTGAGGATACGACCAGCTTGGTAAAAAGCACTGACGACCAATACTGGCGACCAGTTTCCGAAGGGCGACCTCCGGCATTGAACGATATAGCTGTCGCAATCCGCAGCATGGCCTTTAGCGCCGCTCGGTGAGCGATGTATTCAGAGCGCGGCATCATGTCATCGCTTGGGCCTGTGTAGGCGTGTTCGTCTTTTTCCATGCCCGTGCTCCTGAAATGCTGCGCACTTCGTTGCTGTCGATCGGTAAAAGTCAACCGCGCAAGGTATAGCCCGCCGCTCCACACCGCCAACCGCCCTTTTTTTTTTACTGTCGCGTTTCCAAGTTTGACCAATCAACCGACAATCAGGTTCAGGAGATTGAAGGCGCGGGCTTCAAGGTCGAACCCCGCCGGATCGTGGTTGAAACTGTGTCAGGCTCTGTCCCCGCTATGGAGCGCAAGGGCTTCTCCAAGCTGCTCGACCGAATAGAAGCGGGGGACGTGTTGCTCGTCACAAAGCTGGACCGTCTAGGCAGAAATGCCATGGATGTTCGAGCGACCGTTGACCGCTTGGCGGGCGAAGGCATCCGTGTTCATTGCCTTGCCCTTGGCGGTGTTGACCTAACGTCCCCCGCCGGTCGCATGACAATGCAGGTGATTGCCGCTGTCGCCGAGTTCGAGCGCGATCTACTCATTGAGCGAACACAGGCGGGGCTTAGTCGAGCAAAAGCCCAAGGTAAGACCCTTGGAAGGCCGCAGAGTCTCACCGCCGCCGAACAGGCTGATATCCTAGCTGAACGCAAGAGCGGGGCTTCCTTGGGCGTGTTGGCGACCAAATACGGTGTTTCCCGTGCCGCTATCCAGCGGGTGGAAAAGCGAGCGGCATAGTAGCTGCTAGACACCCGTAGCGACTGCGCATACGAAGCATATGCCAGTCCGATCTTAGCCGTGAGGACCGGCCCGCATCCGTGCGGCGAACGTAGGCACTCGACCAGACAGGTCGGGCGGCCTGCTGAATAAAACACCTTCGGGGAATACGCAGGGCGCGTGTTCCTACGTTCGCGCGCGGCTAACCGTCCCGACTGTCGGGCCGGAGCGGTCGAACGTGGGATAACCATATGCGGAAGTCTGTCGTGGCTATCGTAGCCGCGTGCCTGTCAGTGCCCGGCACGGCACAAATCACTAATCCTGGCGACAATCCAAGTCTGAATCAGTTTTTCGACGGTGCCAATCAGTGCCTTTCCGATTTCGACACGAAGGCAAAAGCCAAGAAGCTATCTGTAGATAGTTACAAGGCTGCGATTGATGGTGCGTGTGTTGATAAAATCAAAACCCTTCGAGCCTTGTATATGCTTAGCATGGAGAGGAATCCCAATCAGGATTATCACATCGAACGGTTCGATGCCAATGTGAAGGACGCAAAGGCTAAGATGGTGTCTGACTACGCCATGCGCTGATAATGTTTTTGGGGGACGGGCTATGCGTGCCTTGGGTATTATCATGTGGCTTGGAGGGGCGTTGCTGGTCGCCTATGCCACCTTTGTATTTGATACCTCCGTATCGGGAGGAGTGTTCGGGGGCAGGGTCGTCAACCTCGCCTTGCAGCAGCAGCAATTGACGATGGTTATATGCGGTGCTGCACTTTTTCTCTCCGGTGTAGTGCTTCACGCTTTCGATGTAGTCCGCACGGGGCAAGGTGGCCAGTCGGGTTCGGATCGGCGGTCCGTATGGCAAGCTTATCGTGACGAAGTAGATCGTATCGATGCCGAAGCTAGCGAAGATGGGCAGCCTGACCCGCGTGCCGATCATAGCGAGGTGGATACCATTAGCGTACAGGGCGTCGATGATCGGCAGGATCGACGCTACCATATGCGTTGACTTGGAATGATAGGGGCGGGTCACTCCCGCCCCATTTTCGTTATTCCCCCGATGTACCCAGATGCGCTTGGGCAGCAGCCTTAGCATCCGATATTGGCTTGCCCTTACGAGCGGGCTTCGCGTCTGCCTTAGCGGATTGCGCTGCCTTCGGACTCTGACCGGGCTTACGACCAAGACCAATCTTCTTCGCCATGGCGCGGCGGCTTTCCGAATAGGTTTCGGACACCATCGGATAATCAGCTTTGAGGCCATAGCGATCCCGATATTCCTCCGGCGTCAGGCCGTTGGTCGCTAGGTGTCGGCGTAGCGTCTTGTAGGGCTTGCCGTCGATCATCGAAATGATGTGATCTTTGGACGCCAGCGACTTTCGAACCGATACGGCCGGGGTATATTCGGTAGGAGCCACTTGTTCGGTGGCTTGGGTGCCGCCGCCGCCGAGCAATGCTGAAACCGTTTCGTGCATCTTGCCCAGGAAAGCCGGAACCTCATCGGCAGGGGTACGGGTGTTCGGGTTGCCCAACCACGCGATAGTCAGGTCCGTTGCCAACTCTACGGCATTCACGTTTACGGCTTCGTCCGCCATGATCGCTCCTTCGCTATGACCTTGTAATCATATTGTTAGCGTAAGGTTGCGACCACGTTGATTTCGAGCGCCCCCTTTATCGGCTGTTTGACGCTCGATCTCGCTACCCCGTTGCGAATCGTTCCCCATTTGTTCTATTCTGTTTGGAACAACGGAGCATTGGTCATGCAGCACGATACCCAGCTAAGGGCAGCCGCAGAGGCGATTTACAACGAAGTTTACCCTTCGGACGAATGGAGTCCGCTGCCGTTCGAGGATGCCGAGCGGTACGGCACGATCCACTATCGACAGGCGGTAGGGGCGGCACAGCGGGCAAGGGCGGTATTGTCCGATGCCGGGGTGCAGTTGCAGCTAACCGCCGTCCTGTAAGCTGGTGTGCTGAACGACGACGAATACGACCACCTAAACCGGAAACTTCGGAACCTAGAGCATTGCGCCCTTCATCGGCGGACGATTGAGGTTACGTGTTTGCGGTGTAACCGAGTCAAACGGTTCGATGCCGTTGCCCTGTGGTGGCTTTTTGAGAAGCGCCGCTGGGATGATGGTTAACGGATGCCGCCAAACGCTTTCGATGCTCTAGCTGCCCTAAAACGGCAAATAGAGGGGCAATACGCTGGCGGATAACCCGTGACCGTCCAGGCGATGACCAGCCGCCTTATCCTGATGAATCAACATGGAAGCGGTTGGTGTCGCGGTATCGGTCATAATGCTCCATTGGAAATCCAAACCACGTCCTAATCAGAGAAAACTAATATGGTGACTTTGGTGGAGGTGGAGGGGGTAGCGGAATGGAGGAGCACCTTGGTGGCCAACATGGCCCTGACGTGACTACAGTATCCGAATTCGATACCCTTATTTGAATGCTAATGACGTTCAAGTCGTGCTGATGGGATTGTGCGAACGATCTTTCTAACCTGATGTCATGGCTGATTTTCATCGCCAAACTAGACATTAAAGGATTGATCGGCGATGTGTGGGTTTGGCAACGGAATAGGCTTCCATCCTGCTTTACCCCCCTACATTCCAAATCAATCATCTGGTAAGAGCCGTTGATCTTCGGGATAAGCCTTAACGTATTCGCGCTCACGCTACGGTCTATGGGTGCGTCAATCCAAGGTTCGTCGTTGTCATTAATCCAAGCTCGATTGTACACGATGCTAGCTTGGGCACTTTGAGTAGCTGGGTTTGGATCGCTTTGCGCTAGGAGCAATAAGGCAAGGCTGGCTCCGATCACGTTGATTTCCAATCATGCAAGTTGGCCACCCAAAATCACGTTTTACCCAATTGAGGTGACCGGGCGTAGACTTTGAACATTGGCTGTCCCGGCACGCCATGGCAAGCTAACCCGATGTGCAACCTCTACAATCTTAAAGCCTCTGCCCGCGACATTGGAGCGGTCTTTGATGCCATAGATGCCTCTGGCGGGGCCTTAGAGAAGGATTACGTGTCGCCGGGTCGTCCTGGGCTGGTCGTGACGCAGTCGGCGGCGACAAGGCGGCTACGGACAATGCGTTGGGGGTTTCCGCCGCCGCCGGGGGTGCGCAATGCCGTAGTTAACGTCCGCAACTATCACAGCGCCTTTTGGCGGTCAGCATTGGCTAACCCCGAACGCCGTTGCCTTGTCCCCGTGACCAGCTTTCAGGAATGGAGCGTCGAGCCTGACCCGATAACGGGCAAGAAGAAGCCCCATTGGTTTAGCATACCGTCCCGCCCCATCTTTGCTTTTGCTGGCATATGGCGACCAGTGGGCGACGATGCTGCCTATGCCTTCCTAACCGCCAGCTATGATGGTGATCCCGCTACCCATGTTGTTGGGGCCGTCCACCCCAAGGCCATGCCCGTTATAGTCGATGATAATGACTATGAGCGCTGGCTAACCGCACCTGTTGAGGATGCCTTGGGGCTGGCTGTGCCGTTTCCATCGCAGCTTATGGCAGTCGACTAGCCCGAAGATTGCATGGCAGAGCGCACTTCTTGATGAAGATGCTAGTAGGAATACTGTTATAGTTATTATGGGGCTATGTCTAACTAGATTCTGGAATGCCTCTTACCCAAGCCTATCGATTGTTTATAACGTAGAATCTTAACCTCACACTTAGTTTTCTACGCATTGTTAACGCGGAAATTATTGTAATCCCACTTAATGCCACGCAATTTAAAGGCATTCATGACGCTGGGTTTATTCAGCATCCCCGAAAGCGATCTGGGGTTAATGCCCACGGCTCTACAGGCTTGCCCCTTTTTGATGAAGCTTGCTGATTTTAAATGATTGGCGACATATTCCAGCAGAAGTTTCGCTTCCTCCGAAAGGTTGTTGATCCGCTCTTTCCATTTGGTGATTTGCGCACCTGGAAACGTCTTGCGGAAAGCTTCTGCGGATATGACCGGCGAGGCAATGACATAGACCGTGCACTCGCCGCATACGCCACTTACCGCATTGCGTGCATTGGAACGCATAATCCCCTGCAATAGGTTATGCTGCGCTTCGCTGACCTTCAAATATGCTCGTTCCTCATCTTCCACCGATGAAGGATCGCCTCCCTTAGCTGCAATTGCCAAGGCATCATAATCTGCATTGCTATACAGATGCGAACCCAAGACGATGACGTTACGAATATGAGAATATTCGTTGGTTGCAGCATGAATGCCCCAATGAATGTAGTGAAGCTTACAGGTTCGCCCGATCGGTAGCGATTCTTTGACCTCATGAAAAACGTCTAGTCCGTTAGGCTTCGCCTTATCACCGATAATGAGCCACTCGTCATCCGGCTTAGTTTCTATCGCTTCCGCAATGGCCTTAAAAATGGGGCGGCTCGCATGAGGATCACGGATCGTATCCTTTCCGCAACTGGTCCACCAAACGCGCAAATCCATGTTGCGATAGCTAAATGCCGGTGAAGGTAGGCGAATGAGGTTGCCCTTCGCTTTCTCCATGAGTTCATAGGTGCCCCGAACGCTTCCAGAGGCATCGAAAATGATAGCCGGAGCGAAATCATCGGGAAGGGGTCTGCTAGCCCCTACGAGCGTCAGCCCGCCACCAAGCCCGCCATAGCTACCCAAGAGCAGCGAGCGGCCTCCACCGGTAGCTAGCGCCTCCAAAGTCCGAACATATCGCATTGCAAGTCCCGGCTGCCCTCGGCTTTGATTGGCTTGGTTAATGGCAAGCATGTGCTTGGCATACCTTCCCAAATCTAGCGGAAGCGTGACAAATTTACCAACCATGTCGTTCATAAGTCCGCTAGAAAATGCAGTAAGGGCTTCTGAAAAACTGCGATCTAACAGCACCACCTTATCCGCAAGCGAGTATAGAGAGGTAATCTCTAACCTTACCGGTTGAGCAAGTGCGAATGTCTCATCCCACAACCGCAATGAACGTGGTTTTCCTAGGTAATAAAAATCAGAAGCTGCGGTAAAAGTGCGATCCTTCAACCGGCTTCCAATCATTTGCTGGGTGGTTATCAAAACCGGAACGATATCAATTTTGTTAGACCCGGAACCAAGATCGTTTAGGATATCGTCCTTGGTTAAAACTGAAAAGTCAGATTCATCTAACTCTAAGCGCTTTACTAGTGATGCAATCTGATCCTTTGATTGAAGGCAAATCAGAATGCCTCCTTCCGGTTTAAACCCATTCGATTTCCATGCCTTGATAAAACCAGAAATGGATTCGGTCTTTCCTGAACCCGGAGGAAGAGAAGATAGGTAATATGATGGCTTAAGATCGCCATTAAGGCCTGAATGAAGAAGCTCTGCAATAATGTTCAATGATTCATATTGCTCTAAAGATAGCTTAATTCCATAACCATTAAGCTTACTGACGGTGTTACCAATAGCATCACCGGTTAGTCGATTGGTCTCATTGATGACAGAAGACATATTTAGCCTTGTGTTTTCATCATAGAGATAATGTACATCGATTCCCCAATATAAATTAGAGGGATTGCTGTACATTTCTCAGTTTTGCCTCCACGCGACGCCAATTGGCGTGCCATCGGGGCACGCATCAACCCCTTGACCCGGATTTGTTTAAGTAAATTTAGCCATGTTTAGGGGAATGAGATAAAACGATCTTAATTTCTCTTAGATCTAGTTAAGCTATCTCTAAATTTAAACTTACTAAAATTAGGTGGCTGTGCCGATTAGGGTTGTGGGAGACATTTTGGGTTGGTTGGAAAGGGTGTTGGCGTGGGATCGCGGTTAAAAACCGCGAACCTCACAAGTCCAAGAGCTAAGCCAATACTGGCTTGTCACAAGCCTGCCAGCTTCGGCTCTAAATCTTGACCGTCTATGAAGGCTTGAAGTTCTTTAAGCCAATAGAATCGCTTGCCACCCACACGGAATGAGTGCGGCGGCAGTCCTCTGCCGTTCCGGTTCGCAAGCGTTTTCACAGATAGGCCAAGAAATGCAGCGGCGTCGTGTCGGGTGAGCCGTCCGTCCGGTGTGATCTTCACTTTGACCATTTCCATTCTGAAAATCCAGTATTAGTCAATGTCGTGCGAGTCGATTCGCGAATCGACGGATAGCCGGTCAGTCTAGAGTCGCAAACCCTTAGTAATAATGATGCTTACGCAGATATTACAGGGATTACGAGTTTGTTGATCGAGCGGAATATTTGAAGAACGTCTATCGGCGATACTGATTGAATGGGGAGGTATTTTATGGCGCTCACGTTTTCAGTTTTGAATCGTGCTGCAATCCGAGTTTTACAGGCAGGTAATAAGCTGTCCGAGCATGGGGTGATTGTAGAGCGTCTTTCGAACGGCGATTTGCGTTGGAAGGTCAACGTCATGGTCGACGGACAGCGTATCCATCGTACCATCGGCCGCGAGAGCGAGGGCGTCACCCGTGAGCAAGCAGTGCGCGCTATTGAAGCGTTCCGCACGAAGGCGAGGGAAGGGCGGTTGGATTTGCCGACGGGTAGAAAAAGCCACGCTACTTTCGCCGAACTAGCGCCAGAGTACGTCAAACGGCTGGACGAAATCGGTGGCAAAAACATGAAGGCCAAGCGTCAGCATGTCGCCAAGCAATTGGTTCCGTTCTTCGGTTCGTATCGTGCCGACCGAATTACAGCGGCATTGGTACAAGATTATACGCGTAGCCGCTTGGCTACAGGGTTGAAGCAAGCAACCGTCAACCGGGAGCTAGCGACCCTCTCTCACCTCCTGCGGCGTATGGCTAAATGGGGGTGGATTAAGCCCGAGAACATCCCTGACATTGAAAAGGGGCAGGAGCCTAGAAAGCCGATTGTTATCCTTTCCGAGCAGGACGCCCAAGCCCTAATGAAGGCTGCTATTGCGGACCGGGATGATCGACTTTGGCTGTTTGTCGCATTCGGGCTGAACACCGCTATGCGACACAGCGAAATCCTGTCGGTGCGCTACGATCATATCGATTTTGAAGCCCGTCGTATTTTCATACCAAAGGCTAAAGCGGGTGAACGCGAGCAGCCTATTACCCCTGCCTTGGTTGCCATGATAAAGCGGCAGCAAGACACTGATGGTAAGGATGCGACTTGGCTATTCCCTAGTCATAGTGCGCGTGCCAAGCAGCCCCACAGGGCCAATATGGCAAAAGCATTCTTGCGGGCGGTGATCCGTGCTGGCCTGTCGCCCGAGAAGGTTACTCCACACGTTATGCGGCATACCGCCATAACCCGGCTTGTTAAGGCTGGCGTGGATATACCGACAATCCAACGGATCAGCGGGCACAAGACGTTAGCGATGGTGCTGCGCTACGTTCACATTCATGGAACGCATATCGACGCCGCCATGTCGGCTATCGACAATTCCTTTGAGGGCGCAATTACACCAGAATTACACCAGCTTCCGAGCAGCGTCTCCGCCTTGGAATCGCTGTCCGCCTAAAAAGGCAGCAATACCAAGGCGGTAGGCGATGGTGCGGACGGCGGGACTCGAACCCGCACTCCATAGGAAGCCGATTTTAAGTCGGCAGCGTCTACCGGTTTCGCCACGTCCGCGCACAGGCCAACGAAGATACCAGGATGCCGCGAAGGTCAAGGGCGCAGCTGTCGTAAAGTCGGAATAGCCGCGCCCCCGTCACCTCAAGACCGGAATGCGATCACTCCGCGTCGACGTTCAGACGCGCGCGCATTTCCTTGCCGGGTTTGAAATAAGGAACGCGCTTGGCGCAGACATCGACGGTTTCGCCGGTACGGGGATTGCGGCCGGTACGAGCACCGCGCGCACGGGTCGAAAAGGCGCCAAAGCCGCGCAGTTCGACGCGACCGTCATCCGACAGCCGCTTGGTAATCTCATCAAAGAAAATCGTGACGATCAGTTCAACTTCACGCGGGTTCAGTCCCGGATTACGCTGACCGATTTTTTGCACCAGTTCCGAACGGATCATCGTCTAGTCCCAAGCTTAAGACGGATCGTTCTTAACCTGTGTTTCTCGCTGCTGAAAGTAGTTTTATTATACGATTAAAAGGCACGCGAGTGTCTTTTGGCCGAAGCCGGGACATGTTTCCGAAAAAACATGCCCCGGTCCAGTGACTTACTTCTGGGTGCGCGCCTTCAGCGCTTCGCCCAGAATGTCGCCCAGCGATGCGCCCGAGTCGGACGAACCATACTGAGCCACCGCCTGCTTCTCTTCGGCGATCTGCATCGCCTTGACCGAGAAGGTCGGCTTCTTCGAACGATCGAAGCCGGTGACCATCGCGTCGAACTTCTGGCCGACCTGGAAGCGCTCGGGGCGCTGCTCGTCACGGTCGCGACCCAGATCGGTGCGCTTGATGAAGCCGGTCGCACCATCGTCGCCCGCCTGGACTTCGAGGCCCGCGTCGCGGACTTCGAGGACGGTCACGGTGACGACCTGGTTCTTGTTCAGGCGATCGCCAGCCGCAGCCACGCCGCCGGCGACGGGGCCGCCGCGCTCGAGCTGCTTCATGCCGAGCGAGATACGCTCCTTCTCGGGGTCGATGTCCAGAACCACGGCCTGAACGACTTCGCCCTTGCGGTGCAGGTTGAGGGCATCCTCACCCGACACGCCCCAGGCGATGTCCGACATGTGGACCATGCCGTCGACATCGTTGTCCAGGCCGATGAACAGGCCGAACTCGGTCGCGTTCTTGACTTCGCCCTCGACGGTCGAGCCGATCGGATGGGCAGCGGCGAAGGCTTCCCACGGATTGGCCTGAGCCTGCTTGAGGCCGAGCGAGATGCGACGCTTTTCCTGATCGACCTCGAGGACGACCACATCGACTTCCTGCGAGGTCGACACGATCTTGCCCGGATGGACGTTCTTCTTGGTCCAGGACATTTCCGACACGTGGACCAGGCCTTCGATGCCCGGCTCCAGCTCGACGAACGCACCATACTCGGTGATGTTCGTGACGCGGCCCGACAGCTTCGCGCCGACCGGGTACTTGGCGCCGGCGCCATCCCACGGATCGCTCTCGAGCTGCTTCATGCCGAGCGAGATGCGCTGCGTGTCCTTGTTGATGCGGATGATCTGCACCTTCACGGTGTCGCCGATCGCGATCATCTCCGACGGATGATTGACGCGCTTGTACGACAGGTCGGTGACGTGCAGCAGGCCGTCGATGCCACCCAAGTCGACGAACGCACCGTAATCGGTGATGTTCTTGACGACGCCGTCGATGATCTGACCCTCGGCCAGGCTCTGGATCAGGCCCGAACGCTGCTCGGCGCGGGTTTCTTCCAGGACCGCGCGACGCGAGACGACGATGTTGCCGCGCTTGCGGTCCATCTTCAGGATCTGGAACGGCTGCGGGATGTCCATCAGCGGGGTGACGTCGCGGACGGGGCGGATGTCGACCTGCGAGCCGGGCAGGAACGCCACGGCGCCGTTCAGGTCGACGGTGAAGCCACCCTTCACGCGGCCGAAGATCACGCCTTCGACGCGGGCCGACTTCGAGAATTCGAGCTCCAGCTTGTCCCAGGCGGCCTCGCGGCGCGCGCGGTCGCGGCTGAGCATCGCTTCGCCGTGCATGTTCTCGACGCGGTCGACATAGACCTCGACTTCGTCACCGACCTTCAGGTCGGCCTTCTGGCCGGGGGCAGCGAATTCGCGGAGGGGCACACGGCCTTCCGACTTCAGACCGACGTCGATGACGGCCATGTCGTTTTCGATCGCGGTGACGGTGCCATGCACGACGCGACCCTCGAAGCTGTCGGCACCGCCGAACATGTCATCGAGCATCGCCGCGAAATCGTCGCGCGTGGGCTGGGGGTTGGTTGCCATAAAAGGGTTAGGTTCCTGAGAGTTTTTCGCCTCCGGTCGGGGATTCGGCCCCGGCCTTCGACGATGGCCGCGCCGACCCCATGTCGACGCCACCAGGCCCGAAGATGATGCTGAAACACGGAAAAGCGGCGGTCCGCGACAAATGCGGAAAGGACGCTGGGGCAAGGCCCGCGTCAGCCTCTCCGCGGAACAGGGTCCGCGAGCGGGGGCGCCTTAGCGGAAAACGGGGTTTTGCGCAAGGTGGAGGGGGCGTGCCGCTAGGGGCGTCCAATGGGGCAGGCCCCCTCCGTCAGTGCTGGCGCGCTGCCACCTCCCCAAATTGGGGAGGATTGGGTCAGCGCGCCTTGGCCGCCACCTGGGCGTCGACGAACTGGATCGCGCGGGCGACCGCCGCTTCGATCGTCAGGCTGGAGGTGTCTAGCGCCGCCGCATCGGCCGCCTGGGTGAGGGGGGCGGTCGCTCGGCCGCTGTCGCGTTCGTCGCGGGCGCGGATATCGGCCAGTACCTGCTCGAACGACGCGTCCGAGCCGTTCGCCGCCAATTCATTATGCCGCCGCCGTGCCCGGACCTGGGAACTGGCCTTCACGAACAGCTTGGCGTCCGCATCGGGCGCGATGACCGTGCCGATGTCGCGCCCGTCGAGAATCGCGCCGCCCGGCTGGTTGGCGAAGCGCTTCTGCCGCTGGAGCAGCGCCGCGCGGACCAGGGGATGCACCGACACGACCGAGGCGAGCTTGCCCGTCTCGTCATCACGCAGGGCGGGATCGGCGAGCAGGCTGTCGTCGAAGCTGCACGCCGCGACGGCATCGGCCTCACGGGTCGGGTCGAGGTGCATCGCGTGCACCGTCGCCGCCACCGCGCGGTAGAGCAGGCCGGTGTCGAGATGCGGCAGTCCGTAATGCCTGGCCAATGCGCGGGCGATGGTGCCCTTGCCGCTGGCGGCGGGGCCGTCGACGGCGATGATCATGCCATCGCTCCCAGCTTTTCCAGCGTGTCGAAGAACACGGGGTAGCTGGTCGCGACCGGTGCCGCATCATCCAGCGTGATGGGATCGCGGGCGTTCAAGGCCGCGATGGTCATGCTCATCGCGATCCGGTGGTCGAGCAAGGTCTCCACGGTCGCGCCGCCGGGGATCGGATCGCCGCCGGTGCCGGTGACGGCCATGCCGTCCTCGAACTCCTCGCAGGTCACGCCGCATGCCCCGAGCGCGTTCGCCATGGCGGAGATGCGGTCCGATTCCTTGACGCGCAGTTCCTCCGCGCCGCGCGCGATGGTCGTGCCGGTCGCGAAGGCGGCCGCGACGAACAGCACCGGATATTCATCGATCATGCTCGGCGTCAGCTCGGGCGGAACCTCGATCGCCGACAGGGCTGCGTGACGGACGCGCAGATCCGCCACCGGCTCGCCGCCGACGATGCGCGCGTCCAGCTCGGTGATGTCGGCGCCCATCATCTTCAGCGCTTCGATGATGCCGGTGCGGGTCGGGTTCATGCCGACATTGGTGATCGTCACGTCCGCACCCGGCACGATCGATCCCGCGACCAGCCAGAAGGCGGCCGAGGACGGGTCGCCCGGCACGACGATATTCTGCGGCTTCAACTCCGCCTGCCCCCGAATCGTGATGACCCGGCCCTCGGGCGAAGGGGTGACGGTCAGCTCGGCACCGAAGCCCGCCAGCATCCGCTCGCTATGGTCGCGGGTCGCGATCGGCTCGATCACGGTCGTCTCGCCCGGCGTGTTCAGACCCGCCAGCAGGATCGCCGACTTCACCTGCGCCGAGGCGACGGGCAGGGTGTAGCGGATCGGCACGGCCGGGTTGATGCCCCGGACCATCAGGGGCAGGCGGCCGCCCGGCGTATCCTGAAACTGCGCGCCCATCTGCGACAGCGGCTCGATGACGCGGCCCATCGGGCGCTTGGACAGCGAGGCGTCACCGATGAAGGTCGCGGTGATCGGATGGCTGGCCACCAGACCCATCAAAAGCCTTGTCGAGGTGCCCGAATTGCCCATGTCGAGCGCGGTCTCGGGTTGGAGCAGCCCGCCGACGCCGACGCCGTGGGTCACCCACACCCCGTCGTCCTGCCGGACGATGTCCGCACCCATCGCACGCATCGCGGCGGCGGTGGCGAGCACGTCCTCGCCCTCCAGCAGGCCCTCGACGCGGCTTTCACCGACCGCGAGCGCGGAGAGCATCAGCGAGCGGTGGCTAATCGATTTGTCGCCCGGAACGGCGATGGTGCCGCGAAGGGCGGCGGCGGCTCGCACGGTGCGAGGCTGGGGAAGGGGATGCGCCATGATGGCGCGGGCTTTTGACAGGGGCCTTGCGCTGTGGCAAGGCGCGCCCACTTTTCGCTCCGGCGGAAAACCCAATTCCGAAAGGTATGAACGGCATGATCAAGCCGGAATGGGGCACGAAGCGTACGTGCCCGAAATGCGCGACGCGTTTCTACGACCTCGAAAAGGACGACCCCGTCACCTGCATCAATTGCGGGACGCAGTGGGAGCCCGAGCCCATCCTGAAGTCGAAGCAGCCCCTGCCGTTCGAGCAGGTCAAGCCCGAGAACAAGGAAGCCGACAGCGATCTGGCGGGCGGCGACGACGAGGATCTGGACATCACCGGTGAGGACGAAGAGCCCTCGCCCGACGATGAAGTCGATCTGGGCGGCGACGACGATCTGGGCGTGGAAACGTCCAGCGAAGACGACGAACACTGAGTTGTCCGAACCGGCTCGGCGGGTGCTTGAAAAAAGTGCTTGCCGAGCCACGGCGGCCCCGCTAGTGGGCTGCCTCCACAGCGGAACGGGGCCGTAGCTCAGCTGGGAGAGCGCTGCAATGGCATTGCAGAGGTCAGGGGTTCGATCCCCCTCGGCTCCACCATTCCGCCGGAACAGCCGCATGGTGCCATGCGCTGCCAGGCCAGCCCGCATCCCGCCGGGCGCGCGCCGAAATCGATGGGGCCGTAGCTCAGCTGGGAGAGCGCTGCAATGGCATTGCAGAGGTCAGGGGTTCGATCCCCCTCGGCTCCACCATTTCCTCGACATCGCTGATTTTTGACCGCCCCTGATTCTCAGTGGGTGGTTTTCGGCGTCTTGGGCTGGTCAGGCGCTTTTCATTCCTCTCCTGCAAGGGGAGGGGGTGTGGGGATTTTGCCTTGCCCCCGGCAAGCCGAGATTGTGCCGGGGGCACAATTTCGTCCCCACACCGCGAAGCGGTGGTGAGGGGTGTCCCCACCGGCGGTGACACCCCTCCGTCAGTCCTGCGGACTGCCACCTCCCTTTGCGGGGGAGCAATTGGCGTCCAGTGAAACACCTGACACCCCGACAAAAAAGGCCCCGACTTGCGTCGGAGCCCAGGGTGTCCTCGGGGGGATGAGGATCAGACGGCGGCGAGGCGTCGCTGCATCTGGTGGACCGGGTTGCGTGGGTCGCCCGTGATGTCGGCCAGACGGAAGCGGGCGACTTCGCGGGCCAGCGTCTCGGCTTCCTGAGCCAGAGTGCGGGCGGCGTCGGTGGCCTGTTCGACCATGGCGGCATTGCGCTGGGTCACGCCGTCCATCTCGGCGACGGCGGTGTTGACCTGTTGCAGGCCGATCGACTGCTGGGTGGCCGAGGCGGCGATCTGCGACACCAGGTCGCTGATCTCGCCGATCCGGCCGATTATCCGTTGCAGCGCCTCACCCGCCTCGTTGACCAGTTCGACGCCCGCGCCGACCTGGTCGGAGGAGGCGAGGATGCGTGTCTTCACATCCTTGGCCGCTTCGGCCGAGCGCTGCGCCAGGGCGCGCACTTCGCTGGCGACGACCGCGAAGCCCTTGCCCGCTTCACCCGCCCGGGCGGCCTCGACGCCCGCATTCAGCGCGAGCAGGTTGGTCTGGAACGAGATGCCGTCGATGACGCTGATGATCTCGCTGATCTCGGATGAGGAACGCTCGATGCCGCCCATCGCCTCGACCGCGCGGCGGACGATCTGGCCCGATTCCTCGGCCTCGGTCCGGGCCTCGCCGACGATCCGGTTGGCGCGCGAGGCGCCGTCGGCGGTCTGGCGGACGGTCGAGGTGATCTGCTGCATGGCGGCGGCGGTTTCCTCCAGCGAGGCGGCCTGCTGCTTGGTGCGGTCGGACAGGTCGTCCGACGCCTGGCGAATGTCGCCCGAGCCGACGCGGATATGCTCGCCCGACTGGGTGACGACGCCCAGCGTCGCGCACATCTGGGCGCGCATCGCTTCGAAACTGTCGGCCAGCGCCTGATATTCGGACGGCAGCCCGTCGAGCGAGGCGGTCAGGTCGCCCTTGGCCATCCGGTCGAACACCGCGCCGCAGCGTTCGATCACCGCACGACGACCCGCCTGCTCGGCCTCGAAATAGGAGGCCAGCGCGATGTCCATGTCGATCAGCGAGGCCTTGACCAGCGCGGTCGCCGCCCGTGCCCGGCGCCGTGCGCCGAACGGCCAGAACAGTCGCCCCAGAATCAGCTTGGGCAGGACATATTCCAGCATCCGGGCATAGCCGCTGATATACCAGGTCGGCGCCAGCCCGATCCGCGCATGGACCTGTCCGATATGGGTCGAAGCGGCGGCATAATCGCGATCGAGCGGGCGGGAGAACAGCTTGCGCCAATGCTCCATCTGCTTGTCGCGGGCATGGTCCATCCGCGCCTGCGATGCGAACAGCCCCCGGATCTGCGAGGTATCGGCGATGTGCCGGTAAAGCGCGGTCAGGGCGGCGGGTGCATGCCGTTCGATTGCGCGCTTGATTGTCGGGAAGGTCGCGTAGCTCCCGGCGCCATAGTCGAACGCCGCCAGTCGCTGTTCAAAATCAATATGGTCCGATCCGCTCACGACACTTCCTCCCTGCCGTCCCAGCTTGGGCGAGGATGGTTAAGAAGCTGTGGAGAGACGAATTTTTCTGTTTAATTCAGATTACATTACGGCGCGACACCGGTGCCGCAGGTCACGGCCCCAGTGTCGTCTTCAGGCCGCCAGCCCGTGATGGCGCGGCGGTGCATATAGCGAATTGCCACAGCATCTCTCTGGGTCAACGGTCGTTTATCGTCTGACTGCTATTTGCAGTCTCTACATTGAAGAATATTAGGAAGCGAATTCTAACGCGATCTACGAGGCGTTCCGCTCGGAAAGCGGGTGTCAACTCGCTCTCCATTCTCAGATAAGCTAACTTGAAATCCCGAAAATTCTTTGAAATCAAATGGATATTTTTCTATTATTTGCTTTAATTTTTGGTTGTCGCTCTCCGCTTGCAGCGCTGATATTAGCAGAGATTTTCGTTCATCTGAATACGACAAAGCTTTTGGAAATAAGAAACTGCATAGTCTGTTGATGTCGTTTACGTCTTCTGATCTGTAATTTGCTCTTCCGTGCGCAATATTTACGTCGGAGACATAATATTCATTGTAGCTTACAAATAATTCTTCCATTATAAATGGCCACTCTTCCTTTTCAGGGCCGTAGCCAAAGTGGCCTATCCCAAAATTACGAAGTCGAATAATTCTAGCGTGCTTTGATTTCAAGTCTTCTGTGAGCCATTTATCAACCGGAAATCTGTTGCGGGCTTCAGAAGAGGCATGTGTGGCTCTAGCATAAATGACCACTGCATATGCAGCTGCGGCGCCTGCAGTAAGGGACCTATCTGTCGTGTCTATGCCTTTGGTTGGTAAATCTCGGTCTACTGTCGCTACATAATTTATGAGTCTATTTATATGTTGAAAATCTAAAATTGCGGACTGCGTACTATAATATTGTTCGATGAGCTTTGAGATGCGAATGCCCCAAGGGTGCAGTGCAATTTCTTTAGACGCAGCGGTCAAGCTATAACGACTTTCTTGCATTGCGAAGCGCCTTGTTGACTTTGATTGGGAAGGTGAAAGATGCTTTGTTTGCTATCAGGCCGCCAGCCCGTGATGACGCAGCAACGCATCCGGCTCCGGCGCGCGGCCCCGGAAAGCGCGGAAATTGTCGGCCGCCGGGCGGCTCGCGCCGCGCGCCAGCACCTCGCGACGGAATCGATCGCCTGCCGCCTGGCCTTCCTCGGCAAAGGCGGCAAAGGCATCGGCCGACAGCAGCTCGGCCCAGAGATAGCTATAATAGCCCGCCGCATAACCGCCCGCGAAGATATGGCTGAAGCTGTGCGGGAAGCGATTCCATGCGGGCGGACGAATCACCGACACTTCGTCGCGAACGCCGTTCAGCACCTCCATGACGCGGCCGCCCAGCGCCGGATCGTAATCGCGGTGCAGCCGCAGGTCGAAGGTCGCGAACTCGACCTGACGGAGCAGGAACAGCCCCGCCTGGAAACGCCGCGCCGCCAGCATCTTGGCGAACAGCTCGTCGGGCAGCGGTTCGCCCGTCTCGACATGCGCCGACAGCGCGGTCAGCGTGTCGCGGTCCCACGCGAAATTCTCCATGAACTGACTGGGCAGTTCGACCGCATCCCACTCGACACCCGAAATGCCGCCGATCGAGGGCAGGTCGACCTCGGTCAGCAGATGGTGCAGCACATGGCCGAACTCATGGAGCAGCGTGACGACATCGCCATGCGCCAGCAAGGCAGGGGTATCGCCGGTCGCGGGCGGGAAGTTGCAGGTCAGATAGGCGATGGGCCGGTGGAAACGGTCGGCATCGCGGAAGCGCGGACGGCACACGTCCATCCAGGCCCCACCGCGCTTGCCCGCCCGCGCATGGAAGTCGCAATAGACGCCCGCGACGATCTCGCCGCTCTGGTCCCGCACATCATAATAGCGGACATCGGCATTCCATACCGACACGTCCCGCCGCTCGACCAGGCGGATGCCGTATAGCCGTTCGATCAGCGCGACGGTGCCCTCCATGACGCGGGGCAGGGGGAAATAGGCGCGGATCGCCTCGCGATCGACGCCGAAGCGTTCGCGGCGCATATGCTCGGCGACATATCCCGTATCCCAGGGCTCCAGCTTGGCGATCCCGAACTTCTCGGCGGCATAGGCGCTCGCCTCAACCAGTTCGCGCTCCGCCAGTGGTCGGGCACGGGCCGCGAGATCGGCCAGGAAGGCCAGCGCCTCGTCCGCCGACTGCGCCATCTTGGTCTCGACCGAGCGGGCGGCGGCGTTGTCGAAGCCGAGCAATCGGGCTGCTTCGTGGCGCAGTTCCAGGATCCGGTCGATGCGGGCGCTATTGTCATGAGTAGGATCGGCCGCCTGGTCCGAGGCGCGGGTGGCATAGGCCTTGGCGACCCGCGCGCGCAGGTCACGATTGTCCGCCTGGGTCAGGATCGCCTGCACGCTGGGTTCGCGCAGCGTGACCAGCCAGCCGTCCAGTTGCTTCTCTGCGGCATAAGAGGCCAGGATCGCCTTGGCATTGTCGGTCAGGCCGGACAGCAGGGTCTCGTCGGTGACATGCTCGCTCCAGGCTTCGGTCGAATCGAGCACGGCATTGCCGAATTCGGTGCTCAGCCGGTTCAGTTCGACGCCGATCTCGCGGAACCGGGCCTTGGCCGCGTCGTCCAGGCCGACGCCCGACAGGGTAAAATCCCGCCGCGCCAACACGACCGCACGCGACTCGGCCTCAGTCAGCGGCGCCAGGTCAACCCGATTGAAGGCGGCGAACAGGCGCGGGTCTTGGCCCGCCTCCATGCCATATTCGGCCAGCATCGCCTGCGCCTCGGCATAGGCGGCGCGCAGCTCGGGGGTGTCGGCGACCGAATGGAGATGCCCGGCAGGCGACCAGCCCCGCGCGATCGCGAAGCCCGCCCGCTCGCTCGCCAGCACGACATCGCCAAAGTCGCTGGCGTTCGATCCGCCGATCCGGTCGGCGGCGGCGCGTGCGTCGCCGATCATCTGCTCGACCGCAGGCATCAGATGCTCGGGGCGGATCGCGGCGAAGTCGGGCAGGTCGGTATCGGCGAGCAGGGGATTGGTGGTCATTCGGCATCCTTGCGCTTTATCGTAGGGATCATCTCGGCAGCCGCACCGCGTTCGGCAAGACCCTTGCGGTCCATCGGACCGATCCGTGCGGTCGCTATGATGGGCATAGGAGGGGAGCCGGGCAATCCAAGTCACTGTTACCGCTCTCAATTGCATTTCCTGCAACTATCATTGCCGAGGTTGCAATTGCGAACATGGGTGCTGCGGTGCACAAGGATCGGGCCTTTCAGGCATCCTCTCCTAAAAACTTTCCGGCCGGTCGCAAGACCGGCCTTTTTTTTGGCCGCGATTTCCCCTACGGAACGCTCGTATCGTCGGCCAACACACGAACAGAATCATAAATCGGGAGCGGAAGCCGCCGGAAAGACCGGCACCGGCTGGACGATCGGAGTGGGGGTTGAGCGATTCGGGTAGGCTCCCCCCATTTTCCCTTCCCTCCTGAATCCATAAAGGCCCCTGAATCCGCAAAGGGTAGCGTCGCTGTCCTGATCGGCCTATCTGGCGGCTTTAACGGCGTTTCGGTGAAGCCTGACGGGGTGAGGAGCGCGTCCAGCCGGGGAGCGCCCATGATCCAGCGCCTGTTTTCCGTCTTCGAGCCCTTCATCCTCAGCCTGCTGGCAACGGTCGCCATCGCCACCATCCTGCCTGCGCGGGGGGCATTCGCGACATTTGCCGGCTATCTGGCCGATGCGGGTATCGTGCTGCTCTTCTTCCTGCACGGCGCGAAGCTGTCGCGCGACGCCATCTGGACGGGTCTGCGCAATTGGCCGCTCCATCTGGCGGTGCTGGCATCGACCTTCCTTCTGTTCCCGCTGCTGGGCCTCGGCATGATCCGGTTGCCGGGTATCGATCCCTCGCTGGCCATGGGTCTATTGTTCTTGACCCTGCTGCCCTCGACGGTGCAGTCCTCCATCGCCTTCACTGCAATCGCCCGCGGCAATGTCGCGGCGGCGATTTGCAGCGCGTCCTTCTCCAACCTGCTCGGCATCCTCGTAACCCCGGCCCTGGTCGCCCTCCTGATGAAGGTCGAGGGCGGGGCAGGGGTGTCGCTTGCTTCGATAGAAGGGATCCTGCTGCAACTGCTTGCGCCATTCGTGGCGGGGCATCTGCTGCGACCATGGATCGGCGGCTTTGTCAGTCGGCATAAAAGCCTGCTGACCCTGGTCGATCGCGGCTCGATCCTGCTGGTCGTCTATACGGCATTTGGCACGGCGGTGGTCGAAGGGCTGTGGACGCGCGTGTCGCCGGGCGATCTGGGGCGGCTGTTCCTGCTCTGCCTGTTGCTGCTCGGGCTGATCCTCGCGGCGACCTATCTGATCGCGCGGGTCATGCGCCTGTCGCCGGAGGACGCGATCGTCCTGCAATTCTGCGGCTCGAAGAAGAGCCTGGCATCGGGCGTTCCGATGGCAGGCGTCCTGTTCCCAGCGGCGCAGGTCGGCGTGATCCTGTTGCCGGTGATGCTGTTCCACCAGATCCAGCTCATCGCCTGCGCCATGCTGGCCCGGCACTATGGCGAACAGGCAGAGGCGCGCGGCGAGGGGGAAGAGGGGTAACGACCGGATGTTACGTTGCGGCGCAAGAAAAACGACATTGATGTGAAAAATGTTGTTGACCGTCAGGAGTGACCGGCCTAGAGGGGTTTCACCGCAGCGGTGGTCGCAACGACTGACCGGTGCAGCTACGACAGATCGGCGCACTTGAGGCCCTGGGAACGGGGTTGAGT
>NZ_LMMH01000037.1:0-172327 GCF_001422185.1 Sphingomonas sp. Leaf257
CGGGTCGCAACCCGATACGACAAAACCGCCGAGTCCTACATCGGCTTCGTCAGCCTCGCATCAGTCCTGCTCTGGCTGCCCTTTGTCCACGATGCCTAGTGAAGACCACACTAGCCTTGTGCTTGCATCGCGTCCGAGCAAGATTTTGGACTTCAGGAAACGGTTCACTTGGGGATTTCGGCGACCGGGCTGAGGGCGCTAGCAATTGGGGTGCTTACCTGCCGTCGAACCGAAACCTAACGAACGGCCGCTTCTGCACTTTAGCACCTGAAAACAGCCAGTCCGCCCTCCACCAGGTTTCTGTGCGACGCCCGGATCGCTATGCAGTGTCGGGCTGTCATGGGACGGCGACGCGCCGTAGGCGGCTACCGAAGACCTCCAACTCTATCGCTCCGGCAGCAGCCTGACGGTGACCCGATCCAGATCGAAACGATGTTCGATGGCGCCGCGAACCAGCCGAGGTTGTCCCATCATGACGGTCTGCACGTCACCTATCGACTGGACTGGCCTGCGCCTCCGTAGCGGCAGTGCCTGAGGGCCTGTTCGGGACGCGGATAGTGAATTCGGTGAAGCCGGGCTCGGACCGCAGCGTCGCCGTGCCGCCATGCACCTGCGCGACCCGCTGTACGATCGCGAGACCGAGGCCGCCATTGGGCACCCTCCCCCGGTTCCGCCGCCAGAAGCGCCGGAACACCAATGGCTGATCGTCCGACGCGATGCCGGGACCGTCGTCGGCGACCGTGATCGCGCCATCGGCTACCGAGACCCGGATGCCCGTACCCGGCGGGGTATGCGCGACCGCATTCTCCACTAGCGCGCCGAGCGCCCGCGCCAGGAACTGCGGGTGGCCGAGGACCAGATGCTCCCGCTCCGCGCCCGACAAGGCGATGGTTCGTCCGCCGCGGAAAACCAGCGGCGCGATCCCCGCCACCGCCTGGCTCGCCATGTGCGACAGGTCGACACGCTCCATCGCCATCTGATCGAGCGAATCCAGCTCGGCCATGTCGAGCAGATGGCCGACGATGCCCGACAGCGCATCCAGATCGGCGATCAGCGCGGCGCGAAGCGTAGCATCCGGGATGTCGGCGGCGCGCACGCGTGCGATGGTGATCGGCGTGCGGAGCTCGTGGGCCGCGTCGGCGGTGAAGTCACGCTGTATCCGCAAACTCTCGGTCACCCGGGCGACCGCCATGTTGATCGCGTTCGCCAGCGGCTGCACCTCACTCGGGATCGCCGGATCGACGATGCGCAGGTCCGGCCGCCCAGCATCGATCCGTTCCACTGCCGCCGAGGCGCGCCGGATCGGACGCAGCGCGCGCCGCACGATATATGCGTCGATACCGAGCAGCAGCACCAGCAGTGGCACGATGACGAACAGGCCATGCCACAGGAACTGCCGGACGATGTCGTCCATCACATTAGCGGGATGATCAAGATTTTGGAGCGTGACGATCCACAGCCGCCGCTCCCCCATCGTGATCGGTACGCTTAGCCCGGCATAAAAAGCGCGTCTTGACCGCCGCCGGAAGAAACGTTCTTCGGCGTCGCGCGGCAGCCGTGTGACTTCCAGCGGCGGCGGCGTGCCGATCAAGACGGTTCTGGCGCCATCACCCTCAACAATCAGCGCGCTCATCCCCGCCGACAGCAGCGATTCCGATGACGGCCGGGCCGACGCGATGCGTAGTTCGCCATTGCGATCGATCGCCAACGCTTTTCGAATTTCCACCACCTGAGCGCGCAAGGTCTGGCGTTCGAGCTGGTCGGCGGTCAGTTCGAGGAAGAAGTAGACGCCCGCGGACACGGCCAGTGCGGTGAAGGCGACGGCGATGCCGTGCCACAGCAGGATCCGCGCCAGCAGCGATCGCGGTGCCCGGATCATGCGGGGGATTCCAAAAGCATGTAACCCACGCCGCGAATGGTCACGACCTGCGCGGTCGCGCCCGCCTCGCTCAGCCGACGGCGAAGGCGGTGGATATAGACCTCGACGGCATTGGAGCCCAATTCCTCCTCCAGTCCGAAAAGCTGCATTTCGATCTGGGTCTTGGCGACGACCCGGTCATGCCGCTGGATCAGCAGCGCCAGCATGTCGAGCTCGCGTGCCGACAATATGGTCGGCGTGCCACCGACCGTCACCGTTCGGCTGACGGGATCGTAGCGGATGTTGCCGCACACGACATCGCGATCGACGATCATCGCGCTTCGCCGCAGCAACGCCCTGATCCGCGCGATCAGTTCCTCGGGTGCGAAGGGCTTTACGAGATAATCGTCCCCGCCCGCGCCAAGCCCCGCGACCCGGTCGGCGACGCTGCCGTGCGCGGTCAGCAGCAGCATCGGCGTGTCGTCGCCCCGCGCACGCATCGCCCTGGCCAGTTCCAGCCCGCTGCCGTCGGGCAGGCCGATATCGAGGATAAGGGCGGCATAATGGCCCACCTCCAGCATCAGCAGCCCGTCCTGTACCGAGCCCGCATGATCGAGGGCGAACCCCACCTGCCCCAATTGGCGCCGGAGCATGTCGACCAGTTCGATACTGTCCTCCACGATCAGCAAGCGCATGTTTCGACGTCCCGTCTTGACGCCGATGGCGCCGCGTAAGGTGGCCGTAAGCCAGCCGGGGTAAAGCGACGCCCGCGATCCGGACACCGTCCGATGCCCGTGCGCCAGTCCGGCCTCCCGTTCAATGGAATTGCCGAAACATGTCCACCCTTCCGACCACGCGCACAGCGTCTCCGAAGGCCGGAACGGCACGGAGGGTCGGCAAGTCGCTGCTCCTGAGTGCGGTGCTGACCGCCCCGATCGCGATGCCGGCCGAAGCGCATACGGTGCCGCAAATCGCCGAGCCGATGGTCTTCGACCTCGTCCGCCCCCTCGGTGCGCGGCGCGGCGAACTGGAGATCAACACGCTGGCGCAATATGACCTGTCGGGGCCCGGTCGTATCGTCGAATGGGCGCCCGAGATCGAATACGCCGTCGCCGACGGGTTCGCCGTCGAGCTCGAACTGCCGCTGGAGGGCCGCAAGGTCACCGACTTGAAGATCGGGCTGCAGGGGACGTTCGGGGTCATCAACCAGGGACGCGGTATCCACGGCGTCCAGTATCTGGGCCTGTGGAACCGGGCGCATGGTCGTTGGGAAAGCTCGCTGCTCTACGTCCTGGGCAACCGCTTCGGCCCCCGGACCAGCACCCTGACGATGATCGGCGTGGGCGAGGTCGGCGCAGGCGGACGCGAGACCCGCGCGCTGCTGCTCAACCATACCAGTTTTTATGACATCAGCGCGGCGACGACGGCGGGGGTGGAGGTCAATATCCGGGTCGGACGCGACCGTTCGACCCTGGTCATGCCGCAAGTCCAGCAGGCCCTGACCGATCGACTGCAAATCCAGGCAGGCCTGGGCGCGACCCGCGACGAGGACGCGCCGTGGCGGCCCCGTGTCGGCATGCGACTGGTCCGGCAATTGTGATCCGCGCATCCCATGCCGCCATCCGCTGACGCTTCCGCACCGCCGTTGCCCGGAGTGCTCGATCCCGGATCGCCATATCAGATTTCCGGATGGTTGCGGCGGGCGGTGACGGCACTCGTCACGCTTCTGGCGCTGACCGTCGCCACCATCGCCTTGCGGCACATCGCAGCCGAGACAAGCTGGGACCGCATCGCCGCCGATATTGTCCAGATATCGCCGATCCGCCTGACGGTGGCGGCGGTGTTGACGGTCGCCAGCTATGTCACGCTGATCGGCTATGACGTCCTGGCGCTGCGGGTCGTCGGGCGCCGCGTGGGCACAGGTGCAGCGGCGCTCGCCTCGTTCACCAGCTATGTCTTCAGCCACAATTTCGGCTTCGCGACGGTCACCGGCGGAATCGCACGCTGGCGGATCTACCGCTCCAAGGGGTTGACGCCGGGCGAGGTCGCGCAGGTCATGGTGATGACCGGCGTGACGTTCTGGATGGGGGTGTTCCTGATCCTTGGTGGCGCCTTCGTCGTCGCGACCGATCCCGTGACCGTAGTGGGCGTGTCGGTCGGCGCGCCGCATCTGCACATGGTCGGCGCCAGCACGCTCACCGCGCTGCTCCATTATCGATCCGGGCGAACCATGTCGCTGTTGGGATGGGTCGTGACGCTCCCGACGGCCCGGATCGCGGGGGCGCAGTTCATGCTCGCGACCCTCGACCATATGCTGGCGGCGGCCGTGGTGTTCACGCTGATGCCGGCCATGCCGGTCAGCGACTTTCCACTCGTCCTGATCGCCTATCTGCTGGCGCTGATCGCCGGCCTCGTCACCCATGCGCCCGGCGGGGTCGGGGTGTTCGAGGTGATGATGGTGATGGCGCTGCCGCATCTGGACCGCAGTGCGCTGCTCGCCAGCCTGCTCCTGTACCGTCTGGTCTACTTCCTCGTGCCTCTTGCATTCGGGCTGGCGCTGTTCGCCGGCCATGAATGGAGGATGCGCAATCCGACCCGCTCCTGAAACTCCGGAATCGCCCGACATCATGCAACGTTCATCCTATTCCACCCGACAGTCGACCTTCACGACCATGATCCGCTCGATCGCGGCCGCCGCCCTGCTGCTGATCGGCGCCGGACTCGCCGCCCCGGCTTCGGCACAATTCTATTTGAAGAATTACGATCATGTCGGCGCCCTCGCGACCGATGGGATGCCCGAGGTGCTCGAGTCCCTGCCGGGGGCGACCAGCCAGGAAAACGATGCCGCCCTGATCTGGTCAATGCGCGCCGCCCTGAACGTCGCCGCGCTGCAATGCCAGTTCGAGCCGACCCTGCTCACCGACAGCAACTACAACGCCATCCTGATCGACCATTCCCAGGAGCTGGCGGCGGCCTGGGCCATATTGGGCGCCTATTTCAAGCGTACGAACACGTCGATCAGGGCCGGACAGGATGCGCTCGACCGCTATGGCACGCGCATCTATTCGCGCTTTTCCACGGTGTCGGCGCAATATGAATTTTGCCGGACTATAAGTTCGATCGGGCGCGACATCCTGTTTTCCGGGCGTGGCGAACTGGGCGTTATCGCGGGCGCGCGATTCAACGAACTGCGCAGCAGCCTCGTCAGTCGCGGTGAGCAATTCGTCCCCAACTATCCCCGGGAGGATGACGCCGCCCTGCCCCGGCTGGAGGACAAATGCTGGGACCGCAAGGCCCGCTGGCGCCCGCGCGCGTGCGGGGCCAATCCCTGGGCTCGCGGCTAGAACACGATCGTGGCGCGCAGCCCCGGGGCCAGGATGGTCGGCGTCCTGCGCCCGGCCTTGGCCGCGTCGGTCACCGGATTGATGACGAGCTGAACATTGGGGTGGAACGACAAAGCCGGGGTCAGTTGGAGCAGATAGCCCAGCTCGATCACGTCCTCCGACCGTGGCGGCGGCGCGGCGGCCAGCGTGCGGGTGATCGCGACATGCGTCCACCCCAGGCCGATCGCGTCGTGCGGCCGCGACGGCGATGGTCCCGTCAGCACCAGCCCACCGTCGAGGTAGAAGGGCACCAGGTTGCGGTCGGCAGGTGACAAGGTCGCCCGCGCGAAGACGTTGAGGCGGCGCACCTCCTGCCCCTCGGGGGTCAGCCGCAGGTCGACCACCCCATAGCCCGCCCAATTGCCGCGAAAGACGACATCCGGATTGCGATCGGCGTCGCGCACCTGATCGAACCGATCGAAATGCCGCCAGCCGCCCAGCTTGAATACCGCGGCCCCCGCCGTCACCGCCACCTCGGCGATCGCGAAGGGCTGGCCCCGCAATGCAAAGGTGCGGAAGCCATATCCATCGTTCCGCTGCGGATCATTGCCATATTGGCCGGAGGGTCGACCGGTGAACACCGCCGCCGAGAACCGCACCGGCGCCTCCGCCGCGGTCGTCGCCATGACGCCCGCCGCCGACAGCGGCCAGGCGGGTCCGCCATCGGGAAGGTCGCTGCCAAAGCTGGTCGGCCACCCAAAGGTCGTGTTGACGAAGAAGGCCGCCGTCGCGCTGGTGACGAAGGTCGGCGTCGCGGGAAACTTGCCGACACGCAGTCGCAACGGACCGACCGGCATTTCCAGCCACGCCTGATTGAGCCGGGTGGCGGGCTCCGCCTCGATGCTGGAAACCTGCGAGATGTTGCCAATATAGGCGCTCGATAAACCCGTGCCGTGGATGGTGATGGCGCTGGCATGGGCGATGACGCCGCGCAGGCCGATCAGCCTCTCGAGATCGGCATCGACCACCACCGACGCCTTGCCCAGCACTGCCGCACCACCCCGCCCGCCAATCGCGGCATTGGTATCGAAATTGTAACTACCCTGGACCCGGACGGGATCGTCGTCCGCGCCTGGGGTGGAGGGCACTTCAAATTCGGGTTGCGCTACCGTGGGGATGGAGCGACGCGGACGCCTAGGCGACGATAGCTTGGCGGCCTCCAAGTCGGGGATGTGCGGCGACTCGACCGATTGACCGACACAGAGCAAAGCCAACAGCTCGATCATAATGGTTCCCCCAACGCTGCATCGTACTGTCTAACTTCCATCAAGAGAAGCGGCATGGCGTCAAAGCTTAAATCGAACCGGTTCTATCGCGTTCACCGACTTCGGTTCGCTGAAGTGGGCAAGCTGAACCTTATCGCGGCTGCGGCAGGATGACCTGAAACAGCGAGCTATCACCTGTTCGCCGATAAACCGCATCGCCGCCATGCGCCCGCGCGATGGCCTGCACGACGGATAGCCCCAATCCCGACCCGCCGACGCTTGCCCCGCCCCGCGCAAATTGGCGAAAGGCGTTGGCCTCGAACCCCGGCGCCAGCCCTGGCCCTCGATCGGCGACCGTGATGGTTGCTCCGGCACCACCGAACCCGACTTCGATTCGCACGATGCATGGCGAGGCGTGGCGGCGAGCATTGTCGACGAGCGCGATGACCGCCTGTCGAATCCGGGCCGCATCGCCCCGGACCATGCCGGGCTGCAACGCGAGTTCCAGTCCGAACCCGGCGGGCGTGAGCATGGAATCCAGCTCCGGCCGCATTTCGAGAAGTTCAGCGGCCAGGTCTAGATCGGCGACCATCAGCTCCAGGCGCCCGCTCTCCGCCAGGCTGACGCTGCGCAAATCCTCAACCAATCGGGTCAGCCCCTCAACCTGCTTCATCAGGCCGACCACCAGCTCGTCATCGAGCGGAAAGACGCCGTCCTTTGCCCCCTGCAGCCGCCCGCGCAGGATGGTCAGGGGAGTGCGCAGTTCGTGTGCGATCTGGGCATTCCACAGCTTCACATCGTCCGACATGCGTTGCAGCCGGTCGGCCATGGCGTTGAAATCGGCAATCAGCAGCGCCGCCTCGCCATGCGCGGCGCGGACCGGCGTGATGCGAGTGGTCAGGTCGCCCTCGGCGATCCGACGCGCCGCCTCACCCACCGCGCCGAGCGGCTGGACAATCCGCCGGGCCAGTCGCACCGCCACCGCGAGCGCCAGCGCCACCCCGATCACGCACGCCGCCAGCGTGATGCCAACATCCAGACCGGTCGTGTCCGCCACCCCCGGCGGCAGCGGCGCGACGATACGCAGCCGCTCCAGCACGGCATAGACGATGTAGAAGGCCGCCGTGCTGACCACGACCGCGACCAGCGCCAGCGTCGCCATCGCGACCGACAATTGCCGCGTCAGGCTGTTCCGATTCTTCATCCGCGCGACCATAGCCGGTATCCGACACCACGCACGCCCTCGGGCATATCGGGAACCCCTGCCTGATCGAGCTTGCGGCGCAGCTTGCTGACGTGGCTGTCGACGGTCCGATCGAGCGCGTCCGATCCGGGCAGGCAGGCGTCGAGCAGCTCGCTGCGGCTGAACACCCGGCTCGGCGTGCGGGCCATATGGGCGAGCAGGCGGAATTCGGTGAGGGTCAGCGCGACTTCGCCGCGTTCGGTGCGGACCATATGCGCGGTCGTGTCGACCTCAACCGGGCCGACCCGCAGCACGCCGTTCGCCCCCTCCCCGCCGGACCGGCGCAGCACCGCCTTGACCCGCGCGACCACCTCGACCGGATTGAACGGCTTGACGACATAATCATCGGCCCCGATGCGCAGCGCCTGGAGCTTGTCGATGTCCTGGTCAAGCGCGGTGGTGACGACGACCGGCGTATGGCCCCGCCGCCGCACCTCGGACAGCACGCCCCAGCCGTCGACCAGCGGCATCGAGATATCGAGCAACAGAATGTCAGGCTTCAACGCAAGATGCAGGTCGAGCGCGGTGCGCCCGTCGCTGGCATGAACGGTCCGGAACCCCTCGCGCTCCAGATAGGCGCGAATGATCTCGGCGATATCGCGATCGTCTTCGGCGATCAGCACGAGCGGGTTCATGCGGCGGGTCCATTGAGCATGACATCGTTCCTATCAGTGGCACAGCCCAGGCCGCCAGCCCGCCTCCACAAAGCCTCCACACAATCTCGACGCAGGCGCAACGACCCGCGCGGATAGGCGGCAGCATGATGGGTCGATCTCTCTCTTGCCGCACGCTCCCCGCCCTGCCGATCATGATGGCGATGGCGGCCTCGCTCAGCGGCTGCTCCGCCGAGGCCCCCGCCGCCCCGGCGGACCCGGTCACCGTGCTGACCATGCGTGTCGCACCGACCGAGGTCACCGCCGCCGACGAGCTGCCGGGCCGTGTCGTGGCGTTCCGCACTGCCGAAATCCGCCCGCAGGTCGGCGGCATCGTTCAGCGCCGCCTGTTCGAACAGGGTGCGGCGGTGCGGGCCGGACAGATGCTCTTCCAGATCAGCCCCGCCCCCTTCCTTGCCGATGCCGACACCGCGCAGGCGACCGTGCAAAAGGCCAGCGCCGCCTATGCCCGCGCCCGCGCCCAGGCCGACCGGCTGAAGCCGCTGGTCGCCGCCGATGCGATCAGCCGTCAAAGCTATGACGATGCCGTCGCCGCGCGCGAGCAGGCCACCGCCGAACTGGCCGAAGCGCGCGCCACCCTTCGCCGCCGCCGGATCGACCTGGGCTTTTCGCGGGTGACCGCGCCGATCGCCGGGCGGATCGGACCGGCCAATGTCACCGAGGGGGCGCTGGTGACGGCGGCCGACGCCACCCCGCTGGCGACGATTCAGCAGATCGACCGGGTCTATGTGGATGTCCGGCAACCCGCCGAACGCTATGCCGAATTGCGCGCGAAGGGTGCGGCGGCCGGGCCGGTCGAGATCCTCACCCCTTCGGGACGGAGCCATCCGGTACAGGGGCGCATCCTGTTTTCCGGGATCGCCGTCGATCCGGGCACCGGCGATGCGCTGGTCCGGGTCGAAGTGCCCAATCCCGGCGAGCAGCTGTTGCCCGGCATGTTCGTCCGCGCCCGCCTGCCGCGCGCAAGGATGCCCGCTGCGCTGACCGTGCCGCAACAGGCCGTGACCCGCGCAGGCGACGGCACGCCGCAGGTCAGCGTCGTCGGCGGACAGGACCGGGTGCATCTCCGCCGCGTCACGCTCGGCCCGCTGATCGGTGGCCGCTATGTTATCCAGTCGGGGCTGCGCGCGGGCGAAACCGTGATCGTCGAGGGGCAGGACCGCGTCCAGCCCGGCACCCCGGTCAACCAACGCCCCTGGCGTGGCGGGGCGGCGGGCTGAACCATGGCGCAATTCTTCATCAACCGCCCGATCTTCGCCTGGGTGATCGCCATCGCGATCGTCCTGCTGGGCGTCATCGCCATCCCGCAAATGCCGGTCGCCCGCTTCCCCAGCGTCGCGCCGCCGACGGTCAGCATCTTCGCCAGTTATCCTGGTGCCACGCCGCAGACGCTGAACGACAGCGTCGTCTCACTGGTGCAGCGCGAGCTGTCGAGCGTGAAGAACCTGCTCTATTTCGAGAGTTCGGCGGACACCTCGGGTTCGGCGACGATCACCGCGACTTTTCGCCCCGGCACCAACCCGGAAATGGCGCAGGTCGATGTGCAGAACCGGCTGAAGACCATCGAAGCCCGCCTGCCCCAGGTCGTGCGCCAGACCGGCGTCACGGTCGAATCCGCTTCGTCCGGCTTCCTGATGATCGTCAGCCTGTTGTCCGACGGGCGGCAGGACGAGGTCGAGCTGTCCGATTACATGACGCGCAACATCGTCGACGAACTGAAGCGCATCCCTGGTGTCGGGCGCGTCCAGAACTTCTCGGCCGAGCGCGCCATGCGCATCTGGATCGATCCCGCGAAGCTCGCAGGATATGGCCTGACCGCCACCGACGTGACGGCCGCGATCACCGAACAGAATGTCCAGATCGCCCCCGGCGCGCTGGGCACCGAGCCCACCGCCAATGGCCAGCGCGTGCTGGTCCCGCTGACGGCTGACGGTCAGCTCAAGACGCCAAAGGATTTCGCCGGCATCATCCTGAAGGCCAATACCGACGGGTCGAGCGTCACGCTGGACAAGGTCGCGCGGATCGAACTGGGGCGGCAGAGCTTCGGCAACGACACGCGCGAGAACGGCAAGTTCGCCGCCTCGGTCGGCATCCAGCTGACACCCGGCGCCAATGCCGTCGCCGCGTCGAAGGCGGTGCGCGCGCGCATGGCCGAACTGGCCCACTCGCTCCCGCCGGGGATGAGCTGGTCGGTGCCGTTCGACACCGCACCGTTCGTCCGCATCTCGATCGAGAAGGTGTTGCACACGCTGGCCGAGGCGATGCTGCTCGTCTTCCTGGTGATGTACCTGTTCCTGCAAAAGGTCCGCTACACGCTGATCCCCGCCATCATCGCGCCGATCGCGCTACTCGGCACGATCGCGGTCATGCTGGCGAGCGGCTATTCGATCAACGTGCTGACCATGTTCGGCATGGTGCTGGCCATCGGCATCATCGTCGACGACGCGATCGTCGTGGTCGAGAATGTCGAGCGGCTGATGCACGAGGAAAAGCTGTCGCCAGCCGATGCCACGCGCCTGGCGATGAAGGAAATCACCCCCGCCATCATCGGCATCACGCTGGTCCTCTCGGCGGTGTTCATTCCCATGGCGCTGGCGGCCGGATCGGTCGGCACCATCTATCGCCAGTTTTCGATGGCGATGGCGGTCTCCATCCTGTTTTCCGCCTTCCTCGCCCTTACCCTCACCCCGGCGCTGTGCGCGACGCTGCTCAAGCCTCTGGACGCGGAACGCCCCAAGAACCGCTTCTTCACCTGGTTCGACCGCCAGTTCGACCGCGCCACACGCGGTTATCAGGGCTGGGTGGCGCGGTTGCTGAAGGCGAGCGGGCGGATGATGCTGGTCTTCGCCGCGATCGTCGGAATGCTCGCCATCGCCTTCGTCAACCTGCCGTCGTCTTTCATGCCGGAGGAGGATCAGGGCTATTTCATGACCAGTTTCCAACTGCCCGCCGATGCCACCGCCACCCGCACCTTGGCGGCGGTCAAGGCATTGGAGAAGCATATGGCGACCCGACCCGGCGTCGAGACGACCGAGTCGATCCTGGGCTTCGGCTTCTCTGGCTCCGGCCCCAACGCCGCGATGGTCTACACGATGCTCAAGGACTGGAAGGACCGCGGCGGCACCAACGTCGCCAAGGAGGTGGCCGCGGCCGAAGCTGCCATGGCCCGGGACGTGCATGAAGGCCAGGTGATGAATGTCATGCCGCCCGCGATCGACGAGCTCGGCACCTCGTCGGGTTTCGCACTGCGGCTGGAGGACCGGGCGGGCAAGGGACGTCACGCGCTGTTCACCGCGCGCGACATGCTGGTCGCCTATGCGCAGCGCAGCCCCAAGCTGTCCGGCGTCTATGCCGAAGGGCTTCCGTCCGGCACCAGCGTTCGGCTGGACATCGACCGGGCCAAGGCGCGCGCGCTCGGCGTGTCCTTCACCGCGATTACCGACATGATCGGCACCGCGCTGGGTAGCAGCTATGTCAACGACTTCCCCAACAAGGGTCGGTTGCAGCAGGTGATCGTCCAAGCCGATGCGGCCCACCGCATGAATCTGGACGATGTGATGAAGCTGCGCGTGAAGAACGCCGCCGGGGGCACGGTGGCGCTGGCCGAGCTGGTCACGCCGGTATGGAGCAACAGCCCCCTCCAGCTGTCGACCTATAACGGCTACTCATCGGTGAGCATCACCGGCAGCGCCGCGCCCGGCGTGTCGAGCGGCGATGCGATGCGCGAGATGGAGCGGCTGGCCGCCGAACTGCCGCCCGGTTTCGGCATCGAATGGACCGGACAGTCGCGGCAGGAGCGCGAAGCGGGCGCGCAGGCGCCGATGTTGCTCGCGCTGTCGATGCTGGTCGTCTTCCTGGTGCTGGCGGCGCTGTATGAGAGCTGGTCGATCCCGATGGCCGTGATGCTGGTCGTGCCGCTGGGCCTGATCGGCGCGGTGTCTGCGGTGATGCTGCGAGGCATGTCGAACGACATCTTTTTCAAGGTCGGCCTCATCACCATCATCGGGCTCAGCGCGAAGAATGCGATCCTGATCGTGGAATTCGCCAAGCAATATCGCGAGGCGGGAAGCAGCCTGATCGACGCCGCCATCGCCGCCGCACGCGTGCGCCTGCGCCCGATCGTGATGACCAGCCTGGCCTTCACGCTGGGCGTCGTGCCGCTGATGCTGGCGGGCGGGGCAAGTGCGGAGACGCAACATGCGATCGGAACCGGCGTGTTCGGGGGCATGATCACCGGCACCGTGCTGGCGCTGATCTTCGTGCCGACCTTCTTCGTGGTGGTCGTGGGCCTGGCCGAACGCTGGCGCATGCGCCGGACCAAGGAGGCATGAGGATGCGATACCTGCCCCTCACTCTGTTGCTGGCGACCACCGCGTGTTCGATGACGCCGAAGCTCAGCCTGCCGACACCGCCGGTCGCCGCAGCGTATCCGGCGCCGAGCGGCACCGAAGCGCTGCCCGAATGGCGCGGCATGTTCGGCGACCCTCGGTTGCAAAGCCTGATCGTGCTGTCGCTCGACGCCAATCGCGACCTGCGTATCGCCGCGCTGAACGCGCAAGCCGCGCGGGCGCAGATACGCGTACAACGCGCCCAGTCCCTGCCAGGCTTTAATGTCGACGGTGGCTATACCCGCCAGCGTCAGCCCTCGAGTGTTGCTGGGGCGGGCGTCGGTCTATCCCCCGGAGGCGGGGCGACCGGTTTCGAGTTCGGCCAGTTCAACGCCCAAGCCGCGCTGACCAGTTTCGAGATCGACCTGTTCGGCCGCCTGCGCGCGATGAACGAGGCGGCCTTCCACCGCTGGCTTGCATCGGTCGAGGCCCGGCGCGCGGTGCGGCTGGCAGTGATCGGCGCGGTCGCCGAGGCCTATTGGAACGAACGGCTGGCCGACGAGCAGCTGGCGCTGATCCGTTCGACGCTGGCCGACTGGCGCGCGTCGCTCGAAATCACCCGGTTACGCAGGCAAGCGGGCCAGGCGAGCGCCGCCGATCTGGCGCAGGCCGAGGGGCTGGTCCGACAGGCGCAGGCCGATCTGGCCCAGCGCGAGCGTGAATTGGCGCAGGCGACCAATGCGCTGACGCTGGCGGTCGGCGCGCCCATGCCGAGCGACCTGCTGCCCCCCATCCCGCTGATGGAGCAGCCGATCCGTACCGCGCTGGCGGCGGGCACACCCTCCGACCTGTTGACCCGTCGCCCCGACATCGCACAGGCCGAACAGGAGTTGCGCGCCGCCAATGCCGATATCGGGGCGGCGCGCGCTGCCTTTTTCCCGCGCGTGTCGCTGACCGCCGCCTTCGGTTTCGCCAGCCTGGCGCTCGACAGCCTGTTTCAGGGCGCGAACCGATCCTGGTCCTATTCGCCCGCGATCAGCCTGCCGATCTTTCGCGGCGGCGAGTTGCGGGGCAATCTCGATCTGGCCAAGGTCCGTACCTCGACGGCGGTGGCAACGTATGAAAAGGCGATCCAGACGGGCTTCCGCGAAGTCGCCGACGGGCTTGCGGCACAGCAAACCTACGGTAAGCAGATGACCGAGCAGCGCGCCGTCGTCACCCAGGCGGAACGTCGCGCCGAGCTGACCGATCTTGCCTATCGTGCCGGGCAGACCAGTCGCCTGGAACTACTCGACGCGCAGCGCGCCACCTATGCCGCGCGCCAGACCGCGCTGACCGTCAGGCGCGAACAACTGACCGCCGCCGCCGCGCTCTATCGCGCGCTCGGTGGCGATACCGAAGCCGAAGGAACGCCGCGATGAACCGCCGTGACCGCTATACCCCGCCGATGCGGCTGCTCCACTGGACACGCGCCGCGCTGATCCTGGGGCTGATCGCGCTCGGCTGGACAATGACGTCGCTGCCCGACAGCACCGCCGCCAAGTTCGAATGGATGTATCCCGTCCACAAGGAATTCGGCGTGCTCGCCTTTATGATCGGCACCATCGCGCTGATCGCGCGCCGCCGTTCCGCCCTGCCCCATCATCCCGCCGGGCTCGCGCGGTGGGAAGTCATGCTGTCGAGCATCGTCCAATATGCGATGCTGGCGCTGGCGATCGTCGTGCCGTTGATGGGCTATGCCATGTCCAGCTCGTTCAGCCAGAGCGACGGGGTGCCGTTCTTCGTCACCGACCTGCCCGAATTACTGCCCAAGAACGACCATGCCTTCGCCCTCTTCGCGCTGGCGCACAAGCTACTGGCCTATACGCTGCTGGCACTGGTCGCGCTGCACGTCATGGGTGTTCTCAAGCATCGTTTCCTCGATCGCGGCCGGGCCACCGACGTCCTGCCCCGGATGCTATGAGCCCGAACATTCCGATGGAACAGGGTTCAGCGGGCGTGGACCCCGGTCCCGGCTGGCAGTGGCGCTTCTGGTCGATCTTCGCCGGACAGTCGCTGTCGCTGATCGGCTCTGCGATGACGCAGTTCGTGCTGATCTGGTGGATCACCGACACGACCGGCGACCTGGGTGCGCTGGCGACCGCCGGGCTGGTCGCGCTGCTGCCCCAGGCGCTGCTGGGACCGGTCGGGGGCACGTTTGCCGACCGCTACAACCGCCGGATGCTGATGATCGTCTCCGATCTGGTCTCGGCCTTTTGCATCACGATTCTGATCGCCCTGTTCCTGAGCGGCCATATCGCCCTGTGGCACATCTATATGGCGATGTTCGTGCGCAGTGCGGCCTCCGCCTTCCAGATGCCCGCCGCTTCGGCCAGCGAGGCGAT
The DNA here is from genome assembly GCF_001422185.1 of Sphingomonas sp. Leaf257. Lineage (NCBI taxonomy): Bacteria > Pseudomonadati > Pseudomonadota > Alphaproteobacteria > Sphingomonadales > Sphingomonadaceae > Sphingomonas > Sphingomonas sp. Leaf257. Next base: position 15,076 of record NZ_LMMH01000037.1, read on the forward strand.
GCTGGTGCCGCGGCATTTCCTTCCGCGCGCCGCCGGGCTGAACCAGACGCTGATGGGCCTGGTGACGGTCGCGGCCGCGCCGCTGGGAGCCCTGGCGATCACCGCGATGCCGATCGGCATGGCTTTGTGGATCGACGTCGGCACGGCGCTGCTCGGCATCACGCCCCTCTTGATCTTCGCTATTCCGCAACACCGCACCTCTGGCGGCTCGACCGGCCTATGGGGCGAGTTTCGCGAGGGCATCGGTGTCGTCTGGCAGAGCAAGCAATTGCTCCGCATCTATGCGCTGCTGACCGCTGTCGTGCTGGTCATCATGCCGACCTTCACGCTGTTGCCGCTGCTGGTGAAACAGCATTTCGGCGGCGGGGCGGCCGAGGTCGCGATCCTCGAAAGCATGGGCGGGGCGGGCATGATCGCGGGCGGCGTGATCGTCGCGGTCATCGTGCCCCGGCGGCTGGTCTCATGGATCCTGTGGGGCTTCACCCTGTCCTGCGCGACACTGGCGCTGACTGCGCTGGTCCCACCGGGCCTGTTCTGGCTGGCGGCGTTCTTCTGGGCACTGAGCGGCATTACCTTCATCCTGGGCGATGCGCCGTTCACCGCACTGATCCAGACCACCGTGCCCAACCAGCTGCAAGGACGGGCGCTGGGCCTGCTCGGTACGCTGATGGGTCTGGCCGCGCCGATCGGTCTGCTTGCCGCTGCGCCGCTTGGGGCGGTGATCGGCGTCCGTTGGCTGTTCGTGCTGACCGGTGCCCTCGGAACGCTGGTCAGCCTGCTGGCCTTCCTGTCCCGCGAGCTACGCCGGGCGAACGAACGCTAGAAGGACCAAGCGGCACCGATCCTGACGGTTCGCGGCTGCAGGGGTGTCCACTGCGTCCGCCGCGCATAGGCCAGCGGATTGCCCAGGGCGAAGCGGTTGCCCGCGACATCGAACAGGTTGGAGACATCGAGAGTCAGCGTCACCGGCCGGTGCGTCCAAGCCAGCCCCATGTCCGCCTGCGCATAATCGCCCTGCGGCAGGTGGAGCGGACCGACCCCGACCCAGGAGCGTCCCGCATACCGAACCGAGCCGCGCAGCACCAGGTCGTCGCCGTTCGCCAGCGACCACCGCCGATCGAGCGCCACCCGGAGCGAGACCGCTGGCGTGTTGGGAAGTGCCTGCTGCCGGGCACGGACGAAGGGGGGAGCCGGATCGGTCAGGACGCTGCGTGTCAGGACCAGCGCGCCGGTCAAGCGAACGGCCCTTGTCGGCCGCCAATGCGCCGTCGTCTCCAGCGACCAGATCTGCCCATCACCGATATTGGCGGTGTGCGGTCCCGTCGGTCCGTAAAGGTCCGCCTGGATGCTCCGCCAGTTCGCGAAGGACAGCGCGGTTCGCGCCTGGAGGGCCGATGCGGGGCTGCCGAAGCGCAGGCCCGCCTCGAAGGTGTCCAGCGTGTCGGGCCGGAAAACGACGGAGCCATCGTCCGACGCGCTATCCTCGGGGTCGAACGACACCTCGGTATCCAGACCATAGCCGCCCACGCGCAGGCCGCGCTGATAGCGGAGATAACCGGTCAGGCCGGGCTTCCAGTCCCAGCGCAGCGCGGCACTGGGCAGGAAGGTCACATCGCCGCCATTGGGCACCTCCACCGCAAGCCCCTGCTCGCGTCCGCCGGGCAGGATGGTGGTGCCGAAAAAGTCGAGATAGGTCGCGCGCAATCCCATGGTGGCCGCCAGCCCATGCCCCAGCGCCAGGGTCGCTTCGCCGAACAGCGCCACGTCGACCACGCGGTTGCCGATACCGCGCAACACCGTCCCGCCGTCGCGGCCGACGGTCGAATGGATCAGCCGATCGTCGCTGACCGTGGCATAGCTGCCCAATACGAAACCGTTGCCGCTGTCGCGATGCCGGGCCAGGCGCAGTTCCCCGGTCACGACCTGCGAGCTGCTTGCCGTCTCCAGCGCGGTGGCCTCGCGCACCAGCCCCGCCGCATCATAGCGCGCCATGACGTCGTTCCTGACGAGAGACAAAGCCGCCGTTAGCGTCTGCCCCCCGGCGCTGCGATGCTGGACGGTGACCGAGCCCATCCGAAAGTCGTTCGACGACGGCTCCGCAACCGGTACCGCACGGGTCAAGGGCGGGGCGGTGGCATCAACATATTGGGCGTCGCGATTGTCGATCCGCTGATACACCCCGCCGATATCGATCGTCCAGGCATCGCTGGGGCGGAGGCGCAAGGTCGCCCGGCCACCGCCCACATCACTGCGGTTCACGCCCCTCCTGCCCCGAAGCGTATCGTCGATATAACCCGGCGTGCGCGACCCATAGCCCAGGATGCGCAGCGCGGCGCGGTCGCCCAAGGGCGCGTTGAGGACCGCCATGGCATCGCCGCCGATTCCGCCATGCGCGATCCCCGTCGCGCCAAGTCCGACCGTACCCGACCAACGCCCCAGCTCCGGCGGGTTGGGTGTGACACGTATCACGCCGCCCAGTGCGCCGGTGCCGTAGAGCGTCCCCTGCGGCCCCTCCAGCAACTCGACCGAGGCGATGTCGTAGAGCGCGAGGTTCGGGTCTGGCGCGCTGTAATTGAGCTGGATCTCGCCCAGATACTGGCCGACGGTCGCCTGGCTGCCGCCCACGAAACTGCTGTCCGCGATCCCCCGGACGAACAGCTTCTCGCGCCCCGGCCCCAGGCTGGTCGTCGTCAGCACCGGCAAAAGGTTCGTCAAGGCGCGGGTGTCGGGATGGGCGCCGCTGCCGATCGTCAGATCGTCGGCGGCCAGCATATGGGCGGAACCGGGATAATCCTCGATCGGGACGCCGCGCTTGCTGGCCATCACGACGATCTCTGCGCCGACGACCGGCGGGGGCAGCGCATCGCGGCGCGGCGGCGGGGGTGCCGGATCGACGGTGTGACGCGCGCGCTCGATCCGATAGACGTAGGGCGCGGTCCGCACCGCGACCAGGCCGGTGCCTGCCAACAGGCGGGAAAGCGCCTGCCCGACGGTCATCCGGCCCCGGATGGATGCGCGCAAATGGCACTGCGCCAGGATCGGGTCGGTGCCCGCCACGCTGACGCCGCCCTGCAATCCGACCGTCACCAGGGCGCGCGACAGGGGCATGACCCCGACATCGAACCGGCGCATGTCTCCGCTCGCCGGACCGTGTCCGGCGGTGGCGGTCGCAGACAGGATCATCGGGATCGTCACCCCGACGGCATGCAAGGCCCTCACCGTCGCACAGGCTCGTCCCGCATCAGGTTCCCGTCCCCTGTTCTAGCGCGCCGGGACGAACGACAAACGGCCATGGATCGCCTTCACACGGATGGGCAGGGCCGCCTCGATCTGGCGGCGGAGCTGCGATCGGTCGGCGACCAGGAAGACCGCGCTGACCTTCATGCCGCGCAGCGCCGGGTCCACCGCGATGGGCGCGCCCATATAGCGGGACAGGGTGCGCGCGACCGCCTCGATCGGCTTGTCGGTGAACACCAGTTGCCCGCGCTCCCACGCCAGCGCCTGGTAGGGATCGATCCGCTCGACCGTGTCGACCCGCGCGCCCGGCCCTCGGCTGAGTGCCCTTCCGGCGGGCAGCTTGGTGACGGCCCCGCCCTCGACCGCAGGCGATACGGATACCAGCCCCCGGCGGACGGCGACCGCGAAACTGCTCCCGTCATCCAGCACATCGAACTCGGTCCCTAACACCCGGACGTCGCGACCCGCCGCCGTGACGGTGAAGGGCCGCGCCGGTTCATGATGCACGTCGAACAGGACCTCGCCGGTCGCGAGCGTCGCGGTGCGCCGGTCATCCTCCAGCCGGACGGTCACCGCGCTGTTGCGGTTCAGGGTCAGACGCGACCCGTCCGCCAGCGTTACGACCTTCGTCTCCTCGCCACCGGTGCGATAGGTCTCGCCCGGGGGAGCGATCATCCGCGTGATCTGCGGGCCAGCCAGCACCGCCACCGCCGCAGCCATGCTCAGAAACGGGAGCGCCCATCGCCGCGACCGGTCCCGCTTCGCCCGCGCCTCGGCCAGGGAGAGGACAGCCGCCCCCTCGCTCTGCGCGGCAGGTGCCGCCGCATGGGGCAGATCATCCGCCGCGACCCACAGGCTTTCGACCCTGGCATAGGCGGCGGCATGCGCCGGATCGGCCTGTAGCCATGCGAGATGCGCCTCCCATAGCTGTTCCTCCTCGCAATCCTGCAGGCGAACGAACCACTGGACGGCCGCCTCGTCCGCATCATCGGTCGTCATTGGTGCCATCACGCTACCGCCCCGTCGTTCACTGGTCCCCCGATACCATGGACGAAGTCACGCCATGGGCTCCGCAATATCTTTCGGTGTCCGTGCACAGGATTATCGGTCAAGGCGTTGCGAGAGATGCCGGAGTGCCGACATTATATGCTTTTCGATCAGGCTTCGCGACACGCCCATCCGCTCGGCCACCTGCGCATGCGTCAGCCCCTCGAACTTGTGCAACCGGAAACTCGTCTGCACCGCCTCGGGCAGGTCGGCGAGCGCGATGCGCATCCGGTGCAACTGATCGCGGGCGATCAGTGCCTCGTCCTGGGGGACCGTATTGCTGACCTCTTCTCCGCCGAGCGGGGCATGATGATGCACCTCGCGCCAGTCGCGGTCCCGCCGCGCACGGGCACGGTCTTGGCGCAGCCTGTCGAGCAGGATGTTATTGCCCAGCCGATAGAGATAGCCGCAGGGATGCTGCACTTCGATATCACCGCGCGCCGACGCGACGCGCAGATAGATTTCCTGGACGATGTCCTGTCCGTCCGCCTCCCCCACCCGCGCCGCGAAGTAACTGAGCAGCGCCGCCCTGCGCGCCAGAAAGGCGTCGAGCAGCGCCGTGGACGGCGGCGGGGTCGGCACGATGTCGTTCATCGGTGGCTTTTGCACGGGTGGTTCAGGATGGGGACGAGCAGGTATCACCCGCGGCGGGCGCGGCCAATGGAGCGCCGCGCCATCTCCACATCGTCTCCACAGAGCCTCCACAAAATCGTTCGATATCGACACGGGACGCGCGATGATGTGGGTCACTATGCCCCCTGCCAGTCCCGTATCAGCAGGCGCTCGGCGAACAGTTCGCGCCGAGCGAACCGGCGGCCCAGCCAGCGGAAATAGCGATCCTTCAGCGCGAAGGGCGTCAGATGATAGGCCAGCCGCTCCATGAGCGTCCAGCGTATCGACACCCGCCGCCGTTCGGACGGACTGCACCAATGGGACGGCGTCATACGCTGTCGCCCCAGCTTCATGACGCGGTGCATGACCTCATGATCGCCCAGGACATAGGGCCAGCGCAGCGTGTCATAGCCGCCCGCCGCCCGCAATGCGTCGGTGCGAAAGCAATGCCCCGCCGCGCCGACATGGGTCTGGCGCGGCAAAAGACGGTGGGCGAGGCATTGGTGCAGGATCATGGCCGCCGCACGGGTGCCATGCTTGTCCAGCGTGACGAAGCAGGCCGACGCCGCAACGGTCCGCCCGCCGCAACCGTCGAGCAGACGCTCGGCTTGGGCCAGATAGTCGAGCGGATAGAAGGTATCGGCATCGCAGGTCGCGACGAACTCGGTTGCCACCCGCGTCAGCCCGGCGCTGAAGGCCGCAGTCTGCCCGGCGATCTCGCCTTGGCGCAGAATGACATAATTGATGCCGCGACCGGCCAGCGCGCCATGGCAAAGGGCGACCGAGCAATCGGTCGAGCCATTGTCGATCAGGATCAGCCTGAACGGCCTGGTTTGGCGGCGAAGCTGTTGCAGCGTCGCCACGGTCGCATCGGCTTCGTTGTAGAAGGCCAGAAGGATCGTCCAACGCGGGGCGACGGCGACAGGGGCGACCGGTTCGTCCGACCAATCCCGATCAAAGGCCATCGCCTCACTGTCTGGTTCATATCCTGGCATGCGCAATAGACGGAGACCACGCGCCCCCACCTCAAACCCGTTTCGACTTTTCGCACGGCTGGCTTTGAGGTGATCGTCCGACCGCGTCGTCTCTGATCCAACAGATGGGATTGAAGGGCGCGTGCCGTTGCGGCTCGGGCCGGAGGGGGACTGATTTGATTGCTGCATCGTTGATGGCATTGCTGGCGACGACGTCCTCGCCCTTGCAGGGGACGATTCTGCCGACCGGGGATTTCGACGCCGTCTCGATCACCGTCCCGCAGGTCCATGCGTTCGAGCCTGCGGTCGTCACTCCGGCCCCCGCCCCCGCGAAAGAAGGCGACCCTGACGCGGGCCCGAATACGGGCACAAGCACAGGCGACGAGATCGTGGTCACGGCAAGCCGCCACCGGGCGGACGATCCCCTGCGCCAGGTGAACATGGCATCCTTCGCGCTGACCGAGACGGTGGACAATGCGGTCATGGCGCCGGTCGCCCATGCCTATGAGCGGACGACACCGAAGCCGATCCGAACCGGTCTGCGCAACGTCTTCGCCAACCTGCGCGAACCCGTGGCCTTTGCCAATTTCCTGCTTCAGCTGAAAGTCGGCAAGGCGGTGGAAACGGCAGGCCGCTTCGCAATCAACTCGACGCTCGGCCTGGTCGGGGTCATCGACGTTGCACGCCGCTGTCCGTTCAACCTTCCCCGCCGCCCGAACGGCTTTTCGGATACGCTGGGCTTTTACGGGGTGAAGCCGGGCCCCTTCCTGTTCGTGCCGCTGATCGGGCCGACGACGCTGCGCGATCTGGTCGGCGGCGCGGTCGACGGCGTCGCCTCGCCCCTGGTCATCGGCGGGCCGTTCCGCAACCGGGCCTATATCGTCACCAGCAATATTTTCCGCACGCTGGATCGCCGAGCCGAGATGGACGAGGAATTGCGCGCGATGCGCGAACAGCCCGATCCCTATGCCGCACACCGGGATCGCTATCTCGATCGGCGAGAGGCACGGATGCGGCGGTTGAAAGGACTGGCCGATGCCGAGGCCGTCGTGGCGGAAACACCCTATGGCCGGGTCGATCCCTCGGTGACGGCCCAAGCCTGCCCGCACGGCCAGGCCGATAACAAGTGAGTAAGGCCGTCCAGGCGCGGTTTTTTTTGACAGACGGATTGCGGAGCGGGCGCATCGGCTTCGTCCATTGCACATCACCGCCCCGTTTCGGGTAAATGGATGAAAGGACGAACGATGCGACTTCTTGCCTTTTGCCTGGCCTCTCTCCTTCTTTCGGCAACGCTGATCCCGAACACCGCGCACGGGCAAAGCTGGCACTGGGACGGATATGATCGCAGCGGGTACCGCGACTATCGCGACGGCTATGACGATGGCGGCGCCGATGGGTATCGCGATGGCCATGAGGACGGTTACGAGCGGGGACATGGCGATGGCTATCATCGCGGCTATGCCGATGGCCGGGCCGATGACCGCCCGGTCCGCAATCCCTGCCGCGCCGAAGGGGGCGCCGGGGCCCTGCTGGGGGCGGTCGGCGGTGGCTTGGCAGGCCATCTGGTCGCGGGACGCCGTGACAAGCTGATCGGGACGGCGGTCGGCGCGCTGGCGGGCGGGGTCGCTGGCGATGCCATCCACCGCCGGGACCGCTGTCGCTAACCGATCCGCAAAAATAATCTTCGGACACCGATTGAGGCGCACCCGGTACCAGTTCGTCACAGTATCGATGGACGATGCCATCGACCAAGACATCACGATACCGGGATTTCACCGACATGCCCAAAATTTCCATCCTTCTTAGCATTGCCGCCGTTACTGCGGGAACTCTCTTAGCCGGATCGGCATCGGCACAGACGACTATCGGCGGACCATATATCGTCGGCCGTATCGGCTCGCTGATCGATTCCGATCTGAAGATGAAGGGACCGGATACGGCACCGCCCTCGACCTTCCCGGCCAATGTCGACTTCCGGCGCGGCAAGTCGCTGGAGGGCGGCGTGGGCTATGATCTGGGCGGGTTCCGGCTCGAAGCGACGGTCGGCTACACCGCCGCCCGCGCCAATGCCAAACGGCTCGACACCGCGTCGCTGGTATCCGACGGTCGGTCCAAGACACTCAGCCTGGGCCTGGCGGGCTACGTCGACGTGCCGGTGGAAGGCCCGCTCCGTCCCTTCGTCGGTGGTGGCATCGATGTCGTCCGCGTGACCGAGCGCCTGTCGCGGACAACGCGGACCGGCGGCCAGGGCAGCACCATGAACGGGCGCGACTGGGGCCTACGGTGGCACGCCGATGCAGGTGTCGGCTATGCGCTGAGCGACAGCACCACGGTCGAACTGGCGGGCCGCTACGCCCAGACCACTGCGCTTCAATTTGCAGGGCGGATGCCGCTCGCCAATGGCGGGACCCTGGCCACCAGCTACAAGCCGAAACTCACGGCGGCCTCGATCACCGTCGGACTGCGACAGCGCTTCTGACGATGCGGCTGGCGGGCGCGCACTCCCTGTCGTCCGCCACCCTCCCTTCTAAAATTCCGCGAGCCGATCCCGGCGTCCCATGGACTGTCCCCGGCGTACCATGCCCTTTTGGCCGCCCCGCTCGCTTCAGACCGGAGGTTCGCTTCATGCCCGACACCCATTCCATGGCCGCCCGGCAGCTTTGCCAGCGCACCCAGGTCGCCGTCATCGCCATCGCCCCCGGCTTGCTCGCGACCGGAACGGGGGTGCTTGCCGTATCGAACGTGCTTACCGGTAAAGCGACGACTTGAGTCGTCGCCAGCCATGACTGTTTTCGACCCACGCCGCAGCAATACGCGTCGCTAACGGTCGAGATGGTTCGTAGGCGGGATCTATCAAACGGCACCAGTACCGCGCGGAAGCCTGACGTCCGACGCTCTATGAGTATGGGAATTCGCGTAGGACCAATACTTCCATACCTTTGACACCCGTCGAGAGGGCGGAACTCACCGACTTTAAACGCGCGCCGCAAGCCGCGTTCTCGGTGATCAGAATAATTGCTTTTTGAAGCTAGCATTCTCCTTCTAAGATTTCGAACGTCTCAATCCCGCATGCTATAGCCGCTGAACGAACATCCGGTGTCAACGAAGGGTAGCCGGAAGCGGATAGGCCGCTCACCACAAGGAACCGATCCTCCGGCCCCTACCCCGCTGCCTGAACAAATGGCAGCTTACCGGAACGGGCGGCCCGGAAGCGGCTATTCCGCTCTCCACCAACTTCTGACGTTCCCAGAGGCCGGTCTTGCGAACGTTGAACGTCGGCCTCAGACAAGAGCCGCCGTTCGACATGCCGCAGGCGAACGGCAGCAAAGTCCCAAAGTCGGCCGTTTCTCACCGGATATTACCCTGACGACGCATGTCATTCGCCAGCCTTCAATCGAGCCGGGCGAGGCTGGCGGCTGGAGCTAGGCAAAAGGCGTGTCGGCAGCGGTTGGAGGCGGTCGGTAACCTTGGGGATCTGGTCCACCGCCTCCTTCAGCCGGGTCAACCGCGCAGCCTTTGAATAGCGACCGGCAGTTTCCCCGCTCATGGTATGGCCGACGAGGTCAGCACGGGTTTCGAGGAACACCTCGCGATGCTTCAGCTCCGTCGTGACCGTGTGCCGGAACGAGTGGATGGCCTGACCCGGTTCGATGAAGTCCAGCTTCTTGGCGATCTTCATCCACCAGTTCTTGTAATAGACGTCCCCATAGCTCCGCTTGCCTGACGCGGTCCGAAGCTCCGGAAACAGCATCGTCTCGCCTGCGGCACGCAGCGCTTTGACGTAATCCGGTAGCCTGAGCCGTATCAGTTCGTCAGCGAATGGGACCAGTCGAACCGCCGCCCTATTCTTGACTCGCCCACCGTTCTCGTCGGTGATCGTAAAGAACCAGATCCCGTTCTCCTCACCGATGTCATCGAGCGTCAGCTGGCAGATTTCCTCGCGCCGGCAGCCGGTGTACCAGGCAATGGGCAGCACCCAAAAGCCCGCGTCGTGCCAAATTTCAGTCCCCTGCTCGAGCCGACGCCCGAGCGATCGCGACCCCATCCAGATCGGCAGACGAAACAGTTGCCGACCTTCCTCCTCGGTGTACGCATCACGCTGATCGCGTGCATCGCGATCATCCTCATAGAGAAAGTCCGACCAGTCGATGGTGGCGACACCGTCGACCTGCTTTCCGACCCATGCCACCAATTCCTTCAAAAAGAGGAAGTGGCGGTTCGTGCTGGTCGACTGGAGCCCGATCGTCTTCACGTCGCGCGTGCCAGCCTTGATCTCCGCCTCCGCCTCGCGGCAGATTTCCTCGAGCGACATCGCGTCGTGGCGCCGCGACTTGTGGTGACTGACGGGCAGACGTGAGAAGTGCTCGTTGAGCCTGACGACGTCCTCGCGTCCCACGAGGCGTATCGGGAGGGCACCATAGCTCTTCTCGAGCAGACGTGCCGCCGACAGGAATTGGGTCCGGGTCTTCTCCGTCCAACGTGCCTTGCGTCTCGCATCACCGACGATCTTGGGGTTGTCGGCGATGAATCGCTCCGCGGCCTGGGTCGGCGTCATCGATGCCCACGGCTCGGCCACCTCCGGCTCGCGCGTTGGAAGCGCAGCAGGAACGGTCGCTGGCGCGGCAGCAACAGCGGCGGAAGGCATCGGCGCGGCCGGGACACGATCGTCGGTCATGGCCGCCCACATCGTAGCTGGATCAATTAGACGACGCCGATACTCCAGCGCGGCCGCCAGCCTTCCTTCAAGATTGACCTTCCGGGCGATGTCGAGATTATCCTCAGTTTCGGCGACACCCGCCGTCCGAAGGTCTTGAGCCGCCCGGTCATGGGATCGTTCACGCCATTCCGGCTGATCGGCGAAAAAGTCGATCAGCGTCTCCTTCTGCTCGTCGGTCAGCCCGGAGAATCGACCCTCGACATGCTCTCTGCTGCCGACATTTTCTGGGACGCCGTGAACAACGAAATCTCTGAGCATAGCTTCGTAGATTCCGACTAGGCCCTCAATCATGAAGGTCGCGTCGGGTTCGGTACGCTGGAAGCCGACATGGACCTGCTCGAGGTGATCGCGCATTCCCTCCATAGCCTGACGAAAAATTCCCGCCTTTTGGACGGTCGTCAGTTTTGCGGCTGGGCCGTCCTTGCCCAAAGTCATCTTCAGCGTCTCACTCTTTGCGGTCATCGCGCATCCCATGCTGCGCGCCACCGCCTGGGCGGTGGTTCGAAGGCTGAGACGTAGGGTGAAAGGCTTACCATCCTGAAAACGGACGGTGCGGCGCCAGTAATAGACGGCGCCTCGGCGCTCGACATTCTGGATTGCAGGCACGGCATCTCCACATGGAGCCGTCACACCCACCGGCCCAATCCAGTGGCTGCGACCGATTTTCTGCCGTTAAAACAGTGACTTAGATGGAAACATGGCTGGGGCGGCAGGATTCGAACCTGCGTATGACGGTACCAAAAACCGTTGCCTTACCGCTTGGCGACGCCCCAGTGGAGAGGCGCGCCTTATACCCGGCGCGCCGCTCTTGAAAAGCCTTATTTACCGCGAAATGTCAGCCCAGGCGGCGCATCCAGCCATGGGGGTCGGGGGCCTGGCCGCGCTGGATCGCGACAAGCTGTTCGCGAAGGCGGGTGGTCAGCTGGCCGGGGCCGCCGCTGCCGATGGTGAAGCGGCCCGCGGGCTCGGCGACGCTGCCGATCGGGGTGACGACGGCCGCCGTGCCGCAGGCGAACGCCTCGACCAGGCGGCCGCTGGCAGCGTCGGCGCGCCACTGGTCGATCGCATAAGGCTCCTCGCGCACGGTCAGCCCCTGCGCGCGCGCGATGGTCAGGATCGAATCGCGGGTGATGCCGGGCAGGATCGTGCCGGTCAGCGGCGGCGTCACCAGGCTGCCGTCGTCGAACACGAAGAAGACGTTCATGCCGCCCAGTTCCTCGACCCAGCGGCGCTCGACCGCGTCGAGGAAGACCACCTGGTCGCAACCGTTCGCGATCGCTTCCTTCTGGGCGAGCAGGCTGGCGGCATAGTTGCCGCCGCACTTGGCCGCGCCCGTCCCGCCGGGGGCCGCGCGCGTATAGCCCTGGCTTACCCAGATCGACACGGCGGGCGCACCGCCCTTGAAGTACGCGCCGACGGATGAGGCGATGACCATGTAGAGATATTCGGCCGAGGGCTTCACGCCCAGAAACACCTCGCTGGCGAACATGAAGGGGCGGAGGTACAGCGCGCCGCCATCCTGTTCGGGGATCCAGTTCCGCTCGATCTCGACCAGCCGTTCGACGGACTCGAGGAACAGCGTCTCGGGCAGCTCGGGCATCGCCATGCGCCGCGCCGAATCCTGGAAGCGGCGAGCATTCGCCTCGGGCCGGAACAGCGCGGTGCCGCCATCGGCCAAGCGATAGGCCTTCATGCCCTCGAAGATTTCCTGCGCATAGTGCAGGACCGAAGCGGCCGGATCGACCTGAAGCGGCGCACGCGCGGTGATCTGCGCGTCATGCCAGCCCTTGTCGTCGCTATAGCGGATCAGGGCCATGTGATCGGTGAACACGCGCCCGAAGCCCGGATCTACCAGACGCGCCGCCCGCTCGCTCGCCGCGACGGGAGTCGCGGACGGATCGAAACGAAACGTAAGGGCTTGGGGCGCTTCCATGGTCATCTCTCTGTTTTGGGTTGCCGTGGCCTAGGGCGTGTGAGTAGACGGGTCAACATGGCTGCCTCTAACCAGTCCGCATCGGCACAGTTTCTCCGCGAACCAGAACTCCGCAGGGGTATGGAATTGCTGTATTTCGGCAATAGCCATCTCGTGCGCTCGATCGATCGCGGTCTTGCCGCGCAGGGGTTGGGCCGTGCCCATCACCGCGCCCTTTATTTCATGGCACGCAAGCCCGACATGACGGTCAGCGAGCTGTTGTCGCTGCTGGCGATCACCAAGCAATCGCTGGGCCGCGTGCTCAACGAGCTGGCGAGCCGCGACCTCATCGAGACTCGCCCCGGCGATCGCGACCGGCGGCAAAGGCTGCTCCGCCTGACCCCGACGGGGGCGGCGATGGAGGCCGAGTTGTTCGACGCGCTACGCGAAAAGCTGTCCAAGGCCTATGCGCGCGCGGGTCAGCAGGCGGTGACGGGGTTCTGGACGGTGCTGGAGGGGTTCATTCCGGAGAATGAACGCGCCCGGATCGAGGATTTGCGGTCCAACGACGGCTGAGTTTTTCTCGTGCCCTTTTGTTCGCGCGAAGCCGCGATGGCGCGAAGAGGAGGAGTTGTTTTCGCGCGGAGGCGCGGAGGACGCTGAGGTGTGACGAGCGCGGCTCCGTAAGACTTTTGCCTCCATCGTCGGCAGGAACGAGATAGCTCTCAGCCATCGTTCTCCGCGTCCTCTGCGCCTCCGCGCGCACGCAAATTCAGCGGCGCGCGGCGGCGGCCATTTCGCGGTTGCGGCGTTCCGCGGCCGTCAGCGTTTCGGCCATAAGCCGCTTGAGCGCATCCTCCGCGTCCAGCACGTTCAGCCCTTCGCGGGTCGAACCGCCCGGGCTGGCCACACGATCCGCCAGCACAGCGGGCGGGGCGTCGGCGTCGATCGCCATGGCCCCTGCCCCGTCGACGGTGGCCAGCGCCAATTGCTGCGCCAGTTCGGGGGACAGCCCCAGCCCGACCCCGGCTTGCGCCAGGGCATCGATGAAGCGGAACACGAAGGCAGGCCCGCAGCCCGCCAGCGCGGTCACGGCGTCGAACCGACCCTCATCCTCCACCCAGGGGGCGAGGCCGAGCGGTCGAGCGAGCGCTTCGGCGGCATCGCGTACGGCCCCGTCGGTGGAGCGGGTGTAAAGCGCAGTCACCCCCTGCCCGATCGCGACGGGAAGATTGGGCATCATCCGCACCACCGCACCCGCCGGAATATGGCTGGCCAGCGTCTGTTCCTCGACCCCCGCCAGGATCGACAGCAGAATGGCCGGGTTCAGATGCGCCAGCGTCGGCGCGATGTCGCCCAGTTGCTGGGGCTTGAACCCCAGCATCAGGATCGCAGGCGCCTCGTCGATCGGCAATGCCGTCAGCGAGCGCACGCCCTCTGGCGCGCGCGTGCCGCTGCGCGTGATGACGGTCACCTGCGCGGGATCGAGCCCTTGGGACAACCAGCGGCGCAGCATCGCGCCCGCCATGTTGCCGCACCCCACCAGCCAGATCGGCCCGACGGGAAACGTCACGCTTCGCCCTGGGTTTCGATCAGCGCGGCGGCCAGTGCCTCGCGCGGGGTCTTGCCGCCCCACAGAACGAACTGGAATACGGGGTAGAAACGTTCGCACTCCTCGATCGCCGACTCGACCAGCAATTCGGTGGCGGAAAGCGAGATGGTCCCGTCCTCGCCGCCATCGACCATCGCGGCGTGGCGATAGAGCAGGATGCCGCTGTTCGACCACAGCTCGAAATGACCGATCCACAGCTGTTCGTTGACCAGCGCCAGCGCCTCATAGATGCTCGAGCGGCGGTCGTCGGTCACCTTGATGTCGGGGAACGCCAGGAATTGCAGCACGCTGTCGTCGCCGCGCCACAGGGCACGAAGTTCATAGCTGGCCCAGCTGCCCTTGACCGTCGCGACGATTTCCTCGTCGTGGCGCTCATGTTCCCATCCATGCGCGGCGAAATAGGCCTCCAGCATGTCGATGGGGGCCGATTCTTCGGCTTCATGATCGGTCGATTCAAGCATCAGAGGCCCTTGCGAACAAACCCGGACCAGCGCAGGTTGCACTGCGCAAGGCCGGGCCGCAAGCCGCCGGGTGCCGAAAACTGTGGATAGCTGCCTGGCCGGTCGGGCCGGACAGGATCCGTTCCGATATCGGGCCGGTCAGGATTCCACCCCGGCGGTCGTGCCGCCCGTCGTGCCGTTCAGCCGCGCTTCCAGCGCGTCCAGACGTGCCTTGAGCGCATCCGCCTCGTCCCGCGCGGCGACGGCCATCGCCTTGGCGACCTCGAATTCCTCGCGGCTGACAAAATCCAGACCACCGATCCATTCGCGCGCGCGCGTCCGGGCGCTCGCCTCGGCTTCGCGGCCCATGCCCGCCACGGTGCCCGCCAGGCCGTTCATCACCTTGGCGAAATCGTCGAACAGCTTGTTGTCGGCCTGCATATCAAATTCCCAAAAATCGTTTCACAGCATTTGGGAGGTCTGCGCCCCCGGCACAAGCCTTTCCGCATCCGGATTGAGCTGGTCGATGCGCCAGTTGAGCACGCCCGCGAAGGAAAGCCAGATCAGATAGGGCACCATCAGCCACGCCGCGCCCTTGCGAATGCGGGAGAAGGCGACCGTGGTGGCGATCGCCAGGAGCAGGATGGCGACGATGACGAACAGCGCCAGCCGCACCTTGTGCGCACCGAAGAACAAGGGCGTCCAGGACAGGTTGAGCAGGAACTGGGCCGCGAACAGGCCGATCGCCACCCCTCGTCCGTTCGCGCCGCGAGCATGGACAATCATCGCCAGCGCCAGGCCGATCATGATGTACAGCGTCGTCCACACCACCGGAAACACCCAGCCCGGCGGGTTCAGTTCGGGCTTGGTGAGCGCCATGTACCAGCCATTCTCGCTGCCCGACGGCACCACCCGGCCCGAAGCGAAGCCGAGCAGCAGGATCAGCGGAACGATCACAACCGCCCAGCGGAGGAATGACATGCGCAACTGGCCCTTCGACGCGATCGTGCCCACTCGTCCCTCTTTCGCCATGATGTCTGTCGATCTGCCCCAGGGTCGGGGCACAGTAAACGGAAAGCTCAACGCCAATCAGACCTTACCCGTTCAATTTCGGGATGCGGCCACCAAAAACTCGACATTCCCCTCCGGGCCAGTGATCGGACTCCGGGTGACGCCTTCGACCTGCCAGCCGCTCTTGGTCAGCCACGCGACGACCTGATCACAGACCCGCTGGTGGACGGCGGGATCACGGACCACCCCGCCCTTGCCGACCTCTTCGCGCCCCGCCTCGAACTGCGGCTTGATGAGGGCAAGCAGGCGCCCGCCGGGCTTGGCGAAGCTCAGCGGCCGTTCCAGCACTTTGGCCAGCCCGATGAAGCTGGCGTCACACACGATGATATCGACCGGTTCGGGAATATGCGCCTCGGTCAGGATGCGGGCGCTGGTCTGTTCATGGACGATGACGCGCGGGTCCTGGCGCAGCGACCAGGCGAGCTGGTTGGTACCACTGTCGACCGCATAGACGCGCACGGCACCCTTTTGCAGCAGCACATCGGTAAAGCCGCCGGTCGAGCTGCCGACATCGATCGCGACCGCGTCGATCACGTCCCAGCCGAAATGCTCCAGCCCATGCGCCAGCTTGATCCCGCCGCGCGATACCCAGGGATGATCGCGCCCGCGCACGTCGAGCACGGCGTCCTCGGCCAGTTGCTGGCCGGGCTTGGCGATCTTCGTCTCGCCCGAAAAGACGAGGCCCGCCATCACCAGCGCCTGCGCGCGGGACCGGGATTCCACGAGTCCGCGATCAACGAGCATCTGGTCGACACGCTGCTTGGCCATCGCCCGCCCCTACAAGCCGCCTCGGTCCGTCGCAAGCCGTCATCCACCGGACGCATCGCCTATTGCCTATTAGATTAGTAGGAATATCTTCTTTGGTAGGATCGGGAGTCGACCCGGCCCTATCGAGGAGATGCCATATGGGTTCGTTCGCATCCTATGAGGCCCGCAAGCCCACGGTCCTCACCGTCCCCGGTCTCGGCGGCTCGGGCCGCTCGCACTGGCAGTCCCTATGGGAAGAGGCGCGACCCGATACGATCCGCGTCGAACTGGGCATGTGGTCGACCCCGCATCGCAATGCCTGGGTCACGCGGCTGGATCAGGCGATCCGGCAGGCGCAGGCGCCGGTGATCCTAGCGGCGCACTCGCTCGGCTGTCTGGCGGTCGCCTGGTGGGCGGAATTGTCGCCGCAGCCCTATGGCTGGCCGGTCGCAGGCGCCCTGCTGGTCGCGCCCGCCGATGTCGACCGCACCGACGCGCCCGAGGCTCTAAGGGGCTTTGCGCCCTCGCCGCGCACGCCGCTGCCCTTCCCTTCGATCCTCGTCGCCAGCCAGGACGATCCGTGGATCACGATCGACCGCGCGCACAGCCTAGCGGTCGATTGGGGCAGTCATTTCGTCGACGCCGGGCATCAGGGGCATATCAACGCCGCCAGCGGCCTGGGCTGGTGGCAGGAAGGACAGGAACTGCTCGGCCGGGTGATCGCGGCGAGCGGCATGGACCGGCCGTCACCATCCGGGCCCCTGTCGCCCAGCGAAGCGCGCGCGGTGCTGGCGGTGAACGCGACCGACGCGGCGCAGGCGCATTATCTGGGGCGGTGAGTTTTTCGCCCCGTCCAGCCTGAGCGAGGTCGAGGCCCACGGAATTGCCTCTCCTCCTGCGGTTCCCCGGCGAAGGCCGGGGCCCAGTTTCGGCGAAGCTGAGAGGGGAATGGAAACGACGAGTGGGAGGCCAACGCCATCGGTGGCAATGGCCTCCCACGCCCATTCACGGAGCCTTTGCAACCGCACAGAAACTGGACCCCGGCCTTCGCCGGGGAGCAGATTCTGTTTCGGGTGGGGGCGTGGCCTAAGACCTATCTCAGACGGAACGGGGGTTTTGATCGGCCTCGATCGCGTCCTGCTCGGCCTCGGCCTTCGCCGCCGCCGTGGCATGCTTCATCCGCCGCCACATCCGCACGTTCAGCCCGACCATCATGACCACCGCCAGCGTCGTGAAGACGATGACGGCGGTCCAGCCACGGATCACGCCCGCGCGCCTTCCGTGACGTTGGCACTGTTGTGGCGCAGCGCCTTCAGCACCGTCTCGACGATCGCATCGGCATCGAGACCGGCCTGCGCATATTGCACCTCGGGCTTGTCCTGATCCTGGAAGATGTCGGGCAGACGCATCGTGCGCAGCTTGAGGCCGCCGTCGATCAGCCCTTCGTCCGACGCCATGGTCAGGACATGGGCGCCCAGACCGCCGATCGCGTTCTCCTCGATCGTGACCGCCACCTCATGCGTGGTCAGCATCCGGCGGATCAGCGCCTCGTCCAGCGGCTTGGCGAAGCGCAGGTCGGCGACCGAGGTCGACAGCCCCTTGGCCTCCAGCGTATCGGCGGCGCGCAGCGCCTCGGCCAGGCGGGTGCCGAGCGAGAGGATCGCGACCTTCTTGCCCTCGCGCACGACGCGGCCCTTGCCGATCTCCAGCAGTTGCGGCGTCTCGGGCAGCGCCACGCCGACACCGTTGCCGCGCGGATAACGCACTGCGATCGGACCGCTGTCGTGGTTCACGCAGGTATGGACCATATGGACCAGCTCCGCCTCGTCGGCGGCGGCCATCACGACCATGTTGGGCAGGCTGGCCAGATAGGTGACGTCGAACGAGCCCGCATGGGTCGCCCCGTCCGCCCCGACCAGACCGGCGCGGTCGATCGCGAAGCGGACCGGCAGATTCTGGATCGCGACGTCATGGACCACCTGGTCATAGGCGCGCTGGAGGAAGGTGGAATAGATGGCGCAGAAGGGCCGCATCCCCTGCGCCGCCAGACCGGCGGCGAAGGTCACGGCATGCTGCTCGGCGATACCGACGTCGAAGAAGCGCTCCGGATGCGCATTCGCGAACCGGTCCAGACCGGTGCCCGAGGGCATGGCGGCGGTGATGGCGCAGATGCGCGGATCGCTGTCGGCTTCCTTGGCCAGCGTCTCACCGAAGACATTCTGATAGGCGGGCGGTCCCGGCGGCGCCTTGGCCTGGGCGCCGGTGATCACGTCGAACTTCTGGACGCCGTGATATTTGTCCGCCGCCGCCTCGGCCGGGGCATAGCCCTTGCCCTTCTTGGTGACGACATGGATCAGGATCGGCCCCTGCTCGGCGTCGCGGACATTCTCCAGCACCGGGATCAGATGGTCGAGATTGTGACCGTCGATCGGGCCGACATAATAAAAGCCCAGCTCCTCGAACAGCGTGCCGCCCATGGTCATGCCGCGCGCAAACTCGTCCGTCTTCTGCGCCGCCTTCTGGATCGGACGCGGGAAGCGCTTGGCAAGCTTCTTGAGCACGTCGCGCACGCCCAGGAACTCGCGGCTCGACACCATGCGCGAGAGGTAGGCCGACAGGCCGCCGACCGGCGGGGCGATCGACATGTCGTTGTCGTTCAGGATCACGACCAGGCGATTGCCCGCCTGCTCGGCATTGTTCATCGCCTCATAGGCCATGCCCGCCGACATCGCGCCGTCGCCGATCACGGCGATACCCTTGCCCGGCGTGCCGGCCAGCTTGTTGGCGATGGCAAAACCCAGCGCCGCCGAGATCGAGGTGGAGCTGTGCGCCGCGCCGAACGGGTCGTATTCGCTTTCCGACCGCTTGGTGAAGCCCGACAGGCCACCGCCCTGGCGGATGGTGCGGATACGCTCGCGCCGCCCCGTCAGGATCTTGTGCGGATAGCATTGATGACCGACGTCCCAGATCAGCCGGTCGTCGGGGGTGTTGAAGACATAATGGAGGGCGACGGTCAGTTCGACGACGCCCAGCCCCGAGCCCAGATGGCCGCCGGTGGTGCCGACGGCCGAGATCGTCTCGGTCCGCAATTCGTCGGCGAGTTGCCGCAACTGCTCGGGGGCCAGGCGACGAAGGTCGTCGGGGGTGTGCACCGTGTCGAGCAGCGGGGTCTGAGGAATGTCTGCCATTTGACCGGCTTATCGCAGCTAAACGGTGGTGTCGATTGCAACTGTTCACCCCATCGTCATTGACGGACCGGAATAATTGCCCCGAAAAGGTGCGATGTTTACCTTCCGCTGGGCCGACGCCGCCGACATTCCCGCCATCGCCGTGTTGATGGAACGCGCGATTTCGGTGCTGCAAAAGGGCTTTCTCTCCCCCGCCGAGATCGCGGCCAGCCGTTCGGTCATGGGACTGGATACGCAACTGATCGCTGACGGCACCTATTTGCTGGCCGAGAAGGACGGGCGGCTGGCGGGCTGTGGCGGATGGAGTGCGCGGGCCACGCTCTATGGCGGCGACCATAGCCATGGCTTGCGCGACGCGGCGATGCTCGACCCGGCCAGCGACCCCGCCCGCATCCGGGCCATGTATGTCGACCCGGATTTTGCCCGGCAAGGGCTCGGCCGCGCCATCCTCGCGCGATGCGAGGCGGCGGCGCGGGCGGCGGGTTTCACGTCCGCCGAGATGATGGCCACGCTGGCGGGCGAACCGCTCTACCGCGCCTGCGGCTATGCTCAGATCGAGGCGATCCGGTCTGCCCCGGTCGAGGGGGTGCAGGTTCCGCTGATCCGCATGGGCAAGCCGCTTTAACCGGGTGCTTGCGTCCTCAGACGGGGAAAGACCTCGTCGATCGGCTTTGTGTCGGGCAGGATATAGACATAGCCGCCCTTGCGACGGAATGTCGGCCGCAACTGCCGGGCGTAGAAAGCCTGAGGGACGTTGATGCAGCCGAATGTGATGCGGTTGTCGTCCGGCTTCGGCGACAGCATCCGTTCGCGGCGTTTCTCGCGCGCGCCCGCATCCTTGGGGATCGGGTGCAGCGCCACCGAGGTCGCATAATCGACCCAGAGCACCCGCTCGCCCGCCACCGGCAGCCCGAACTTGGCGAGATAGCGCCCGGCGGGCGTGGTCTTCTCGGCGGGACCGAGCGAGGCCAGCGTCTTGGTGCCCACTCCCGGACTCGCCTCGTCGCCCGGCATGATGCCGATCAGGACCGGCACCGCCGCCTGCTGCGTGCCGTCGGGCGCGAACAGGAAGAGGGTCGCGTTGACCTTGTCGACCACCGCCCAGGGCAGGCCGCGATTGTCATGCGCGCCGGACACCCATGCGATCACGCGCTGCGCCTCAGGAGACGAGGTCAAGACCGGCTCGGGCGCGGCGACCGGCGGGGGCTTTGGCTTCCCCTTCGATTTGGATGGGGCCTTGCGGGCGGCCTTGGGCGGCTGGGCGGTGCGCGCATCGGCGACTGCGGGGGCCAGCAGGGCGAAACCCGCCAGCGACAGGATCAGGGACTTCATCGGGGCAGGCATGTCATCGGTGCGGCATACTCAGGCAAAATGCCGGCCCCTCCCCCGGCGCGGGGAAGGGACCGGCACGTCATTCAGCGGATATCGTCGCTCAGGCCGCTGCCATCAATGGCGCGGACGACGAGCCGGCTTCTGCTCCTGCACGGTCAGGCGCTGTTCGACGCCATCGACGCGGCCGCCCAGCTGGTCCAGCCGCTGGCCGTTCTGCTGCGCCTGACCCGAAGCGGCCTGCGCCTCGGCCAGCGCCTGCTTGGCCGTACCATCGGTTTGCTGGAGCCGCGATTCGAGCGAGTCGACGCGCTGGCTTACCGGGGCGATCTGTTCGCGCACGAAGGACTTCGTCGCGCAACCACCAAGACTGACGGCACCCGCCAGCGTCACGACAGCGAGGAGGGATTTGGACGCGTAAGCAGACATAACAGTTCTTTCAGTCGTTAACCAACCGCAACAACGAAGCCGAGTGGAAAAAGTTCGACAATCCTGTTTCTGTTCGACCGTGCCGGTTTTTCGACCAAGCGTTTACTGCAACACTATTTGCAACAAGCCCTATTGTGTTAAGATGCCGTTCAGGGTTCAGCGTTTGCGCGAGGCGGGCTTAGCGAACGGATCGCGGGGAATGCCGTCCGCCGCACCTTCGAAACGGGTCGTCTTGGCTGGTGGGGCCTTCCGCGCCGTGACGCAATCGCGCAGCGCGGCGATGGCCGCGCCGCTGCCCGCCAGCGACAGGCGCTCGACCGGCACGTCACCGCGCGCGATGTTCAGCGTCTGGGACCGGGCGAGATAGGTCGGGAACGGCTTTTCGAAGCTGGTGACGAAACCCCGCTGGTCGTCGGACGCCAGCCCGACCGCGAAATGCTTCGGATAGCTGCCACCCGTCAGCGTGAAGTCGAGCGCCAGCCGCTCCTTCGGCTTGATCGACCAATTGGCGTTCAGCACCGTCAGATGGTTCGACCCGTCACGATCCAGCCCCAGCAACAGCGTCGTGTCGCCCGGCCGGTCATAGATACGCGTGAGGAAACATCCGTCGCCATCCTCGCTGACCGCCAGCGTCCAGTCGCCGATCTTGCGCGGCAGGCCGTCCTTATCGGCGGCGTTCGCACCGGTCGGCGATAACGCGACCGTTAGGCCGAGCAGCGATAGCGCGGATAGACGATGTGAAAGCTTCATAGACTTCTTCCTCCACCGTCGACCCTATCCGCCCCACCCGCCATTGGCCAAGCCTCAGGTCTGTAAGGGAATGCGCCATACCTCCCCTCGCCCCTCACAGAGGGGAGAGTGTTGATTAGAGCGTTACGCCATCCGCTCGCGCACCACCCGTTCCAGCACGTCGAGCGGCATCGCGCCCAGCGTCAGAACGCGGTGAAAGGCCTTGGGGTCCCATTTCGCGCCCGCCTTGGCCTTGGCTTCGTCGCGCAACCGGGTCCAGACGGTGTGCCCGATCTTGTAGCTGCACGCCTGCCCCGGCCAGACGGTGTAGCGGTCGATCTCCCCCTGGCTGCGGCCACGCGCGATGCCGGTGGTGGCGATCAGATAGTCGGTCGCCTTCTCACGACTCCAGCGCTTGGCGTGCATCCCCGAATCTACGACGAGCCGGGTGGCACGGAACAGCAAGGATTGCAGATAGCCGACCTGCCCCAGCGGATTGCCCTCATACATCCCCATCTCGTCGGCGAGCTGTTCGGAGTAGAGCGCCCAGCCCTCCGAATAGCCCGAATAGAAGCCGCGCCTGCGGATCAGCGGAATGTCCTGGCTCTCCAGCGCGGACATGACCTGCAGGTGATGGCCCGGCACCGCCTCATGATAGGTCAGCGTCGCCAGCCCGAATTTGGGCCGGTCGAACGTATCGCGCAGGTTGATGAAGTAGATGGCGGGCCGCGACCCGTCGAGCGACGCCGATTGGTAATAGCCGCCCGGCGCGCCCGCCTGGATCGCCTCAGGCACGCGGCGGATTTCGACCGGTGCCTTGGGCAGGACGGCAAACTGTTCGGGCAGGCGCCGGGTCATGGCGGCGACCTGTGCGCGCAACTGCTCCAGCAGCGCCTCACGCCCCGGATCGGTGTTGGGGAACAGCTGATCCGGCCGCTTGTTGAGCGCGACCAGCCGCTCGCCGACGCTGCCCTGCGCCATGCCTTGCGCCTTCAGGATGGTGTCGATCCTCGCCCCGATCTCCCCCACCTGCGCCAGTCCGAGGCGGTGGATTTCGTCGCCGGTCATCTCGGTGGTCGTCGCGGCGGCCGCCGCGGCGGTATAATAGGCCTCGCCGTCCGGCAGCCGCCAGACGCCCGCGTCATGGACCGCACGGCCGCGCAATTCGACGACGAGCGCACGTTGCCGGTCGAGGGCGGGGAAGACCCGCTCGGTCATCAGCCGCGCAACCGCCTGCGCGCGGTCGGGCGGCAGGTTGGCGGCCTTCAGCTTGGCGGCGAGATCGACCGCCGGGCCCGTTCCTTCGGCGGGCTTATCTCGGACCGCTGCCAGCTGTTTCAGCGTGGTGTCGAGAATATAGTCCGGCGCGAAGACGCCCTTGGCCGCATCCTCGCGCTGGCGCTCGGTCTCGGCATCGATCGCCGGACCGAACGCCGCGACCCGCGCGACATAGGCGTCGGCATCGGCGGCGTTGGTGACGCGGTGCTGGTTGCCCAGGAAATCGGGCACGTCCCGGTAAGCTCCCGACAGCTGGCTGAGCACATAGGGGGCATAGCGGCCCGCGCTCGCCCCATAGGAAAAGCGCTCGCCCGCGATCATCCGGTCGAGGCTGTAGGCCAGGATGTCGTAATCCAGTCGCGCCCCCTCGCCCAGCGCATCGCGCGGGATGGTGGCGAGTTGCGCACGTTCCTGCCTGGCGCGCGCGAACTGGCGCATCTCGCCCGCCCGCGACGCATCGCTCAACCGCGCCTTCAGGCCAGCACGCGGACCGGTGTCGAGGCCCAGCGAGGTCGCCTGCTCCGGACTGTCGTCCAGCCGCGCATAGAAGAAACGGTCGAGCATCGCCCGCAACTCGGCGTCACGCGGCCCCGTCCCTCGGGAAACCTTGGCCCAGGACGGCGTAGCGGCGGCCGCCGCAGCGAGGCTGGCGGAGGCGAGGAACTGGCGACGCTGCATGAACACTCCCGGATCGTTTCTGGCTTGGCGGATCAGGCTAAGCCGTTGATCCGGGCGTGCAAAGAGATTTGTCCGCGTCCCTAGCGATAGCGTCCCATCACGACCTTCAGCACGACCGGCCGGTCGATCAGGTTGATGCCGTAATCGGTCTGGTCGCCGTTCCACAGCCGGTCCATCACCCAGCGCCCCTCGGCGAAATGCCCCTCCTCGATCCGGACGATCATGGCCTTGGGATCGGGGGTCGCGGGCTCGAAGCGGACGCGGACATGGTCGCCGGTCATCAGATATTCGTCGCGCGCAAGCTGGACGACCGCCATGCCGCCGACCGGCTCGGCCTTCCATGGCGCGGGTTCGGACTTGAGCCAGCTCCAGCTTTTCTCGCCAAACTGCCACTGGCCGAACTCCGCCCGGATGCGCCAGTCGCCCAGCACCGCCTCTCGGTCGCTGCCGTCATCGGGCTTCGCGGTGCCCCAGCCCGGATGTTCGAACGCCGCCTTCGCCCAGTCGCGCATCACGCCGCCCAGCGCCGCATAGGGCCCGGCAAAGGCATCCAGCGTGGCGTTGTCGAGCGCCCTGGCCCCCAGGGGATAGTTGAAGAATCCGGTGTCATCCATGCCGAACGGCGCAAAGCCGATCGCGCCGTGCCCCAGCGCCTCATAGAAATAACGGGCGAACTCGCGGGCATTGCCGATCTCGGGCACCAGCAGCGGATTGTCGGGCCGGGCATAGGCTTTCATGTAAGCGGTCACATTGGCGCTCGCCCGGTCGTAAATGTCGGGCGCTTCCGCATCGATCAAGGGCGCGGCGACCTTCCAGATGTCGAGCACGTCCTGCTGCGGCCCGCCGCTCGCCACGCCGTCGGGATCGGGCACGTTGGACGGCCCCGCCAGCGCCGCGTTGACGTACATGGGCAGCGGCTTCACCGCCTTGCCCGCCGCGACGATCTCGTCGATGTAGCGCGCCGTATACCAGGTGTTGAACGCACGGTCGGCCTGCGCCCCGAACACCGCCGCCCAGGTGCCGCGCGGCTTGCCGAGCCTGCGGGTCAGCGCCTCCGGCACGACTCCGTCGAACAGCGTCTGCGCCGCCGCCGAATAGTCGCGCGGGTTGCGATAGCTGCCGACCTCATTCTCGGGCTGGACCATGATGACCGTGTTCTGCGGATCATGCTCCTTGAGGTACGTCATCAGCCGGACGAAGGCGCGCTTGTCCGCCTCCAGCGTGGTGCGCGCCATCGGGGTCAGCGCGTAATGATTCTGCCCTGCCTTCGTCTTCATCCGGGGAAAGCGGCGATTGTCTAGCTTGACCCAGTCGGGCGTGTAGCCGGGCGAGGTGTTCTTCCATGTCGCGAACCACAGCAGGACGACACGCTTGTGATGCGCGCGCGCCTGATCGAGCAGGGTCTGGACGAAGCCGAAGTCGAAACGCCCCTCCTCCGGCTCGATCTGCTGCCAGGCGACGGGGATTTCGATCGTATTGGCGTGGATGCGGTCCAGCACCGGCCAGACCTGCGGCAGGGCGGCGGCATAGTTGCTGGAGTTGTTGACCTGCGCCCCCAGCATCAGGAAAGGGCGGCCATCGACCATCAGCGCGTGGCGACCACCCTTGTTGACGATCTGTGGCACTGGCGTCGTCTGCGCCATCAGCGGGCCGGCCAGCCCCAGCGCCAAGACGGCGAAGCCCTTTGCCAGGCGCATCACATCCTCCCCTTTTTTCGCGATCGTTCGGCTCAGGCTGTGCAACGGACGGCGCGCTCGATCAACGCCTATCGGACGGGCGTCTCAAGCGGCCAGCCCGCGATCCGCCGACGCCATGTCGGGCGGACACGGCATCGGCGCGGCCAGGCGATAATCCTCCGCCAGCCGGGCGATATCCAAGGGGGTAAAGTCGCGGTCATAGCGCCCCACATCCTCTTCCTCCTGCTCGCGCCAGTCGCCGATATCCGCCATGCGGACCGGCCGACACGCGACCAGTCCGATCCAATGGGCCAGCAGCACGTCCAGCTCGCGCAGGCCGTTCGCCGTCACCCGCGCCCGGACATGGCGATGCCGGTTCGACAAGGCCGACGCCTCCACCGCCCAGAGCGGCGCGATCCGCCTCTCCAGCACATCGATGCCGGTCATCAGCGCGTGATAAGCCCGGTTTCGCTCCGCCGCGTTGCCCGGCAGCCGGACGATCAACGGGGCACGCCCTCAAGACGGGACAAATAGTGCATCCGGGCGGCTCCGTCGCGACAAGCGGGAGCACAAGGGTCTCTCAGCCGCCAGCGCTTGCGGTCGTCAAACCGGCGATGCGCGGTGCTACCACGCCCGGCATATGGCGTCTTCGACTTTCTCGCGCACCCGATACGTTCCGGTGGCGAGTGCGGCAATTTCTATCCCATGATAATTTCGCGGGCCACAAAAACCGTTTACGTGCGTTATGAACGAAATGTCAGCCAGCGGTGTATGCGCCAGCGGTTGGATAAGGATCTGGACAGGGTGCAAGGGAGCCGGGACATTGGCGGACAGCAGTGAATTTACCGTGTCGCGACGCGGCATGATCGTCGGAGGCGCGGCCACCGCGATGGCCGCCTCCGCCCCGGCCGAGGCGCAGACCCAGAGGAGCACCATGCCTGCCGATCCCCCCGCCATGCCCGTGACGCTGAAGGTCAACGGCAAGCCGCGCACCCTGTCGCTCGATCCGCGTACGACGTTGCTCGACAGCTTGCGCGAACATCTGCACCTGACCGGCACCAAGAAGGGCTGCGACCATGGCCAGTGCGGCGCGTGCACCGTGCTGGTCAATGGAGAGCGGATCAACAGCTGCCTTTCCCTGGCGCTCCAGCATGATGGCGACAGCATCACCACCATCGAGGGGCTCGGCACGCCCGAGAAGCTCCACCCGATGCAAGCCGCGTTCGTGCGCCATGACGGATATCAGTGTGGATACTGCACGCCCGGCCAGATCTGCTCGGCGGTGGCGGTGCTAGACGAGATCAAGCGCGGCGTCCCCAGCCATGTCCAGGCCGACCTGACCGCCAGGCCGCAAGCCTCGGGTATCGAGATGCGTGAGCGAATGAGCGGCAATATCTGCCGCTGCGGCGCCTATTCCAACATCGCCGACGCCATGCGCGAAGTGGCTGGGGCGGACGTCGCGGGAGCCAAGGCATGAAGCCCTTCACCTACGAACGTGCAAAAGACGCCGTTGCGGCAGCACGCGCGGCGAACAAGCCGGGCGCCAAGTTCCTCGCGGGCGGCACCAACCTGCTCGACCTGATGAAGATCGAGGTCGAGACGCCGACCCATCTGATCGACGTGCAGGACCTGAAGCTCGACCGGATCGAGAAGACGAAGGACGGCGGCCTGCGCATCGGCGCGTTCGTCACCAACACCGCGCTGGCCGCCGACGAACGCGTGCGGCGCGATTACGGCGTCCTGTCCCGCGCGATCGTTGCGGGGGCCAGCGGACAGCTGCGCAATAAGGCGACGACGGCGGGCAATCTGCTCCAGCGGACGCGCTGCCCCTATTTCTACGACACCAATATGGCGTGCAACAAGCGCAAGCCCGGCAGCGGGTGCAGCGCCATCGGCGGCTATTCGCGCCAATTGGCGATCGTCGGCACGAGCAGCGACTGTATCGCCACCAACCCCAGCGATATGAATGTCGCGATGCGGGTGCTGGACGCAGTGGTCGAGACGGTGAATCCGGAGGGCCGGACCCGCGCGATCCCCTTGGCCGATTTCCACCGCCTGCCCGGCAATACGCCGCATATCGAAACCGCGCTCCAGCCCGGCGAGTTGATCACCGCCGTCACCCTGCCCCGCCCGGTCGGCGGCACCCATATCTATGAAAAGGTGCGCGATCGCGCCTCCTATGCCTTCGCGCTCGTGTCGGTCGCGGCGATCGTCCAGAAGGACGGCTCGGGCCGGGTCGCGGTCGGCGGCGTTGCGCACAAGCCCTGGCGGGTCGAAGCGGCGGAAGCCGCGATGCCGCAGGGGGCCAAGGCGGTGACGGCGAGCCTGCTCGCCGATGCCCGCCCGACCAAGGATAACGAATATAAGGTGCCGCTCGTCGAACGGACGCTGGCGGCCGCCATCAGCCAGGTGAGGACCGCATGAAATTCACCGAGCCAGCCAGCGCCAATCCCATCGACCGCATGACCGTGGTCGGTCGCCCGCACGACCGGATCGACGGCCCGCGCAAGACCACCGGCACCGCAGCCTATGCCTATGAACGCCATGCCGAGGCACCCAACGCCGCCTATGGCTGGATCATCGGCGCGGCCATCGCCAAGGGGCGCATCCGTTCGATGAACCTCGACGATGCACGCGGCGCGCCGGGCGTGCTGGGCATCGTCACCGCCGCCGAGGCGGGCACGCTGAACAAGGGCAATTTCAACACGGCCAAGCTGCTCGGCGGGCCGGAGATCGACCATTATCACCAGGCCGTCGCCATCGTCGTCGCCGAGAGCTTCGAACAGGCGCGCGCCGCCGCCGGGCTGGTGCGGATCGACTATGATCGCGCCAAGGGCCAGTATGACCTGGACGAAGCGCTGAAGACCGCGCCGCTGACCGGCGGCGAAGAGGGCAAGCCCGGCAAGGAAGACCGGACCGGATCGTTCGAAAGCGCCTTCGGTGCCGCGCCGGTGAAGCTCGATGCCGAATACACCACCCCCGACCACAGCCATGCGATGATGGAGCCCTTTGCCTCGCTGGCGATCTGGGAGGGGGACCAGCTGACCGTCTGGACGTCGAACCAGATGATCGCCTGGGGGCGCGGCGACCTCGCCAAGACGCTGGGCATACCCAAGGAGAAGGTGCGGCTGATCTCGCCTTATGTCGGTGGCGGTTTCGGCGGAAAGCTGTTCCTGCGCGCCGATGCCGTCATGGCGGCGCTGGGCGCGAAGGCGGTCGGGCGGCCGGTCAAGGTCGCGATGCAGCGGCCGCTGATGGCCAACAACGCCACCCATCGCCCCGCCACGACGCAGCGCATCCGCATCGGCGCGACCAAGGACGGCGCGATCCAGGCGATCGCGCATGAAAGCGGATCGGGCGACCAGCCCGGCGGCGGCCCCGAGACGGCGGTCAATCAGACCAAGCTGCTCTATGCCGGGCCCAACCGCCTGACCGCGATGCGCCTGGCCGTGCTGAACCTGCCCGAGGGCAATGCGATGCGCGCACCGGGCGAAGCGCCGGGCATGATGGCGCTGGAAATCGCGATGGACGAGATGGCCGAGAAGCTGGGCATGGACCCGGTCGCCTTCCGCGTGAAGAACGACACCCAGGTCGATCCCGAAAAGCCCGAGCGCCGCTTCTCGCAGCGCCAGCTCGTCCGCTGCCTGGAGGAGGGCGCACAGCGTTTCGGCTGGTCGCAGCGCAACGCCAGGCCCGCCCAGGTCCGCGACGGACGCTGGCTGGTCGGCATGGGCGTCGCCGCCGCCTTCCGCAATCACATGAACATGAAGTCGGGCGCACGGGTCACGCTGAACAAGGACGGCCGGGTCGTCGTCGAGACCGACATGACCGATATCGGCACCGGCAGCTATACGATCATCGCCCAGACCGCCGCCGAGATGATGGGCGTGCCGATGGACGTGGTCGATGTCCGGCTGGGCGACAGCGACTATCCGGTGTCGGCCGGGTCGGGCGGCCAGTTCGGCGCAGCCAACGCCACGGCGGGCGTCTATGCCGCCTGCGTCAAGCTGCGCGAGGCGGTGGCCCAGCGGCTGGGGTTCAACTCGGCCGATCTGAACTTCGCCGGTGGTCAGGTGACGGGCGGCAATCGATCGGTCGCATTGCGCGACGCCGTCGCCTCCGGCCCGCTGACCGCCGAGGACCGGATCGAATTCGGCGATCTGGACAAGACCTGGCAGTTGTCGACCTTCGGCGCGCATTTCGTCGAGGTCGGGGTCGATGCCTATACCGGCGTCACACGGCTTCGTCGGATGCTCGCGGTCTGCGCGGCCGGACGTATCCTGAACCCCAAGGCGGCGCGCAGCCAGATGATCGGTGCGATGACGATGGGCGTCGGCTCGGCGCTGATGGAGGAACTGGCGGTCGACAAGCGCTTCGGCTTCTTCGTCAACCACGATCTGGCGGGCTATGAAGTGCCGGTCCATGCCGACATCCCGCATCAGGAAGTGATCTTCCTGGAAGAGGCGGACGACAAGGCCAACCCGATGAAGGCCAAGGGCGTCGGCGAACTTGGCCTGTGCGGCGTCGGCGCGGCGGTGGCGAATGCGGTTTACAACGCGACCGGCATGCGGATCCGGGACTATCCGCTGACGCTGGAAAAGCACTTGGACCGCCTGCCTGCGATCGCTTGAGGCGAGTTCCGATCCTTCTCCCCTGGACAGGCGAGAAGGAAGGAAAGGGTCAGTGAGGACCCTCTCGCATAGAATCCGATGACCTGAATAACCCCCCCTCCCCTTCGGGGGGGGCCGGGGGTGGGGCGCTTCCGCGAGCACGCCGCCTGTGGCGAGGCCCCACCCCAACCCCTCCCCTGAAGGGGAGGGGCTCGCCTTGGTTCAATGTAACGTCATCCTGCTCTAGCCCCGCATCGCCGCGACCAACTCACCATGACTCGGCAGGTCCGCCACGGCGCGGTCGCCGAACATCTGGAGCTTGCGGAACAGCCGCTCCGCCTCGCCGGACGCGCCGGTCGGGCGACCTTCACCATCGGCAAAGCCCATGCCGTAGAGGATATACTGATAGTTGAAATGGGCGAAGCTTTCGACATCCAGCGTAAAGTCGAACCGCCCCGGCGGCCGGTAACGCCATTGCTCCAGCAAGTCCCGTAGCCGGTCGGAGATCGTCCCGGCAGCGCCATTGTCACACCAGAACGGCTCGTCCCGGCTGCTCAGGCAATAGTGCAGCTTGAGAAAGTCGACGATCGTCCGATACCGTGCGGTCATCAGCGTATTGAAGCGCGCGGCGGGTGCCGCGATCGGCCCGCGATGCGGGAACAGCTCGGCCAGCATGGCGACGGCCGCTTCGATCAGGACGATGCCGGTCGACTCCAGCGGCTCCAGAAAGCCCCCGGCCAATCCGATCGCGACGCAATTGCCGATCCAGGGCCGCTGGCGATACCCCGGCTCGAAGGTCAGCAAACGCGGCTCCAGCCTGTGGGGATCTTGTCCCAGATAGGCGGCGAGCGTCGCAATCGCGGCCTCGTCATCCATATGCGCGTCGGAATATACCGTCCCGATCCCCCGCCCCTCGGCCAGCCCGATATCCCAGGTCCAACCCGCCCGATGCGCGGTGGCGATGGTCATGGTCGGCAGGGCGTGGCTGCGCTCCGCATCATAGGGCAGGCGACAGGCGAGTGCGCGATTGGTGAACAACTGGTCGCGCACTGGCAGCAGAGGCTCCCCCAGCGCACCGGAGATGAGTTCGGCCCGCTGCCCGGTGCAGTCGATATAGAGGTCGGCGGTCAGCATGCCCTGACGGTCGGTGACGACGTGCGCGATCAGCCCGTCCGCGCCCACCTCCGCGCTGGTCAGCCTGCCCTCCAGATGCCGCACGCCCAGGCTCATGGCATGGTCGGCCAGCAGAGCGACCAGCCGATGCGCATCGAAGTGATAGGCATAGCTGAGCGGCCCGTCGAACGCCCCTTCCCCCGCCTGTTTCGGCCCCCGCCCGGCGGCGGCGACGCGGTGCTGGATCGTCACCGCCTCGGCAAAGGGCGCACGGGCCGCCGGGTCCTGCGCCAGCCAGTGCGCGACGAGATCGACGCCATCCGCCTGGAAGGGCGGCTCGAACGGATGGACATAGCGGTGGCGCCTGCCCCCGTCCGGGGCGTGCCGCCAGTCGTCGAAGCGGATGCCCTGCTTGAAGGTCGCACCCGCCGTGCGGATGAAATGCGCCTCGTCGATCCCCAGGAAGCGCAGGGTCGAGCGCATCGTCGGGAACGCCCCCTCACCCACCCCGATCGCGCCGATCGCCGGGTCCTCCAGCACGGTGATGCGGGTCGCAGGCCCCAGAAAGCGGGCGAGATAGGCGGCGGTCAACCAGCCCGCCGTGCCGCCGCCGACGATCAGGATCGACCTGGCCTGCCCCTCCACCACGCTCATATCCTCACGAACAGGTTGCGGAACCATTGCGAACCGCCCTTCGTCGCCTGCCGCCAGTCTTCGCCCATATCATCGGGCACGAAACCCCAGGGGCAGAACAGCTTCGGCCGCCCGACCTTATAGGCCGCGACATGCCGCGTGACGAGCGTCAAGCCATGGACCAGCGCCGTCGCCACCAGCAGCGCATCGCGCGTCTGCGCATAGCCCAGTGCCGACGACCGTCGTACCACCGCGACATCGACCGCCAGAATACGCCCCTCGAACGCGGGCAGGACCTGCTCGGTGATCCAGTCGTCGGCGTCCTTGTTTCCCTGAAGGTCGAGCAAGGTCACCGCCGACAGGAACAATTCGTGACGCGGCACGCCCGAGGCCCAGTCGACCAGCCCCGGATCGGCCTGTCCCCGCCGCGCGCCGCGCAGTTCGGCCACGACGCTGGCATCGAGCAGATACATCAGCGCGTCCGGTTCCAGTCGCGCGGCGGCGGCGCCTCGCCGGGCATCGCATCGGGTTGTGCAAGCAGGTCGACGATCGTCTCGGTCTGGCGCGCCAATTGCCGGAAGGCCTCGACGCCGAGCAGGACGTGAGTGGGGCGTCCGCGATCGGTGATGAACACCGGCTCGATTCGGGCCAACCGCTTGGCGCGGCTGACATCCTGGTTGAACTCGCGGCTGGTCAGCGTCTTCATCCGCCCCTCGAATATGTAGGTACGTACCTACCTTGTAGCGGCAAGAACACAGTTTGCCAGTGGCCGGGCACAATCGCTTCCCCTCCAGCGAAATCCCGTTGCAACGCCCCGCGACTTGGCGTCGCTATCGCCTGGGCCGGACCGCGCAAGGCCGGACGCGAGGGGGGATGCGAAGACCGATGAACGACGCGATCGACAGTTTCTGGAAGACCTTTGGCGGCATCCTGTCACCGCATGGCCCGGCCAGCGCCGGGGCGGCCGCCACCTATGTGCCCGGCGACTATAGCATCCATTTTTTCCTGCAATTGGCGGTGATCCTGTTCGCCTGTCGCGTCGTCAGCTGGGCCGGACAGCGGTTCCTGGGCCAGCCGCCGGTGGTGGGCGAGATGATCGCCGGGGTCGTGCTCGGCCCGTCGCTGCTCGGCCTGTTCTTTCCCGACCTGCAGGCGGCGATCTTTCCCAAGGAAACCCGCAACGTCCTTTATGCGGGCGCGCAGCTCGGCGTGGCGCTGTACATGTTCCTGGTCGGGCTGACACTCCGCCTCGATCATTTCCAGTCCAAGGCGCGCAGTGCCATGGCGGTATCGGCCTCGGGCGTGATCGCGCCGTTCCTGATCGCGGTGGCGATCACTCCCCTGCTGCTCAAGGTGCCCGGCCTGTTCACCGCCGGGATCAGCCAGGCCAATGCCACGCTGTTCCTGGGCGCCTGTATCGCGCTGACCGCCTTTCCGATGCTGGCGCGGATCATCAACGAACGGGGGCTGGCGGACAGCCCGCTCGGCACCTTGTCGCTGGCGGCGGGCGCGTTCGACGACGCCGCCTCCTGGTGCGTACTGGCGATCGTGCTGGCGACCTTCGGCGGCGGCAGCGGGGTGGCGATCCTCGCGATCGGCGGGGCCTTTATCTATGTCGGATTCCTGATCTTGTTCGGCCGCCGTCTGCTGGCGCCGCTGGGCCGGGCGGTCGAGGCGCGGGGCGAGATGAGCACGACCGTGCTGGCGATCACGCTGATGGCCTTCTGCCTGTCCGCCTTCATCATGGACGCGATCGGCGTGCATGGCATTTTCGGCGGCTTCATCCTGGGCGTTTTCATGCCGCGCGGCCTGTTCGTCAGCGAGTTGAAGAAGAAGGTCGAGCCGCTGGCCGTCGTCCTGCTGTTGCCGATGTTCTTCACCTATTCGGGGCTGAACACGCGGATGGACATGGTCAACTCGCTGCCGCTGCTGCTGATCGCGCTCGGCATCCTGGCCGCGTCGATTGCTGCCAAGTTCGGCGCCTGCTATCTGGCGGCCCGCGCCTGTGGCGAGGACAATCGCACGGCGATGGGGATCGGCGCGCTGATGAACTCGCGCGGGCTGATGGAACTGATCATCATCAATATCGGGCTGCAAAAGGGAATTATCGGCCCCACCCTGTTCTCTATGCTGGTGTTGATGGCGATCGTGACCACGATGATGGCCAGCCCGCTGTTCGAATATGTCTATGGCCGCAAAGCGCGGGTGCTGGGCGAGATGGAAACGCTGAACGGCGCCGCCGCCTGACCCGGCGGGGCCGGCCTTTCACCGTCTTCTGTAGCGGACACAAAAAAGGGCGGCCCTAGGCCGCCCTTTTCGTTTCCCCGGTCGATCCTGTCGGACCGACCAGCTGGAATGCCTGAGATCAGGCGGTCTTCTTGCGGCGGCGACGCGACGCGGCGATCAGGCCGCCGATCCCTGCGCCGAACAGGGTCAGCGTGGCGGGCTCGGGGACCGAGGTCGGCTTGCCGCCGAAGAAGGTGACATTGTCCAGTTCGAACGCGGTATCACCCGAGGAGAAGCGCAGGCCCGCAATGCGCTCACCCGTCAGGCTATCGAGCGTATAGGTGACGTAGCGGTTCAGGCTCGGATCGTTGTAATAGGTGCCCGGAACGTCGGCGGTCGGCGAAATGACGTCCAGGCCCGTGATCGTCTTCAGGACGTTACCGGCGGCGCCGAGCACTTCCAGCGTGTTGAACGAGTCGATCGAACCCCAATAGAGACCGAAGCCGTCATAGCTATAGTCCTTGGTGCGCAACTCGGCCGTCTTGCCGCCATTGACCATCAGATACTGGGTCGTATCGCCCATCGGCCGGCTATAGCCATTGGCCGAGCCGGTCGTCAGGACGGCGGTGCCCGACAGCGAGAAGCCCGACGAATAGGTGGTGTTGCCGTTCGTGCCGTCGAAGTCGATCAGGACCGAGGGATTGGTCGGCACGACATTGCCCGGCGTCGAGGACAGCGTGCCCGCATGGGCGGCCGTCGCGATCAGCGCGCCAGCCATGACACCCGCCATCGCCATCATCTTCGTCACAGCCGCCATCATCAAACTCCCTGTTACGCCGCGCACCCGATCATGTGTCGGAACGGGTGATCCCGTCTCGGTCGCACATTCACCATCGGGCGATATTCCCGTTGCATTTTGGGCGACTCATCTGCCCTGTTCCCCCACTCTATCGATATCGACGCCGATGTCGCGTCCGGTAAACTCCGGTATGATCCCGTTCTGGGGCAGCGGCTTGGCGCGACCTGTTTCAGGACAAGACGGGTTCCGCGCGGTCCGTGCGCCCTTTACGCTGTGTCAGGACATACCGGGCGATAGGGTCCGGCGACATAATCAGCAGGGATGAATCGTGAAACGCCGCAAGCTCCTCGTCATCGCAGGCATCCTGCTCGTCCTGGTCGTCCTGGCCTTTATCGCCAGTGCCCTGCTGCGGCGTCCGGCGGAGAAGGCCGCTCAGGCCCCGGTCTTTGTCGAGCGGCCCATGGCGGCCCCCGATCCCGCCACGGCGCAGGCCGCCGCCAGCAAGGCGCCGGGTAGCGCCGCCGCGCAGAAGGAACTGGGCGACGCGCTGCTCGCCAAGCGCCGGTTCGACGAGGCCGCGACCGCCTATCGTGCGTCGCTGGCGATCGATCCCAACCAGGCGAACGCCTGGTCGGCGCTGGGTGAGACGGTCATGCAGACCACGAAGGCGCAGGGCATCGAACTGCCCGCCGAGGCGCAGAACGCCTTCCGCAAGGCCATCGCGATCGACCCGCGCGATGCGCGCGCACGCTTCTATTTCGCGATGGAAAAGGATCTGAAGGGCCAGCATGACGAGGCGATCGGCGAGTGGCTCCAGCTGCTGCGCGAAGTGCCCGCCGGTTCCGATGCCGACGAGTCGATCCGCTCCGCCCTCGCCGCCTCGATCAAGCGCAATATCCAGCTGATCAAGCAGGCCGCCGACGAAGCGGGCCGGGTCCAGCCGCGCTATACATCGCAGAAGTAACGCTCCTTCTGCCACTTTCGGGACGGCGCGGACGGCAAGAGCGGTCCGCGCCGTTTCCATATCCGCATCAAGCATGTGAGCGGTACACAAGCAACGCAAATTGCACCCCCGACCGCTTGCCAACCCCATCCGCCCTTCAAAAGTTGATCCAGAACAAAGCGCCATTTTTTCGTTGTTTAATCGAAAAAGCTGGCACAGATTGCGTCCAAGGCGAAAGCGGAAACCGCGTCGCCCCGCGTTTTGGACAAGGCGTCGGTTTCATTCAGTTCGCCGCCCTGGCCATGATCAAAAATGATAGCGCTATCTATATCGAGGAGGGGTTATGCTGAAACACATGGGTGTCGCCTTGCTGGCATCGGCAAGCATCATGGCGTCCTGCGCCGTGCAGGCACAGACACCGGTCACGACGCAAGGCACGGCACCGGCGCTGTCCGTCACCCCGGCCGAGACGCTGGAGCGGCAGGGCCTGACCGTGATGGTCGACCAGAACCAGTTCAGCCCCATCTTCTTCGACGAGAAGAATGCCGGTATCCAGATCGTCCTGCATGGCGAGCGGATCGCCACCGACGGCGCGATACGCCTGAACCCCACGCCCGAGCAATGGGACCCCGTCCCGGCCTTTGTCAGCCGGGCACGCGGAACCGAGCCCAACCAGATCGTCGTCCGCTCCGCCTATAAGGACCAGAATCTCGCCTATCGGGTGAAGGTGACGGCGGAAGGCGACGGGTTTCGCATCGCCGTCGACCTCGATCAGCCGCTGCCCGCCGCGCTGGCGGGTAAGGCCGGTTTCAACCTCGATTTCCTGCCGACCAGCTATTTCGGCAAGACCTATCTGATGGATACCGCGCCGGGCCTGTTCCCACGCCATCCTACCGGCCCGATGGCCAAGGACGGATCGGGCGATCCGACGCCTTTGGCCTCGGGCGGCAAGTCGATCACCCTGTCGCCCGAAGACCCGCTGACCCGCGTGACGATCACGTCGGATGCGGGCGGGCTGGCGCTCTATGATGCGCGCAACCGGGCGCAGAATGGCTGGTTCGTCGTCCGCTCGCTGATCGCGGCGGGGGCAAAGGAGAATGCCGTGGTCTGGCATGTCCGCCCCAATGTCGTGAAGGACTGGGTACGCCCGCCGGTCGTCTCGTTCAACCAAGCGGGTTATACGCCCGGCCGCGCTAAGGTCGCGCTGATCGAAACCGATCCGCACGGGACCGCGCCGGGCGAGGCGGAACTGGTCCGACTGGCCGCAGACGGCACGCGCCAATCCGTCCTGCGTGCCGCCGTGACCCCGCGCGGGCGCTGGATGCGGTATAATTACGCCGCCTTCGACTTCTCGCAGGTGCGCGAGCCCGGCATCTATGCGATCGCCTATGGCGGTCAGGTGACGAACCCGTTCCGTATCGCCGCCGACGCCTATGACCGCATCTGGCAGACCTCGCTCGACACCTTCATCGCCGAGCAGATGGATCATGTCGGCATTCGCGAACAATACCGCGTCTGGTCCGCCCCCTCGCATCTCGACGATGCCCGCCAGGCGCCGCCCAACCATGTCCATTTCGACGGCTACAAGATGGGCCCCAACCTCGACTCGCCGTTCAAGCCGGGCGAGCATATCCCCGGCCTGAATGTCGGCGGCTTTCAGGATGCGGGCGATTACGACATCCAGACACCGCAAAATGCGCAGGTGGTCCGCGACCTGGCCTGGGGACGCGAGCTTTACGGCCTCGACTGGGACGAAACGAGCGTGGACGAGGCCGCCCGCGCGGTGGAGATCCGCAAGCCCGACGGCAAGCAGGACTCGGTGCAGCAGATCCGCCACGGCGTCCTGCAACTGCTCGCCCAGTACAAGGTGTTCGGCCATGCCATCGTCGGCATCATCGATCCGGTGCAGCGCCAATATGCCCATCTGGGCGATGCGGGGTCGCAGACCGACAATCTGACCTATGACGCCTCGCTCGGCATCAGCGAGCGCAAGGGTGGATCGTCGGGCGCGCAGGACGATCGCTGGGCCTTCACCACCGATCTGCCCGCTAACAATCTGGCGGTCGCGGGCGCCCTCGCCGCCGCGTCCCGCGCACTGGCGGACAGCGATCCGACGATGGCGGCCGAGGCCTGGGACGCGGCCAAGGTCCTGTGGGGACGCTATCAGAAGGGGCCCATCAAGTCGGGCGACGGGCGCGACGATTCCGGCACGCCATGGTCGGCGGACGGCGCCAATGTCGGCGCTACCGTCGAGATGCTGATCACCAGCAAGGGCGAGCGTGTCTATGCCGACCGCCTGCGCGCGCTGATGCCCGTCATCACCAAGAACTTCGCCTGGGTCCGCGCCTCGGCGGTACGCGCCCTTCCGTTCATGGATGCCAAGTACCGCGCCGCCTTGGTCCCGCTGGTCCGCCAGACCAAGGTCAAGATGGATGAAGAGGCCGCCAAGAACCCCTTCGGCGTACCGATCAGCGAAGGCGGCTGGGCCGGATCGCATCAGGTCGTCGAGTTCGGCTCGACCGCCTTCCTGATGCACAAGGCTTTCCCGGAAATCATCGGCACCGACTATACGCTGAACGCCATCGACTATGTGCTGGGGCGGCATCCGGCGAACAATCTGTCGCTCGTCTCGACGGTGGGCACCGCGTCCAAGCTGATCGGCTATGGCCACAACCGCGCCGATTACGGCTTCATCCCCGGCGGTCTAGTGCCGGGCGTGCTGATCGTGAAGCCCGACTTTCCTGAACTTAAGACCGAATGGCCGTTCCTGTGGTTCGAGAACGAATACACGGTCGCGACCACCTCGGCCTATATCCTCGCCGCCAATGCCGCGATCGAGGCGACGAAGGAAACGCGCTGAATGCCTCACGGGGCGGGCCGCCCGGCCCGCCCCGAACTTCATGAATTTCATGTCATCTTCGCAACGAGAATTGACTGCCCAGGCAATCATTGCCATGGCAGCAATATGACATCCGATACGCCTGATCCCTTCGATCCCGAACGCTCGGTGGGGTATCTCACGAAGCGTGTGTACCAGCTTGCCCGGATCGGTCTGGAGCCGGTCTTCGCCGATGAAGAAGTCACCCATGTCCAGTGGAGCGCGTTGATGGCGCTGCACCATGGCGTGGGCGGCACGGCGGCGGAGCTGGCCCGCCATCTCTGCCACGACACCGGCGCGACGACGCGGATCGTCGACACGCTGGAAGAGCGCGGCCTGATCGAACGCTGCCGCTGTACCGAGGATCGCCGTGTCGTTCGCCTGTCGCTGACCGAGGCGGGGCGCGAAGTCACCGCCCGTTGCAAGGTCAAGGTCATCGGACAGTGGAACGAATGGCTGGCCGACTGGTCGCCCGAAGAGGTCGAGCGCTTTGTCGGCGACCTGCTGCGCCTGCGCAACAAGCTGGAGACGGTGGCATGAAGCGGTTCGCCTTTCTGACCGGGCTGCTGCTGGCGGGCTGTTCGGTGCCGCAGGCGCATCCCGCCATCACGGCCACCTCGCCCGAGACGCTGGGATTGGGCGATGCACAGGCCCCGCTGGTCGCCGCCGACTGGTGGCGGGGCTTGGGCGATGCGCAGCTCGACCGGATCGTCGGCGACGCGCTGAGCGGCAATCCCTCGCTCGACATCGCGCTGGCCCGGTTGCGGCAGGCGGAGTCGGTGCTCGCCACCCGCCGCGCCGATGACGGACCCTCGGTGACGCTCGACGCGCAGGAGCAATATAACCGGCTGTCCGGCCGCTACATCATCCCGCCCCCTTATGCGGGGACGACCCAGTGGCTTGGTCAGGCGCAGGCCAATCTGAACTGGACCATCGACCTGTTCGGGCGACAGGCCGCCGCGATCGACGCCGCCCGCGCCTCCACCCGTGCCGCCGCGCTCGACGTGACGGCGGCGCGGCTGGCGTTGGCCGGGTCGGTCGCGCAGACCTATGTCGAACTGGCCCGGGCCGAGCGGCAGGCGGCGATCGCGCGCCAGACGATCGCGACCCGCACCCGCTCGCTGGGGCTGATCCAGACACGCATCCGGCACCAGCTGGCCAGCCAGATCGACGCATCCGGCGCGCAGACCCTTCTCGCCCAGGCACGGGTGGCACTGGCCCGCGCCGAGACGCAGGCCGCGCTGTCGCGCAACGCCCTGGCGGCGTTGGCCGGACGCGGGCTGGACTATCCCGCGACCATCGCGCCGACGAAGCTCGCCTTCGATGCCGCTTTGCCCATCCCCGCCACCGTGCCCGCCGACCTGCTGTCCCGTCGCCCCGACATCGCCGCCGCGCTCGCCCGGATCGATGCCGCGAGCAAGGGACAGGAGGTCGCGCGCAAGGCGTTCCTGCCCAATATCAACCTGACCGCGCTGGCCGGTTTCCAGGCGGTCGGCCTGGGCAATTTGTTCACCGCCGATGCGGCGACGGCGGCGGCGGGCCCGGCGATCCATCTGCCGATCTTCGACAGCGGACGGCTGCGCGCCGGGTTGGCGGGCGCGACCGCCGCGCTCGACCTGGCGACCGCCGACTATAACAACCGCGTCGTCGGCGCGGTGCGCGAGGCGGCCGATGCCGTCACGCGCAGCCGTACCGTCGCCACCGAGCGCGCGCGCCAGGCCGAGGTGACGCGCGGCCTGTCCGAAACCCGCCGCCTGAACGCGATCCGCGTGTCGAGCGGGCTGCAATCGCAACTTGGCCTGATCGATCCCGACATCCGTCAGCTGGAGTCGGATCAGGCCGACGCCAATCTCGCCGCCGACGCCGTCCAGGCGCGCATCGCGCTGGCCGTCGCCCTTGGGGGCGGCTTCTCCTCTTCTTCGCAGGGTATCACGCAATGAGCGACACCGAAGCCGCCCCCCCCTCCCCCGCCGCTCCGACGACCCAGGCGCCGACCGGCGGCAAGCCCAAGGCGCGCCGCCTGGGCCTGACCATCCTGATCGTCGTGGTGGTGATCGCCGCCATCGTCTGGGCGGTGTTCCACTTCCTGCTTGCCAAGCCCGAGGAAGAGACCGACGACGCCTATGTCGCGGGTGACGTGGTGGCGATCACCGCGCGCGATCCGGGGCAGGTGCTGGCCATCCATGCCGACAACACCCAGACGGTGAAGGCAGGCCAGCCGCTGATCGATCTCGATCCCGCGACGGCCGATGTCGGCCTCGCCTCCGCCGCCGCCGAGCTGGCCCGCGCGGTGCGCGCGACCCGCGCCGACTTCACCAAGGTGAACCAGAGCGGCGCCGCCATCGTCCAGGCCCAGGCCGAGCTGACCCGCGCCCGCGCCGACTATGTGCGTCGCCAGGGCGCCGCCGCCGAGGGCGCGGTCTCGGGCGAGGAACTGTCCCATGCCGCCGACGCGGTGAAGGTCGCCAATGCGAACCTCGCCCTTGCCCGCGCCCAGGCGGCGCAGGCACGGACTGCCGTGCAGGGCACCGATGTCGGCACCAACCCCGCCGTGATGGCCGCCATCGCCGCCTATCGCCGCGCCGCCATCATGCGCGGCCATATGCACGTCGTCGCGCCAATCAGCGGCGTCGTCGCCCAGCGTACGGTACAGGTCGGCCAGCAGGTCGCGGCGGGTACGCCGTTGATGGCCGTGGTGCCGCTCGACCGGCTGTGGGTCGACGCCAATTTCCGCGAAACCCAGCTCAAGGACCTGCGCATCGGCCAGCCCGCGACGATCACCGCCGATATTTACGGCGGCAAGACCGTCTATCACGGCAAGGTCATCGGCCTGGGTGCAGGCAGCGGCAACGCCTTCGCGCTGCTGCCGCCGCAGAATGCCAGCGGCAACTGGATCAAGATCGTCCAGCGCGTGCCGGTGCGCATCGGCCTGAACGCCGATGAGTTGCGCCAGAACCCGTTGCGGGTCGGCCTGTCGGCGACGGTCACGGTCGATACCGCCGACCAGCGCGGGCCGCGTATCGGTTCGGCCGCGACCCAGGTCGACAGCACCAGCGGCACCGATGGCAAGGACCCGGCGATCGAGGCGCGCATCGCACAGATCATCGCGGCCAATCGCTGATGGCCGGGGCCTCCGCTCAAGGTGGCGCGGGGGCATCCCCGGCGCCGCTGAAAGGCCCGGCGCTAGCGCTCGTCGCCTTTGCGCTGGCGCTGGGCACCTTCATGCAGGTGCTCGACTCGACCATCGCCAACGTCTCGCTTCCCACCATCGCGGGCAATCTGGGCGTCAGTTCGGACAACTCGACCTGGGTCGTCACCGCCTTTGCCGTCGCGAACGGCGTGGCGGTGCCGCTGACCGGCTGGTTGATGGGCAAGTTCGGGGTGGTGCGGACCTTCTGCGTCTCGGTCTTCCTGTTCACCATCGCGTCGTTCCTGTGCGGCATCGCCTGGAACCTGTCCTCGCTGATCGGCTTCCGCATCCTTCAGGGCGCGGTATCGGGGCCGATGATCCCGGGCAGTCAGGCGCTGCTGATCTCGATCTTCCCGCCGCAAAAGCGGTCCACCGCACTCGGCATCTGGTCGATGACCACGCTGGTCGCGCCGATCATGGGGCCGATCCTGGGCGGATACATCTCCGACAATTACCACTGGAGCTGGATTTTCCTCATCAACGTCCCCGTAGGTCTGTTCTGCGCGGGCGTGTGCTGGCGCGGGCTGTCGAGCCGCGAAACCCCGACCCGCAACCTGCCGATCGACAAGGTGGGGCTGATCATGCTGGTCGTCTGGGTCGGTGCGCTTCAGATGATGCTGGACCTGG
The DNA here is from genome assembly GCF_001422185.1 of Sphingomonas sp. Leaf257. Taxonomy (NCBI): domain Bacteria; kingdom Pseudomonadati; phylum Pseudomonadota; class Alphaproteobacteria; order Sphingomonadales; family Sphingomonadaceae; genus Sphingomonas; species Sphingomonas sp. Leaf257. Next base: position 57,771 of record NZ_LMMH01000037.1, read on the forward strand.
GCAAGAATGACGACTGGTTCAACTCGACCCGGATCGTTGTGATGACGGTGATCGCCGTCGTCGGCTTTATCGCCTGGCTGATCTGGGAGCTGACCGACGCCAATCCGGCGGTCGACCTGTCGCTGTTCAAGGGCCGCAATTTCAGCATCGGGACGCTCGCCTTCTGCCTGGGCTATGCTGTGTTCTTCGCCAACACCCTGCTGCTGCCGCTCTGGCTCCAGACGCAGCTGGGCTATACCGCGACCTGGGCGGGCCTGGTTGCCGCGCCGAGCGGGGCGGTGGCGGTGGTGCTGACCCCCATCGTCGCGCGACTGTCGGGCAAGGTCGATGCGCGGATCATGGCGACCATCGCCTTTGCCGCCTTCGGTCTCTCCTATTGGATGCGCTCGGGCCTGAATACGCAGGCGGGTTTCAGCGACTTCGTGCTGCCGCTGATGGTGCAGGGCATTGCGATGAGCACCTTCTTCCTCGCCATGCTGACCATCGCGCTGGACGGCGTGCCGCAGGCGCGCATCCCCTCGGCGACCGGCATCTCGAACTTTGCGCGCATCACGGCGGGCAGCTTCGCCGCCTCGCTGACCACGACCATGTGGGACCGGCGCGAGGCAATGCATCAGGCCCATCTGTCCGAGGCGATCGGCCAAGGCCCGGTGTGGCAGATGGCGAAGAACGGCCTGAATCATCTGGGCCTGACCGACGTCCAGGCCGCCGCCGCCGTCACGCGGCAGATGGTGGGCCAGGCCTATCTGCTGGCATCGACCGACATCTTCTATGTGTCGGCGTGGTTATGCATCGTGCTGGCGGGACTGACCTGGTTCACCCGGCGGCCCAAGCCGCATGACGGCCCCATCGCGGCGGATTGATAACGATCCTCCCCGGTCCGGGGAGGTGGCAGGCCGTCAGGCCTGACGGAGGGGGGCTTCCTCAAGGGACGACCTTCGCGGCGATCCCCCTCCACCAGCTTCGCTGGTCCCCCTCCCCGTGCCGGGGAGGATTTGCTACGCTCCCCCAAAAGGGAGACGGATGATGCTGAAAACGCTGATGATGATGGCGCTGGTCGCCGTGACGCAGGCGCCGTCCGACCCGCATCTGCCGCCCAGGGTCGTCGACACCGTCGCCCCCACCCTGCCCGCCGGGCTTAGCCACGGCGTGCTGATCGTCTCCAAGACCAATGGCTGGCGGCATTTCGAGCATATCCCGCATTCCAACGCAGTCCTGGCCGCCATCGCCAAGCAACTGCACCGCCCCAGCTTCACCACCGAAAATGCCGCCGTCTTCAACGACGATCAGCTGTCCCGTTTCTCCGTGGTGGTCCTGAACAGCGCCAGCGGCGACTTCCTGACGCCCGAGCAGCAGGCCGCCTTTGCCCGTTTCGTCGCACGCGGCGGGGGCGTGGTCGCGCTCCACGCGGCGGGTGACAACAGTCACAAGGCGCCCTGGTATGTCGACACAATCATCGGCACGACCTTCACCGGCCATCCGAACGGCGACGACCATATCCAGCCCGCCCGCGTCGACATCGTGCAGCCCCGCCATCCGATCATGGCAGGCGTACGGACGCCGTGGACCCCGCGCGACGAATGGTACAGTTTCGACAGCAACCCCGCGACGCACGGCATGACCATCCTGGCGCAGGTGGATGAGGCCAGCTACCGTCCCGGCGAGACGCTGCGCATGGGGGCAGCGCATCCCGTCATGTGGATCAACCCTCGTAGCAAGGGCCGGGTCTTCTATTCCGCACTGGGGCATGAGCCACAGCTGTACGACGATCCCGATTACCGCCGCATCCTGACCAACGCGGTACGCTGGGCGGCGGGGAAGTAATCAGCACTCGACGACGTTGACCGCCAGACCGCCGAGGCTGGTTTCCTTATATTGCGACTTCATGTCCTCGCCGGTCTGGCGCATCGTCTCGATCACCTGGTCCAGGCTGACGATGTGCTTGCCGTCACCGTGCAGTGCCAGATAGGCGGCGTTGATCGCCTTGATCGCACCCATGGTGTTGCGCTCGATGCACGGGATCTGGACCAGCCCGCCGATCGGGTCGCAGGTCAGCCCCAGATTATGCTCCATGCCGATCTCGGCGGCATTCTCGACCTGCGCCGGCGAGCCGCCCAAGGCCGCCGCCAGCCCCGCCGCCGCCATCGAGCAGGCGACGCCGACCTCGCCCTGGCACCCCATCTCGGCGGCCGAGATCGACGCCCGCTTCTTGTAGAGCATCCCCACCGCCGCCGCCGTCAGCAACAGCGTACGCACCCCGTCGCGCGTCGCGCCATGGACGAAGGTTTCGTAATAACGCAGCACCGCCGGAATGACGCCTGCCGCGCCATTGGTCGGCGCGGTCACGACCCGGCCGCCCGCCGCATTCTCTTCGTTCACCGCCAGCGCCCAGAGGCTGACCCATTCGAACACCAGGCTGGGATCGGTGCGCGGTCCCCGGTCTAGCAGCTTCTGCCGGATCGCCTGCGCGCGGCGCTGAACCTTCAACCCGCCCGGCAGGATGCCTGAGGCGGCGCAGCCCCGCTCGATCGAGGCGCACATGGCGTCGCGCACCCGGTCCAGGAACGCGTCGGTATCGGCGTCCTCGCGCCATGCGGCCTCGTTGGCGCGAACGATCTGGGCGATGGACAGCCCGGTTTCGTCGGTCCGTTCCAGCAATTCGGCGCCCGAGGCGAAGGGATGCGCCAGCCGCCGGTTGGTCCGCATCGGCTCGGCCCCCTCCATCCGGATCGCGCCGCCGCCGATCGAATAGAAGCGGCGGACGACCGAACTGCCATCGGGCAGGAAGGCGGTGAAGACCATGCCATTGGGATGCGCGGGCAGGAAGCCGGGCCGGAACAGCAGGTCCTGTTCGGGATCGAAGGGCAATGGGTGGCGTCCGTCGAGCATCAACTGCCGCGTCTCATGGATCCTCCCGAGCAAGCCATCGATGGCATCGGGATCGACCCGTTCGGGCGTCTCGCCCGCCAGGCCCAGCAGCACCGCCCGGTCGCTATGGTGCCCGCGCCCGGTCAGCGAGAGCGATCCGAACAGCTCGGCCTGCACCCGGTCGGGGATCAGACCGGTGTCGAGCATCTCGACCGCGAATGCCTTGGCCGCGCGCATCGGGCCGACCGTGTGCGAGCTGGAGGGGCCGATGCCGATCGTGAACAGCTCGGTCACGCTGACCGCAGCGATACTGTCCTCGCTGCGCGGCGTACCCACGGGAATGGCGGAGAGCGTCAAGATCGTTCCAATTGTTACGGCTTTTGCCTCGTCTAGCGCACTCGCCATGCACTGACCAGCCGATGGAACGGATCAGGCGGTCATCGGGGCCAGTATGCCGAACGCCTCAGGCGTCAATGGCGTCTGGAAATGGCAACCGGCGGAAAAGTCGGACGCCCACACGATCTTGGCCTCGACCTCGCCGACATGGGGCAGGCGCAACCAGATCTTCAGGCCGCGACGCAATTCGGTATAGGTCTGGAGACGCGCGCCGGTGGTGGAAATGTCGGTGACCCGGCACAGTGCGCGGTCGAGTCCGCCACGTCCCAGATCGGTGTCCAGCGCGGTCGCCGTACGCGGGGAGCGGCGGCGATTGGCAAATTCGGCAGGTTCGAATTCGGCGGCGAACATGGCTTCACCCTAAACACCGCTGGTTAACATACTGCAAACCTATTCCGCCCTCCCCTTCTCCGGCGGACGCGAAAAACCCGGCGCTTCGTGGGAAGCACCGGGTCCTTCGATCGTCCGGCGATGAGGCCGGAAGCGATTACTTGCGGAGCGTGAGACCGCCGCCGAAACGCTTGTTGAAGCGCGCGACCTGACCGCCGGTGTCCAGCATGGTGCCGCGACCGCCGGTCCAGGCCGGGTGCGCCAGCGGATCGATGTCCAGCTGCATCGTGTCGCCTTCCTTGCCCCAGGTGGAGCGGGTTTCGAACACGGTGCCGTCGGTCATCTGCACCTTGATCATGTGATAGTCGGGATGCGTATCGGTCTTCATGATATTGCTCCGGAAAATGGCTGGTTCCGACCAGCCTTCAAGCTCAAGGCGCGGCCCATAGCGGACCGCGCCCCGTTAGTCAAAAGCCCGTGACGGTCGCTTACGCTTCTGCGGGCGGATCGGCGATCATCGCGGTGAAATTGGCTTCCGCGACGACGACGCCGTCGATCTTGGCGACCCCTGCGAACTTGCAGACGCGGGTCCGCTTCGACACGAACTCGACCTCCAGGTGCAGGAGCACGCCGGGCTCGACGGGCTTGCGGAACTTCACGCCGTCGATCGACATGAAATAGACCAGCTTGCCCGAATTCGCGAGGCCCAGGCTTTCCACGCCCAGCACACCGGCGGCCTGCGCCAGCGCCTCGACGATCAACACGCCCGGCATGATCGGACGGCCGGGATAGTGACCCTGGAAAAAGGCCTCGTTGATCGTCACCGCCTTCACCGCGCGGATCGACGTGTCGAGAACCAGCTCCTCGACACGATCGACCAGCAGCATCGGGTAACGGTGCGGGATCGCCGCCATGACCCGCGTCACGTCCATCGGGCCGATGACGGTCTTCGCCTCTTCGTTCACGACATCGCTCACCGGGATATTACCGGCCGCTGTTCTGGCGACGGGCAGGCGCCGGGGCGGCGGCGGCCGGAGCGGCAGCGGCGGGGGCAGCGCCCTGCTGCTGACCCTGCTGGCCGGGCTGCCAGTTGGCGGGCGGCGTGATGCTGACGGTCGGGACCAGCTTGTCCAATTCCGCCGTCACCGCGGACGTGATGTCGGCGGTCGGCTGCATGAACAGCACGGCCTGCGGGCTGACCAGCAGGCTGACATTCTTGGCGCGCACGGCGTTCTGCACCGCTTCGCCCAGACGCGCCTGGATTTGCTCGACCGCATAGGTCTGCGCACGGACGGCGGGCTGGGTCAGACGGCCGAGTTCCTGCTCGGCGGCCTGCTGCTTGGCCTGGATCGACTGGGCCTGGGTGCGCAGCGCGGCTTCGTTGGCGTTCGGCGCGGCGCGGGCGGTCTGGAACGCCTGGACCAGCGGCTCCAGCTCACGGCCGAGCGCGGTGCGGCGGGTTTCGGCCTGGTCGAGCTGCGCCTTGTAGGTCGTCTCGATCTGCTGACGGGCGGCGGCCCAGGCACGCGAACCGGCGATCGCACCCTGCGGGTCGGCCACGGCGACGCCGTTCACCTGGGCGCTGGCGGTGGTGGCGACGGTCGCGGCCGGCGCGACAAGGGCCGCCGCGAGGAGGAGCTTGGAAATCGTCTTCATCAGAACTGCGTCCCTACGTTGAAAGTAATGAGCTTGGGGTCGTCGCCCGGCTGCGTAACCAATGCCTTGGCAAGGTCGATGCGCAGCGGTCCGAATGGTGAATTCCAGTTCACACCGATGCCGATCGACACGCGCGGCTTCCAGGTGCCGAGATAGAATTGTTCCTGGGCATAGTTGGTGTTCTGAAGCGCGATGTTGGCCGTCCCGCCGGAGCAGGCGCCACCCAGCGTCGCGGAGTAGCCGGTCTGGCAGGTGGTGGTGAGGCCCGCCGTCTTGTCTGCCGTCGTGCTGTCATTGGTAGGCACCTGAAACAGCGGGCGCCCCTGTGCATCGGTCTGCGCCACCGGCGCCAGCGTCGGCGAGCCGTCCTTGTTGAACAGCGGATTGCCGTTGGCGTCCTTCGCCTGCGGGAAGTTGAGCGAGGCCAGCGGGCGGGTGACGCCCCACAGGCTGCCGGCCTGGACATAGACGCTGGGGCGCAGGCCCATCTCACGCGCACCCGAACCCAACGGGATTTCCAGCTCCGCACGCGCCAGATAGTAAGCGCGGCCACCCAGTGCGTCGTCGACGAACTGCTGGCGGTCCTTGCTCAGCGACTGGCTGCCGTCGTTGCCGATGACATAGGGCACGCGCAGCACGCGCGGACCGACGCCGCGAATGTCGAAGCCGCGGAACTGCGGCTCGCCCAGATAGAAGCGGTCGACGATACGAACCGGATCGATGCCCGGACCACGGCTGCCCTCGAGCGAGTGGATGTAACCGCCCTCACCCAGGATCGAGAAGACGAAGCCCTTGCCCAGCCCCTTGAACTTGGCGCCTTCCGCGCGGGTGCGGATATACTTCACGTCGCCGCCCAGACCGGCAAAGTCCTGACTGAACGAGAAGCGATGACCCGCCGTCGGACGCAGGCGGCTGTTCAGGCTGTCATAGATCAGCGAGTAGCCGACCGACGAGGTCCAGCGATTGCCGATCGAGTCGCAGAGATAGCGACCCGCCTGCTGGAAGTTACAGGTCCCGTCCGCGTTGAAGAACGACGCGTCTAGGCCAACCTGGTCATAGGTCAGGCCGTAACGACCCGACAGCGACCAATATTCGGTCAGCGGCACGCCCGCGCGCACCTGGAAGCCGGTCGACACCTGGCTGTAGGTCGTCTGGCGCGTGGTGCCCAGATAGTTGAACGAATTGAAGTCGCGACGGAACACGTCGACGCCCAGCGCGATATTCTTGTCGAACACATAAGGCTCGGTGAAGCCCAGTTCGATCGACTTGGAATAGGCCGAATAGTTCACGCCTGCGCGCAGTTCCTGGCCCTTGCCGCGGAAGTTACGCTGGGTGATGTTCGCCTGGATGATGAAGCGTTCCAGCGACGAGTAACCGGCCGACAGCTGGAGCGAACCGGTCGACTGTTCCTCGACATTGGTCTCCAGCACGATGCGGTCGGGCGTCGAGCCGGGGTTCTGCTTGATCTCCAGCTTTTCCTGGAAATAGCCGAGCGAGTTGATGCGATCCTGGCTGCGGCGGACCTGGAAGCTGTTGAAGGCGTCACCCTCGGCCACGCGGATTTCGCGGCGGACGACCTTGTCCTGCGTCTGCGTGTTGCCGTTGATGTCGATCCGCTCGACATAGGTCCGCTTGGCCTCGGCGATGTTGAAGGTGATCGCCATCGTCAGCGTGTCCTTGTCACGCTGGAAGTCGGGGTTCACATCGGTGAAGGCATAGCCGAACAGGCCCGCCGTCTGGCTGAGGCTGTCGATCGAGTCCTCGATCAGCTTGGCATTGTACCAGTCGCCCTTCTTCATGGGCAGCGACTGGGCAAGCTTCTCATTGTCGAAGTCGCGAATCTGGCTGTCGACCTTCACGTCGCCGAACTTATAGCGAGGGCCTTCCTCCACCACATAGGTGATGATGAAGTCCTTCTTGTCCGGCGTCAGCTCGGCGACCGCGCTCGTCACCCGGAAATCGGCATAGCCGTTGGTCAGGTAGAACAGGCGCAGCTTCTGCTGGTCGGCGGCCAGGCGATCCTGGTCATAGCTGGTGGCCGAGGACAGGAAACGGAACCAGCGCGACTGCTTGGTGTACATCGCACCGCGCAGTTCGTCGTCGGAGAACTTCTCGTTGCCGATGATGTTGATCTGGCGGACCTTGGACTTCGGCCCTTCGCTGATCTCGAACACCACGTCGACGCGGTTCTGGTCGAGATTGACCATCTTGGGCTCGACCACCGCGCCGAACCGGCCCTGGCGGCGGTACAGCTCGACGATACGCGCCACGTCCTGGCGAACCGCGGTCCGGGTGAAGATCTGGCGGGGAGACAGCTTGATCTCCTTCTTGATCTTGTCTTCCTTCAGGCGCTTGTTGCCCTCCAGGATGACCCGGTTGATGATCGGGTTCTCGCGCACGCGCAGCACGATGTCGCCCGTCTCCACACCGGAGATCGAGAAGTCGGCGAACAGCTCGGACGCCTGAAGATCCTTCAGTGCCTGGTCGAGCGTTTCCGGGGTATAGGGAATGCCGACCCGCAGCTTGGTGTAGGACAACACCGTCTCGGGCTCGATACGCTGGGCGCCTTCGACCCGCAGTGTCTTGATCGTGCGCACCGGCGCAGGTGCCACGGCCTGCGTCGGGGCAGCACCGGCCCCCGCGCTCGGCGCGGCAGGCGCGGTCTGCGCCATGACGGGAACACCCGACAGCATCGTGCCCGCCAGCAGCATGGCGCCCGCGCGCACAGTCTTCATACCCGTCATTGCTGTCACCAAACCCACCCCAGAAAAGTCGAACCGACCCCTGTCGTCGTCGCGCCCTGCCCCATCGGCGTCAGCCGATCAAGCTGCGGATATTTTTCCACAGCCCCAAATTGCCCAGATCGTTGAACGTTACGAAGAGCATCAGGGCCAGGATCGCGATCATGCCGCCACGGAATGCCCATTCCTGAGCCACCGGCTCCAGGGGGCGTCGCCGCACCGCTTCGATCGCATAGAAGAGAAGATGACCGCCATCCAGCATCGGCACTGGCAAGAGGTTGATGAACCCCAGATTGATGGACACCAGCGCCACGAAGAAAACGAACGCGTCGAGGCCCAGCGACATCTGCTCGCCCGACACTTTCGCAATGGACACCGGTCCGCCCAGTTCCTTGACCGAGCGGCGGCCCGAAATCACCTGGCCCAGCGTCTCGACCATCATGCGGACGATCTCGCCGGTACGCTGGACCGCCACCACGGGTGCGCGCACCAGGCTGACCGGACGGACGTCGACCGTACCGGCACCGCGCAGGCCCAGACGGCCGATGCGATAGCTGTTGCCGAAGCGGTCGCGCTGTTCCTCGGTGCCGATCGTCGCGCTGGTGGTGAAGGGCGTGCCGCCGCGCGTCGCCGCGATCGTCACCCGGTCCCCGGCGCGAATCTGCACATAGCGGGCGATATCGGCAAAGTCGGTGACGGCACGGTCGTCGATCGCCGTCACCCGGTCACCGGGGCGAAGCGAGGTCGCTGCCGCCGCGCTGCCGGGCATGATCTGTCCCACGACGGGCGGCACCACCGCCTCGCCATAGGCGTAGGCGAAGCCCGCCAGGATCAGGATGGCGGCGGCGAAATTGATCGCCGGGCCCGCCGCGACGATGATCGCGCGCTGCCACACCGGCTTGGCCTGGAAAGTACGGGCGCGTTCCTCGGGCGGCAGCGACAGCCAAGCGGCATCGGGCTGGCTGGCCGGGTTCATGTCGCCCGCGAACTTCACATAACCGCCCAGCGGCAGCCAGCCGATCTTCCACCGCGTATCGCGCTTGTCGGTGAAACCGGCGATCTCGCGCCCGAAACCGACGGAGAAGGTCTCGGCCTTCACGCCGAACAACCGTCCCGCGAGATAATGCCCCATCTCGTGCACGAACACGAGCGGGCCGAGGGCAAGGACAAAGGCCAGGATGGTCAACAACAGGCCGGGGGTTTCGATCAAACGACGCAATCCTCAACGCGCTCGGCCGTTATTGCCCTGGTCTCCGCATCGATCGCGATCACCGCATCGAGCGACTCCGGTGGGGCGGGGTCGTAGCGATGGAGAACATCCTCGACGATTGCGGCAATTTCGAGGAAGCCGATGCGACGCGCGAGAAAAGCCGCCACCGCGATCTCGTTCGCGGCATTGAGGATGGCCGGAGCCGCCCCGCCCGCCTCCAACGCGGCCCGTGCCAAGCGCAGCGCCGGGAAGCGCACCGGATCGGGCGCGGCGAAGTCCATCCGCCCCAGCGCGACCAGGTCGAGCGGCGCCATCGGCGTCGGCATCCGGTCGGGCCAGGCCAGGCAATGCGCGATCGGCACGCGCATGTCCGACGGCCCAAGCTGCGCCAGCATCGAGCCGTCGACATAATCGACCGCCGAGTGGATCACCGACTGCGGATGCAGCACGATCTCGATCCGGTCGGAGGGGACCGGGAACAGGCGCGCCGCCTCGATCAGTTCCAGCCCCTTGTTCATCATCGTCGCCGAGTCGACCGAGATCTTGGCGCCCATCGACCAATTGGGATGCGCCACCGCCTGTTCGGGGGTGACGCGGCGCATCTCTTCGGTCGTAGACTGGCGGAACGGGCCGCCGCTGGCGGTCAGGACGATCCGGCGCACCCGCTCGGGCCGTTCGAAGTCGAAGCATTGATAGATGGCGTTATGCTCGCTGTCGGCCGGGAGCAGCGTCGCCCCCGCCTTGGCCGCCGCCGCCAGCACCACCTCGCCCGCCGACACCAGCGGCTCCTTGTTGGCGAGCACCACCGTGCCGCCATTGGCGATGGCGGCCATGGCGGGTTCCAGCCCGGCGCAACCGACGATGGCACCCATCGTCCAGTCGGCGTGCAGGGCCGCAGCCTCGATCACCGCCGCCCGACCGCCCGCCACGTGGGTTTCGGTTCCGGCCAGCGCCGCGCGCAGATCGGGCAGGCAGCGTTCGTCCGCCACGACCGCCAGTTCGGCGTTGGTCCGCTTCGCCGCCGCCGCCAGCTTGGCGACGTCGCAATTGGCAGTCAGGGCCCGGACGCGGTAACGATCGGGCTCACGCTCGATCAGGTCCAGCGTCGAGGTGCCGACCGATCCGGTCGCGCCTAAAATGGTCACGCTACGCATCAGAACAGGTCCGGCAGGAGGATCAGCAGCGCGGCGATCGGCGCGACCGGCACGATGCCGTCCAGCCGGTCCATCACGCCGCCATGGCCGGGCAGCACGTTACCGCTGTCCTTGACGCCTGCGCGCCGCTTCAACGCGCTCTCGAACAGGTCGCCCATCTGCGCCAGCACCGCCAGCACCGGAGTCGCGATGACCAGATGCAACGGCAGGCCATGCGCCCAGCGCATCAGCACCGCCAGCAACGTCGCCGCCGCCACACCGCCGATCAGGCCGGACCAGGTCTTGGCCGGGCTGATGCTCGGGGCCAGCTTGGGTCCACCGAACTGCCGCCCGACGAAGAACGCGCCGCTGTCACAGGCCCAGACGATCGCCATCGACCAGAGCGACAGCACCAGCCCGTCGTCATGCAGCCGGATCGCCAGCAGCGAGAAGACGGGCAACCCGACATAAAGGGCCCCTGCCCCGAACTCCGGGCGGCGCGACACGATGGTCAGGAAGAAGAAGGTCGCCGCGATCAGCCCCAACGCGAAAAAGCCCGGCCCGGCGGCCAGACCCGGCGCCATGATGGCCAGTGGCACCGACAGCGCGAACTGGGCCAGCCGCTTCTGCTTGGCATCGACCTTCAACAGGTCGGACCATTCGGCCATCATGAACAGCGCGACGACGACGGCCAGCAGCCAGAAGGCCAGACCGCCCAATACGAGCGAAACGCTGGCCACGGCGATCATGACGATGCTGGCCAGCACCCGCTTGGTCAGGTTGGACATGCCGGACGCGGGTGGGTTGGCCGGGGCCGCCTCGGGCGCTCCGGCCTTGGGGGATTTGGGCTCGGTCACAGGCCGCCGAAACGCCGGTGTCGTCGGCCGAACTCGGCCACTGCATCGGCCAGCGCCGTCTCGTCGAAATCGGGCCAGAGCTTGTCGACGAACAGCAGCTCGGCATAGGCCGCCTGCCACAGCAGGAAGTTGGACAGGCGCTGCTCGCCCGAGGTGCGGATCACCAGGTCGAGCGGCGGCAGGCCTTTGGTCTGCAACTCGCCCTCGATCGCCTCCGGGGTGATCGCCTCCGCCGTCATCTCTCCGGCCGCGACCTTGCGGGCCAGCCGCCGGGTCGCCTCGACCAGTTCCGCCTGCGCGCCGTAATTCAGCGCGATGGCGAGGATCGGACCGCTATTGGCCGCCGTACGCTCGATCGCATCGTCGATCAGCGCCACGAGGTCGGCGGGGAAGCGGCGATAGTCGCCGATCACCCGCAACCGGACATTGTCCGACACCAGCTCGGCCAGGTCCTTGCGCAGGAAGATGCGCAACAGGCCCATCAGGTCGCTGATCTCGGTCTCGGGCCGCCGCCAATTCTCCGACGAGAAGGCGTAGAGCGTCAGCGCCTCGATCCCCATCGCCCGTGCCGCGCGCGCGATCCGGCGCACGGCATCGACCCCGGCCTTGTGACCGGCGAAGCGGGGGAGCAGACGGCGTTTGGCCCAGCGGCCATTGCCGTCCATGATGATCGCGACGTGACGCGGGACCGCACCCGTATCGGGCACGGCCACCAGCGACCCCAGAGCCGTCTGGGCCGAGGCGGCCGGAGGACTCACTTGCCCAGGATTTCCTTTTCCTTGGCCGCCGCAGCCGCATCCAGCTCGGCGATGGTGGCGTCGGTCAGCTTCTGCACCTCGGTCTCGTGGCGCTTGCGCTCGTCCTCGCCGAAGACGCCCTTCTTCTCGTCGACCTTCAGGCTGTCCATGCCGTCGCGGCGCACGTTGCGCACCGCGATGCGGGCGCCCTCGGCATACTTGCCGGCCAGCTTGGCGAGTTCCTTGCGGCGCTCCTCGGTCAGGTCGGGGATGGGCAGGCGCAGCGTCTGGCCGTCATTGATCGGGTTCAGGCCCAGACCCGCCGAGCGGATCGCCTTTTCGACCGACGACACGTTCGACTTGTCCCACACCTGCACCGACAGCATGCGCGGTTCGGGCGCGGAGACGGTGGCGACCTGGTTCAGCGGCATGTGGCTGCCATATACCTCGACCGTCACCGGATCGAGCAACGCCGTCGAGGCGCGGCCGGTGCGCAGACCGTTCAGGTCGTGCTTCAGCGATTCGACCGCGCCCTGCATACGGCGCTCGAGGTCGGACTTGTCATAGGCTGCCATGATTTAAGCTCCTGCGTTCTGGACGATCGTCGACACACCCTGGCCCGACAGCACGGCACCGAAATTGCCATGTTCGCGGATGTTGAAGACGACGATCGGGATATTGTTGTCGCGGCACAGCGCGATGGCCGAGGCGTCCATGACCTTCAGGTCGTCGGACAGCACCTTGGAGAAGGTGACGGTTTCGTAGCGGGTCGCGGTCGGCACCTTCTTGGGATCGGCATCATAGACGCCGTCGACGCTGGTGCCCTTGAACAGCGCATCGCACTTCATCTCGGCGGCGCGCAGCGCGGCACCGCTGTCGGTGGTGAAGAAGGGCGAACCGACACCGGCGGCGAAGATCACGACGCGGCCCTTTTCCAGATGCCGCTCGGCACGGCGGCGGATAAAGGGTTCGCACACGCTCGACATCGGGATGGCCGACTGGACGCGGGTATCGACGCCGATCTGTTCCAGCGCGTTCTGCACCGCCAGCGCGTTCATCACGGTCGCCAGCATGCCCATATAATCGGCGGTCGCCCGCTCGATCCCCTTGGCCGCCGCCGACAGGCCGCGGAAGATATTGCCGCCGCCCACGACGATGCACAGCTCATAGCCCTGCGCGCGGACATCGGCGATCTCCTGCGCGACGCGCGCGGTGATCTCCGGCGAGATGGCGAGGCCACCCTCGCCCATCAGGACCTCACCCGACAATTTCAGAAGGATACGTTTGAAGCGCGGGGTGGTCATCGTTTCTCGGATCTTGGTGATGAAAGTGGCGCGGACCTTAGGCGGCGACCGGCCAGCGGGCAACCATGGAGCGGCGGGTTGCGGGGATTTTCGTGGGACAATGGGCAAGCCGCCCCGATCCATTGCCCCGCCCCGCGTTCAGGTTGGGCGAACGGTAAACCCATTCCTCCCCAAGCTGTGCTTGGGGAGGGGGACCGCGCCCGCAGGGCGTGGTGGAGGGGCATGGCCGGTCCGTCACGCCCCTCCACCATCGCTGGCGCGATGGTCCCCCTCCCCGAGCATAGCTCAGGGAGGATTTGGAGAGACCCCAAACGCAAAGGGAGCGGCCCCCTCGCGGCGGCCACTCCCCTCTACCCTTACCGTCCCATCACGGAACGGCGCGAGGCATTACGCCTTCTGCGGAACGCCCGACGCGGCGGCCACTTCGGCCGCGAAGTCCGACGCTTCCTTCTCGATGCCTTCGCCCAGCTGGAAGCGGACATAGTCCACCAGCTTGATCTCGGCACCGGCGTCCTTGCCGGCCTTCGCCACGACGTCGCTGATCTTGGTCTTGCCGTCGATCACGAACAGCTGGCTGACCAGAGCGTGCTCCTTGCGGTACTTGGCGATGCCGCCTTCGACCATCTTGGCGATGATGTCGGCGGGCTTGCCCGATTCGGCGGCCTTTTCGGTCGCGATCGCGCGCTCACGCTCGATCTCGGCCTCGTCCAGGTCTTCCTCGTTCAGCGCCTTGGGGAAGGCAGCGGCGATGTGCATCGCCAGCTGACGGCCCAGCGACTGCAGCACGTCGTCGGCGGCTTCCGACTCCAGCGCGACCAGCACGCCGATCTTGCCCAGGCCCGGGGCCTGCTGGTTGTGGACGTAGGACACGACGGCGCCCTTCGACACTTCGAGGCGCTTGGCGCGACGCAGCGACTGGTTCTCACCGATGGTCGCGACATTGTTGGTCAGCACTTCGGCGACAGTGCCGCCCTGCGGCATCGCTTCGTTCTTCAGCGCTTCGACGTCGTCGCTGGTCTTCAGCGCGATCGCGGTCACGTCCTTCACGAACGCCTGGAACTGGTCGTTCTTGGCGACGAAGTCGGTTTCCGAGTTCACTTCGACGGCAGCGCCCACGGTGCCGCTGGTGGCGACGCCGACCAGACCTTCGGCTGCGGTACGGCTCGACTTCTTCTGCGCGGCCGCCAGGCCCTTCGTGCGCAGCCAATCCAGCGCGGCGTCCATGTCGCCAGCGGCTTCGTTGAGGGCCTTCTTGCAGTCCATCATGCCCGCGCCGCTTTTTTCGCGCAGGTCCTTGACCATCGCTGCGGTGATATCGGCCATTGTCTGATTTCCTCTGTCTGAAAAGGGGGATGCGGGTAGGGCCGCCCCATCGGAGGCGGCCCTTAGCACGGCTTGCATGTCAAGCCGATGTCACCGACCGGAGGCCATGCCCGCCTGGTCGATGATCGCCCCGCCCGCACCGCGGGGCATTGTCACGCGATTACGCGTCGATCTGGCGCTCGGCCTCGACCGCCTGCTCGGCGGCTTCGGTCGGGGCGACGGTCAGCGCTTCCTCGACGGGCGGCTCGGCCATCGCGCCGAAGTCCGCGCCGCTGCGGCGCTGCTGCTCGTTGTTGCCACGGGTGGCGGCAATGGCGACGGCTTCGCAGTACAGACGGATCGCGCGGCTGGCGTCGTCATTCGCCGGAACCGGGAACGCGATGCCGTCGGGCGAGACGTTCGAGTCCAGGATCGCCACGACGGGGATACCCAGCGTGTTGGCTTCCTTGATCGCCAGCTCTTCCTTGTTGGCGTCGATCACGAACATCACGTCCGGAATGCCGCCCATGTCGCGGATGCCGCCCAGCGACAGCTCGAGCTTGTCGCGCTCGCGGGTCAGGTTCAGCACTTCCTTCTTGGTCAGGCCGTGCGTGTCGCCCGACAGCTGCTCTTCAAGGGTCTTGAGGCGCTTGATCGAGTTCGAGATCGTCTTCCAGTTGGTGAGCATGCCGCCCAGCCAGCGGTGGTTGACGAAGTGCTGGCCCGCACGGCGAGCGGCCTCGGCGACCGGCTCCTGCGCCTGGCGCTTGGTGCCGACGAACAGGACCTTGCCACCGCCCGCGACGGTCGAGCTGATGAACTCCAGAGCGCGCGCGAAGAGCGGCACGGTCTGCGACAGGTCGAGGATGTGGACGCCGTTGCGGTCGCCAAAGATGTAGGGCTTCATCTTCGGGTTCCAGCGGTGGGTCTGGTGGCCGAAGTGCGCGCCGGTCTCGACCAGCTGCTGCATGGTGACGACGGGTGCCGCCATAATGTAATTCCTTCCGGTTAATCCTCTGGGAAGCGGATGACGCGGCGGGCAAAGCCCATGCGCACCGAAATATGATGCTTCCCATGCGGTGTTGAGGCGCGGGCCCTTAGCCGATGCAAAACCGGATGGCAAGCGCGCGAGCGCGTTCACTTTTGTTCCAACACCGATTGACAAGAGAACATCGGCGGAACATAAAGCGATCACAACAGGGTTGAGATTCCAGCCATCGCATAACGTCTTCGTAACGTCGCGAATTTGGCACGACTCAACCTGATGTCGGCGTTTCGGCGACGGAACTCGACGAAAAAATCAATGGTTACGGTCTGGTTAATGTGCCGGACCGTATCGGACGGACGGCAGGAGGCTGGCATCATGATGATCGTGGTGAGTGTTCTGGTTTTCACGGGCGCACTGGTCGCCGCCCTGACCACCATAGCGATGATGGTGGCGCCGCAATGGCGTCGCATCCTGCATCTCGCCACGGGTCACATCGAACCGGCCTTCACGCCATTGGCCACCCTGGTAGTGGCCGAGCGCCGGATCGCCGTCAGGCGCTGGGCGGCGGGCTCCCCTGCCCCTTCGCTGGTACGCCGCCGCGTGGCCGCCTGAGCCGCGCATAGGCGATCATGGTGGCGGGGATGCTCAGCAGATAGGCCAGACACAGCGCGGTCAGCGCGTGCCAGGGTGCCGAGATCAGCGCGACGCCGACCAACACGATGATCGCCAACGCTTCGAACCGCACATGGCGGCGCAGGCGGAACGAGGTCCAGGACAAGGTCGGCAGGCTCGACACCATCAGCAAGGCGACTAGCGCGACCCACGGCGCGACCAGATAGGGCGACGAAAAGATCGGCTCGCCCGTCCAGAACCATAGATAGAGCGGCAGCATGGCCAGCCCGGCTCCGGCGGGGGCCGGAACGCCGGTGAAGAAGCCCGCCGTCTTGCGCGGCTGATCCGTGACATCGAGCTGCGAGTTGAACCGTGCCAACCGCAATGCGCAGAACACCGCCTGGAGCACCGCGCAAATCCAGCCGATGCGCGGGAGGTTTTCGAGCGACCAGAGATAGAGGATCAGAGCAGGCGCGACGCCGAAGGAAATGGCGTCGGATAGCGAATCGAGTTCCGCTCCGAACCGGCTTTCCCCGCGCAGCAAGCGCGCGATCCGGCCGTCCAACCCGTCCAGCACCGCCGCGACCATGATCATGGTGACGGCCGCCTCCCATGATCCCGCAATGGCGAACTTCACCCCCGTCAGGCCGGACACCAGCGCAAGCGCGGTCACCGCATTGGGAATGATCGCCCGCAGCGGCAGACCGCGGGGCGGCTCGCCATCGGCGCGGCGACGGGCGAAACGGGGGGAAATGGCCATCGGAGCGTGCGGCTTACTGCGCGATGCCGGTCATCGGCTTGCCGCCGACACGGCCGATCACCGTCTCGCCCGCGACCGAACGCTGGCCCAGGCAAACCTGCGGCGTGACGTCATCGGGCAGGTACACGTCGACGCGGCTGCCGAAGCGGATCAGGCCGACACGCTGACCGGCGGCGACCATATCCCCGGGCTTCACGAAGCCGACGATACGACGCGCGACCAGCCCGGCGATCTGGGTGAAACCATATTTCCGGCCATCGCGACCCTCGACCACGAAATGCTGGCGCTCATTCTCGTCCGACGCCTTATCGAGATCGGCGTTGAGGAACTTGCCCGAGATATAGACGACCTGGCGGATGACACCTGCGACCGGCGTGCGGTTGATATGCACGTCGAACACCGACATGAAGATCGACACGCGGACCAGCGGCGCCTCGCCCAGTTCGCCGACCAGCTCGCGCGGGATCGGAACGCGCTGGATCATCGTCACCAGGCCATCGGCGGGCGCGACGATCAGGTCGTCGCCCTGCGGCGTGGTGCGGACGGGGTCCCGGAAGAACGCCGCGATCCAGATGCACAGGCCGACGAACGGCCAGAACAGCACCTTGGTGATCAACGTGGCGACGATGGTCAGGCCCGCCCCGATCAGCACATATTTGCGCCCTTCGGGATGGACGGCGGGGAAGCGCCACTTGACGGTGGTGGTCGCGACGGGGGGCTTTTCAAGCGAAGGCATCGGGCCTGTGTACCTGTCCACCGGCCATCGCACAATCTTTTCGGTTCGCCCCGGCCCTTTCGCGTGATGTGCAGGGTGGTTGATCCGCCGCGCCCCCTCCCCTAGACGCGTCACCAAACCTGCCTAATCTGAAGGATGCGCATATGGCGAAGATCAAGGTAAACACCCCCGTCGTGGAGATCGACGGCGACGAAATGACCCGGATCATCTGGGAATGGATTCGCGAACGCCTGATCAAGCCGTATCTCGACATCGAACTGGCCTATTTCGACCTGTCGGTCCAGAATCGCGACGCGACCGCGGACCAGGTGACGATCGACAGCGCCCATGCCACGCAGAAGTACGGCGTCGCCATCAAGTGCGCGACCATCACCCCCGACGAGCAGCGCGTCGAGGAGTTCGGCCTGAAGAAGATGTGGAAGTCGCCCAACGGCACGATCCGCAACATCCTGGGCGGCGTGGTCTTCCGCGAGCCGATCGTCATCAAGAACGTTCCCCGCCTGGTCCCCGGCTGGACCCACCCGATCGTCGTCGGCCGTCACGCATTCGGCGACCAGTATAAGGCGACCGATTTCAAGGTGCCCGGCAAGGGCAAGCTGACCCTGAAGTGGGAAGGCGAAAATGGCGAGTCGATCGAGGAGGAGGTGTTCAACTTCCCCGCCGCCGGCGTCGCCATGGGCATGTACAATCTCGACGAGTCGATCCGCGACTTCGCGCGCGCCTCGATGAACTATGGCCTGAATCGCGGCTGGCCGGTCTATCTGTCGACCAAGAACACCATCCTGAAGGCCTATGACGGCCGCTTCAAGGACATCTTCCAGGAGGTGTTCGACACCGAATTCGCCGAGCAGTTCAAGGCGGCGGGCATCGAGTATCAGCACCGTCTGATCGACGACATGGTCGCCTCGGCACTCAAGTGGCACGGCGAATTCGTCTGGGCCTGCAAGAACTATGACGGCGACGTGCAGTCGGACACGGTCGCGCAAGGCTTCGGCTCGCTGGGCCTGATGACCTCGGTCTTGATGACCCCGGACGGCAAGACGATCGAGGCGGAAGCGGCGCACGGCACCGTGACCCGTCACTATCGCCAGCACCAGCAGGGCAAGGCGACCTCGACCAACCCGATCGCCTCGATCTTCGCCTGGACCGGCGGCCTGAAGTATCGCGGCAAGTTCGACAACACCCCCGACGTCGTCCGCTTCGCCGAGACGCTGGAAAAGGTCTGCGTCCAGACCGTCGAGAACGGCCAGATGACCAAGGACCTCGCCATCCTGATCGGCCCGGACCAGCCCTGGATGACCACCGAGCAGTTCTTCGAGGCGATCCGCGTCAACCTCGAAACCGCGATGGCCAACTGGCAGTAAGGTCCGTTTCGGTTCGGTCGTCGATAGGCGACCGATCGCAGCGCGAGCAAGTTGGACCCGGGGGGCATGCCTCCCGGGTCTTTTTGCGTATCGCTCGATCGGGAGACAGGAAATGGATCTGGGAAATTATAGCTGGCTGACGACGATCGGCACCTTGCCCCGCATGGTGTCGGAGGCGCTTGGCATCTATGGCACCAAGGAAGCGCCGGGTGACGAAAACAACGCTGATATTTTGGCATGGGCCAAGGAGGTCGGTGGCGAAGTCGGCAAAAGCTATAAGGCAGATTCCACTCACTGGTGCGGGCTGGCGATGGCGCTCGTGGCGCGCCGGGCTGGCAAAACGCCGCCTTCCGAACCCTTATGGGCCTTGAATTGGCGGAAATTTGGTGAGCCTAGCGGCCAGCCCGATCTGGGGGACGTCGTCGTCTTCGTTCGCCCTGGTGGTGGCCATGTCGGGCTCTATGTCGGCGAAGACGCCACCCATTATCATGTGCTCGGAGGCAATCAGAGCGATACCGTGCGCATCAGCCAATATTCCATCGAGCAGTTCCGGGAAGCACGCAAGCCTCCCTATATGACCGCTCCTTCCATCGCGGTTCCGGTAGACCTGAATGAAGACGGGACATTGATGGACGGTCAATTCCCTACGGCCTGACCGTTAAGCCTATCTGGAACGCCCTTCGCGCTCCAGATAGGCGATCACATCCGCCCGGGCGAGCGGGTCGGGCAGGCCCGGAAAGGTCATCTTCGTCCCCGGTGCGAAGCGTTGCGGCGAGGTCAGCCAGCGGTCCATCGTCGCGCGGTCCCAATGCCCACCGACCCGCTCCAGTGCGGCGGTATAGCCATAGCGCAGGCTGCCCCCGGCGACCGGCTTGCCCATGATGCCGTGCAGATTGGGCCCCGCCCGATCGAGTTCGCCCTTGCCGATCGTGTGACAGGCCAGACACTGGCCGAAGGTCCGCGCGCCCGCATCGGCATCCGCGACCCGCATCAGCGCGTCGAGCGACGGGTTGGGCCCCGCCGCCTTCAGCCGTTCGGCCCGGTCGCCATCCCCGCAGGCGGTCAGTGCCAGGCAAGGCAGGATGGCGAACAGGACGGTCGATCGGGGCGGCTTCATCGTGCCGCCCTAACGCCGCCTTCGCACCATACCCCATTGGACGAATCGCCCCATCGTCGTTTCGTGGGATTAACGACCTGACAAGCGCGGCAAAGCCGGGTTAGGCTGTCGTCATGGCACTTCGGTTAGACAATCAGGGCTTTTCCGACGCCCTCGTGATCCTCGGGTCGGCGGGGATCGTCATTCCGGCCTTCGCGCGCTTTCGGGTCAGCCCGGTCATCGGGTTCATCCTGGTCGGGCTGCTCGTCGGCCCGGCCGGGCTGGGATCGCTCGTCCCCCATGCACCGTGGCTCTATTATCTAACCATCTCCAACCCGGAGTCGATCGAGCCCTTTGCCGAGTTTGGCATCATATTATTGCTGTTTTCCATCGGGTTGGAGCTATCCTTTCGCAGGCTTTGGGCGATGCGACGGCTGGTGTTCGGCACCGGCGCGGCCGAGTTGATCGGCTCGGCGGCGCTGATCGGGATCGCGCTCCATATGCTGGGGCAAGGCTGGGCGGGAGCGATCGGGCTGGGCCTTGCCCTTACCCTCTCCTCGACCGCTTTGGTGCTGCCGCTGGTCGGCACGACGAGCCCGGTGGGCCGCGGCGCGTTCGCAATGCTGCTCTTCGAGGATCTGGCGCTGGTGCCGATCATCTTCGCGCTGGGCGCCATGGCGCCGACCGCCAGCGACGAGGGCTGGGTCGGGATTGCGGGCGTCGCCCTGCGCGGCGGCCTGACGGTGGTCGCCATGTATCTGGGCGGCAAGTTCGTCCTGCCGCGCCTGTTCGCCCAGGCCGCGCGGACCAAGAGCCCCGAGCTGTTCCTGGCCGCCTCGCTGCTGGTCGTCATCGTCGCCAGCGTCGCGACGACCGCCGCCGGGCTGTCGCCGATCGTCGGCGCGCTGCTGGCGGGCCTGCTGATCGCCGAGACCGAATATCATTCCGAGGTCGAGGTGATGACCGCGCCGTTCAAGGGCCTGGCGCTCGGTGTGTTCCTGATCACCGTGGGCATGAGCCTGGACCTGCGGTTGATCGCGAAGAACTGGGACATGCTGCTACTCGCGGTGGTCGGCGTGGTCGCGGTGAAGGCGATCGTCACCTATCTGCTGCTGCGCGTCGCCCATGCCCGGCGCGGCGTGGCGGCGGAGACGGGCCTGCTGATGGGCAGCCCGTCCGAGACGACGCTGATCGTGCTGGGAACGGCAGCACAGGCCCAGCTGATCCTGCCCTCGACCGCCAGCTTCTGGCAGACGGTGACCGCGATCGGCCTGACCATCACCCCGTTGCTCGCCAAGGCAGGCCGGGTCATCTCGCGTCGGATCGAAGCGCGCAGCGGCGAATTGCCCCCCGCTCCCGAGGCGGATGCCGATACCGGACGCACCGTGGTCATCGGCTTCGGTCGCGTCGGCAAGATGATTGCCGACATGCTGACCGTCCATGGCCAGCCCTATGTCGCGGTCGAGGCCGATATCGATTCGGTCAGCGAGGCGCGGCGGGCAGGCTATCCGGTGCTGTTCGGCGACGTGGCGCGGGCCGAGCTGGTCGACCGGCTGAACCTGCCCGCTGCGCGCGCGCTGATCCTGACGATGGACGATCCGGTGCTGACCGTGCGGCTGGCGCGGCGCATCCGTGAGGCCGCGCCCGACCTGCCGATCATCGCGCGCGCCCGCGACATGGCGCATGCGACCGAGCTGTACCGTGCGGGCGTCAGCGAGGCGGTGCCCGAGACGCTGGAAAGCTCGCTGCAATTGTCGGAGGCGGTGCTGGTCGATCTGGGCGTCGCGATGGGACCGGTGATCGCGTCGATCCATGAAAAGCGCGACGAGCTGCGGCAGGTGATCCGGCGCGAGGCGCAACTCCAGCGCGAGCCGCGTATCCGGCGACTCAAGCGGCTGGGGGAACAGGGGTAACGAACCCCATTCCTCCCCAAGCTTGCTTGGGGAGGGGGGCCGCGGCCGTCAGGCCGTGGTGGAGGGGCATAGCCCCTCGCCCTTCCACCATCGCTTCGCGATGGTCCCCCTCCCCATGCCCAGCATGGGGAGGATCGGGTCAGCCCAGGCGACCCAGTGCGGCGTGCAGGCGCGCGGCCTCCGCCATCTTGTCGGCATGGTCGGCGCGGGCCTTTTCGACCGCTTCGGGCTTGGCGCGCTCGACGAAGCTGGCATTGCTCAGCCGCCCGCCCAGCGCGTCGCGTTCCTTCTCGACCGCCGCAATCGCCTTGGTCAGGCGCTGGCGTTCGGCGTCGAGGTCGATCACGCCTTCCAGCGGCAGGACGAAGGTCGCCTCATCCACCACGACCTGCGCGGCCCCGCCGGTGGCATCGCCCTCGGCAGCCTCGACACGCGCCAGACGCGCCAGTGCCGAAGCCTGACGGGTCAGACGTGCCGTCGTCCCCTCGTTCGCATCACGCACATGCATCGGCAAACGCGCGCCCGGCGGCACGTTGAGTTCGGTGCGCGCGGCGCGGATCTCGCTGACCAGACGGATCAGCCAGTCGATCTCACGCTCCGCCTCCGGGTCGAGCGCGCGGGCGTCGGCCATCGGCCACTGGGCCACGATCAGGTCATGATCGCGCGCACCCATGGCATGCCACAGTTCCTCGGTGATGAAGGGCATGAACGGGTGAAGCAGGACCAGGATCTGGTCGAGCACCCAGCCCGCCACCGCGCGGGTTTCCTCCCCGCCCTCTTCGCCGCCCTGGAGGACCGGCTTAATGAGTTCGAGATACCAGTCGCAGAAGCGGCTCCAGACGAACTGGTAAATGGCGTTCGCCGCGCCGTCGAAGCGGTAATCGGCCAGCGCGAGGTCGACCGTCTGCACCGTCTTCACCGTCTCGGCGATGATCCACTTGTTGACCGCCAGCGTCGCGTTGGGCGCCTCCAGCGTGGTCGAGGCGCCGATGCCGTTGGCCTGGGCGAAGCGCGCCGCGTTCCACAGCTTGGTCGCGAAGTTGCGATAGCCCTCGACCCGGCGTTCATCCATCTTGATGTCGCGGCCCTGGCTCTCCATCGCCGCCATGAAGAAGCGCAGCGCGTCGGCGCCATACTGGTCGATCAGGCCCAGCGGATCGACCGTATTGCCCTTCGACTTCGACATTTTCGAGCCATCGGCGGCACGGACAAGACCGTGGAGATACAGCGTCTTGAAGGGCACCTCTTTCATGAAGTGCATGCCCTGCATCATCATCCGCGCATCCCAGAAGAACAGGATGTCGAAGCCGGAGATCAGCACGTCGTTCGGGTAGCGGCCCGCCAGCGTCTTGTCGCCGTTATCGGGCCAGCCGAGCGTCGCGAACGGCCAGAGGGCGGAAGAAAACCAGGTGTCGAGCACGTCCGGATCGCGGGTCAGGGTGACGCCCTCACCTGCTTCTGCGCGCGCCTCTTCCTCGGTTTCGGCGACGAACACGCGGCCGTCCTCGGCGAACCAAGCCGGGATCTGGTGGCCCCACCAGAGCTGGCGGCTGACGCACCAGGGCTGGATATTCTCCATCCAGTTGAAGAAGGTCTTTTCCCAGGCCTGCGGCACGATCTTGATATCGCCGCCGCGCACCGCCTGGATCGCGGGCTGGGCCAACGTCTTGGCGTCGACATACCATTGGTCGGTCAGCCAAGGCTCGGTCACCACGCCCGAACGGTCGCCGAACGGGGTCTGGATCGTGCGCGGCTCGGCGTCGTGTTCTTCGCCGTCCTTGTCGACATGCGGGATCAGGACGCCCTCATCCTTCAACCGCGCGACCACGGCCTTGCGCGCGTCGGCGGTCGACAGGCCCAGGAACGCGTCGGGGATCAGACCGTCCGCCGTCTGGCAGATATGCGCCTTGCCATCGAGCATGTTGAGCATGTCGCGGGCTTCGATCCCGGCGCGGCGGCCGACCTCGAAATCGTTGAAGTCGTGGCCGGGCGTGATCTTGACCGCGCCCGATCCCAGTTCGGGGTCGGCATGTTCGTCGGCGACGATCGGGATCAGGCGGCCGGTGATCGGCAGGCGGACCTGCTTGCCGATCAGCGCGGTGTAGCGCGCGTCGTCGGGGTGAACCGCGACCGCCATATCGGCCAGCATCGTCTCCGGCCGGGTCGTCGCGACCTCGATAAAGCCCGATCCGTCGGCCAGCGGGTAGCGCAGGCGCCAGAAGCTGCCCTTCACTTCGCGAGTCTCGACTTCCAGGTCGCTGATCGCGGTGCCGAGCCCCGCATCCCAGTTGACCAGCCGCTTGTCGCGGTAGAGCAGCCCTTGGCGGTACAGGTCGACGAATACCTTCAGCACCGCCTTGCTGAAGCCCTCGTCCATGGTGAACCGTTCATTGACCCAGTCCATCGAGCAGCCCAGACGGCGCAGCTGGCCGGTGATCTGGCCGCCGCTTTCCGCCTTCCACGTCCAGACCTTTTCCAGGAACTGGTCGCGGGTGAAGTCGGTGCGCTTCTCACCACGCGCGTTCATCTGGCGCTCGACCACCATCTGGGTCGCGATGCCCGCATGGTCGGTGCCGACGACCCACAACGCATCCTTGCCCTTCAGCCGGGCATGGCGGACCAGAATGTCCTGCAACGTGTTGTCGAGCGCATGGCCGATATGCAGGTTGCCGGTGACGTTGGGCGGGGGGTTGACGATCGTCCACGGCTCGGCGTTCGGGCGGTCGGGGCGGAACAGGCCCTTTTCCTCCCAATGGCCATACCAGCGGGCTTCGATTGCGGCGGGGTCGAACGTCTTGGGCAGCTCAGTCATGACGCTGCCTTAATCACCCGCGCCGCGATCCGCCAGATATTGTATCAGGTTCGCGCACCCGGCCGGTCGAGGACCGCGCGGATACGCTCGTTCAGGTCGGCGCGGCGATAGGGCTTGCGGATCAGCTCATAGGAGCGCGCGCCCTCGTCGATCGCCTCGTCGGCAAAGCCGGTGGTCAACAGGACCGACAGATGCGGATAATCGCGCCGCACGACCTGCGCCAGCGCGACGCCGTTCATCCCACCGGGCATCAGGATATCGGTGAACAGCAGGGCGAAGTCGCTGTCCTGCGCCAGATGGTCGAGCGCTTCGCGCGCGCTGCGGGTCAGGACGACGTCATAGCCCAGATCCTCGAGCATCGATTTGCCGAGATCGCCGACATCATCCTGGTCCTCGACCATCAGGACGCGCTCGACCCCACCACTGCGGGCAGGCTGAACGGGTGCGGCGCGGCGTTCGGTGACGCCCGCAGCCCGCGGAAAATAGAGCGCGATCGCCGCGCCGTCCGTGTCGGTTTCGACCGTGGCGAGGCCGCCCGACTGGCGCATGAAGCCATAGACCATGGCGAGGCCCAGCCCGGCACCCTTCCCCATTTCCTTGGTGGTGAAGAAGGGGTCGAAAATCTTGTCGGCGATCTGCGGATCGATGCCCGGCCCGTCATCGGCGACGCGCACCATGACATATTCGCCCGGCTCCAGATTGGCGGGCCCTTCGGGACTGTCGCCGGAGTGGATCATGTTGCGGGTCGAGATGGTGATCTCACCCTGCCCCGACTGACGGCCGATCGCCTCGCGCGCGTTGCCGACGATGTTGAGCAGCGCCATTTCCGCCTGGACCGGGTCGATCCGGCAGTTCCAGAGATTTTCCTCCAGCCGCTGGCGCATCACCACGCCATCGCCCGCCGTCCGGTTCAGGATCGGGCGGAAATCCTCGATCAGCTGGTTGAAGTTGAGCAGCCGGTCGCGCAGTTCCTGTTTGCGGGCAAAGGCGAGCAGCTGCTGGGTCAGTGTCGCGCCCCGCGCGGCGGCGGCGGCGATCGCCTCGACCGCACGACGGCCGCTACGATCGCCCTGATCGACCCGCGCCTCGAGGATATCGGCATAACCGATGATGACCTGGAGCAGGTTGTTGAAGTCATGCGCGATGCCGCCGGTCAGCTTGCCGACCGCCTCCATCTTCTGCGCCTCGTGCAACGCATCCTCGGCCTCGCGGCGGCGCGATATGTCGAGCTGGCTGCTGAAGAAATAGACCAGCTCGCCCGCATCGTCATAGACAGGCGAGACGAACAGCGCGTTCCAGAAGGTCGAGCCGTTCTTGCGATAGTTGAGCAGTTCGACCGCGATCTCGTCGCGCCGCGCAATCGCCGCGCGGACCTGGGCCACCACGTCGCGATCGGTTTCCGGCCCTTGCAGGAAGCGGCAATTGGTGCCGAGGATTTCCTCCTCGGAATAGCCGGTCATGAAGCTGAAGGCTTCGTTGCAGAAGACGATGGGATTGTCGGGCTGCCGGGGATCGGTGACGATCATCGGCATCCGCGTCGTCTTCACGGCGGCGAAGAAGATGTCCGACTGCCCCGAATGCGGCTGGCTCGCATCCGCGATCGGGGGGGACGACACGTGCGAGCGCGTCGATTTCGACAGATCGGGCGTCTCGGGTGTCGGGTTCATGCCCAACGAACCCGGACGGGTGCCGCCGGTTCCGCTTTCATCTTGATGCAGGTCGAAAAGCCGGCGGGCAGGATCAGCGCCCTTCGCGCGTGATCCGGGCGATTTCGCGCGCGACCATCGCCTCGACCATCTCGGGCAGATGGGTATCGAGCCATTCGCGCAGCATCGGGCGCAGCATGTCGCGGACCAGCCCTTCGAGCGTGCCGTCGCTGGTGGGTTCCGGCTTGACCATCATACGGCTGAGCGCCTCCAGGGAACCACGGCTGGCCTCGGCCACGCGCGGGGATACGATCGCCTCTTCCGCGTCGTCCAGATCGGCCTGGACCGGCGGGGCGACGGGTGCGGGGGCGGCGACATGCGCCACCGGCTCGGGGGCCGGAGCAGGCGCCGGGGCGGGTTCGGGCGCGACGGCGCGCATCGCCGATTCGGCGGCGCGGGCGGCGGCGGCCTCGACCTTCATGCGCAGCGGCATGGGATCGCTGAGTTCCAGGACCTCGGGCGAATCATCCTCGACCGCAGGCGCGGGCACGGGGCGCGGCTGGCGACGCTGGCGCGCGGGCACTTCGCCCTCTTCGGCAATGATCCGTTTGATCGAGGAGAGGATCTCTTCCATCGACGGCTCTGCGCTGACATCACCCATGACCGCAAACCCCATTCTTGCCCCCAAGGCCCCTGTCCGGCCTTATTGCCGGCTTGGTGCCTCCGCACCTGTGGTTAATGCGGGGCTTCTGTCAACAGGGGCGTTGACGTCGGCGTCGAGCGGACGGGTGATCGCCGCCGTCTGCGCCGGGGTTCCGGCGGTGGTGCTGGCGACCGGCGCTGGCTCGCCATCGCCGCCCCAGTCGCTGATCTTATTGCGGACACGCTTGTAGTTGGCGACCGGATCGTAGAGAGAACCGCCGTCCAGGCCCAGGTCTCGCGCCTCGGCATTGCCCATCGCGGCGATCAGCGCGAAGCCCGCGACATAGGCGTCGCGCCGCGCCGTCACCAGCGTCACCTGGCTGTTCAGCAATTCCTGCTCGGCGTTCAGAATGTCGAGCACGGTCCGGGTGCCGACGCTGTTCTCGGCGCGCACGCCCTCCAGCGACAGCGAGTTGGCGCGCACCGCCGATTCGGCCGAGGCGATCACCTCCTGCGAGGACTGCCACACGGCGTAGGCGGAGCGGACCTGCGCCACGACCTGCCGCTCGGTACCTGTGGCGTTCTCCAGCGCCTGGCCGCGCAGTGCCTCGGCCTGTCGGACCTGCGCCGCTGGCCGGCCGCCCTGGAACAGCGGCATGGACAACTGAGCCCCGACCGTCGCGTTGATGCCCGAACCCGGCACGTTGCCAGCCCCCGGCGGCGCGTTGATTGAGCCGAGATAGTTGAAATAATTCCCGCTCGACACCGCTGTGATCCGGGGCAAACGGTTGGCGCGGGCGACGTTGATGTCATAACGGGTCGCATCCGCCGTGCGCCGTGCAGCGATCAACTGCGGATTCTGGTCGAGCGCGATGGCCACCGCCTGATTGGGCGAAGCGGGAAGCGCGGGAAGCGCGGGTGGCTGCTCCAGACCGACCGGCGCGACGCCAACGATGCTGACATAGTTTTCGCGGCTGGAGATCAGGTTTGCCTGCGCCGACTGGAACTGCGCGCGCGCCTGTGCCAGACGGGCTTCGGACTGGGCGACGTCGGTGCGGGTCAGGTCGCCGACCTGGAACCGATCGCGCGAGGCGCGCAAATTGGTGTCCAGCACATTGACGTTGCGGGTGTTGAGGTTGACGATCGCCTCGTCGCGGATGACGTTCATGTACGCCGCGACGACATTGGTAAAGAGGTTCGCCTCTACCCCGCGCAGCTGTGCCCGCCCGGCATCGACCCGCGTCTCGGCCGCGCGCACCGCATTCTTGACCGCGCCGCCCTGATAGAGCGGCACCGACAATTGCAACTGCCCCGTGCCGACGCGTTCCGGGTTGAGGAAGTTGTTATTGGCCACGACGATATTGTCGATGATCTGGCCGTTCGACTGCAGCGACGGCAGGCCGCTGGCCCGTGCGATCGGCACATTCTCATCGGTCGCGCGCTGGGCGGCACGCTGACCGGTGATCGCCGGGTTGCTCTGATACGCCCGCACCATCGCCTCGCGCAACGTCTCCGCCGAAGCCGACCCGGCCATCAACAGGGCCGAGCCGATCAGAACGCCGGAGGTCAGGGAGGAAGTCAGGTGCAGGCGCATAGTCCCTCAGAATTGAAAGGCGCGAGGACGGGCAAAGCCCGGCAGGATGGTGCATTCGGCATCGGCAAAGGCGCGCACGCCGTGGCCGCCCTCGGTCCGGCGACCGCTGGCCAGACGCGTGACGCCGTTCTCGACCAGACCCGTGACGATCCGGCCGCCGATCTTGACCTGCTCGACCAGCGCGGTCGGCAGTTCCTCGACCGCACCGTCGATGACCAGCACGTCATAGGGCGCAGCGGCGGCGTGCCCCGCGTTGAGCGCACCCTGCACGACCTCGACCCTGGTCTCACTGGCCAGCGCGGTGCGCGCGGCCGCGACCAGATCGGCATTTTCCTCGACCGCGATCACCTGGGTCACGATCCCGGCGAGCAGCGCGGCGGTATAGCCGGTCGCGGCGCCGATCAGCAGGACACGGTCGCCCGCCTCCAGATACGCCTCGGTCAGCAGACGGCCGGTCGCCATCGGCAGGTTGACCGCGCGCCCCTGCCCCAGGTCGAGCGTCCCGTCGCGATACGCCACCGGGCGCAGCGCCTCGGGCACGAACGCCTCACGCGGCACGCGCGCCATGGCGGCGACGACCCGCTGGTCGCTGACCGCCGTGGTCCGCAGCTGGCTGGCCACCATCGCATGGCGCATCGCGTCGAAATTCGAGGAATCAAAGCTGGTTGTCATCATCGCCCTACCCTGTCGCACAGCCGTTTTAGTTGTGCAATACACTAAATTGGTTCCCGCCGCTTCTATCGCGTGGGGCGATTTCCGCCAAGCGGTTGAGCGGCGCGGGTCTCCGGTTTGGAAATATACGCCAAACAGCGCGCCTTGCGGATACAATATCGCGGGAGCCTATCTAGAAGGTCCGAGTTGTATCGCTGGATTAAACCAACCACCGGCATGGAGGATCACATGAAGCGGAGCTTGGGGCTTATCGGCGTGGGCGCCATCGGCTGCGCCGTTCTGGGTGGCTCCGTTGCTGCGGGCTATATGGAGAAGCGCTTCAAACCCCAGGCCAATACCGAACGGTCATTCGGTCAGGGCGCATCGCCCGCGCAGAATATGGAACGCCGACGTGGCCGGGCCGCGACGATCGCCGTGGCCGAAGCAGCCGTTCGATAACGTCCGCATCTCCGCTTCAGAAAATCTCACGACTTTTTCGATGCGACGACACTCCCCTGTTGACGCCGCGCGAAAAACCGCACACATGCCCGCCTCCCACGCATCGAGGCGCGATGGCGGAGTGGTGACGCAGAGGACTGCAAATCCTTGCACCCGGGTTCGATTCCCGGTCGCGCCTCCAGATTTTCCTGACATTTCGGATCACTGGACCAGCCCTGCGGGGCGGGCCGCACGGTGATTCGGCCGTCTCTCGGCGAACCAACCATGTTCCGGAAAAGCGGTGGACCCTGGGCCGCCTCCATGCCTAAGTCGCTGCCTTGGCGACACGAAGGGGAATGGCATGCGGTTTCTGGCGATGACGGCGGCGGTAGCGCTGGTCACCACGGCGATGCAGCCGGTCGCGGCGCAGACCGCTCCCAAACGTCAGGCCGCCCAGGCGCCGGTCGAATATGACATCGCCTTCCCCCGCGCCCAGCATCATGAGGCGCAGGTCAGTGTCACCTATCGCGGGCTGCCTTCCAAACCCGTCCGCTTCCAGATGGCCCGCTCCTCGCCCGGCCGCTATGCGCTGCACGAGTTCGCCAAGAACGTCTATTCGGTGTCCGCCGTCGACGGCGCGGGCAAGCCGCTGACCGTCGAGCGGACCGATCCCTATGGCTGGACCGTCGCTGGCCATGACGGCACGGTGACGGTGCGCTATACGCTGTTCGGTGACCGGGGCGACGGCACCTATGCGCAGATCGACCCGACCCATGCCCGGCTGAACATCCCCGCGACCTTCCTATGGGCGGTCGGGCAGGACGCACGGCCGATCCGTGTCCGCTTCCACCCGCAAGCCGGCTGGAAGATCGCCACGCAGCTCGCCCCGACGAACGACCCGACCGTCTTCACCGCGCGCGACCTGCAATATTTCATGGACAGCCCCGTCGAGCTGTCGGCCTGGGACGAGCGCCACTGGACCGTCGCGAACGGGGCAAAGACCTACACGATCCGCCTGACCGTCCATCATGACGGCAGTGCCGCCGATCTCGACCGCTTCGCCGCGATGGCCCAGAAGGTCACCGCGCAGCAGATCGCGATCTTCGGCGAGACGCCCGCCTATGATTACGGCACCTATACTTTCCTGGCCGATTACATGCCGCAGATCAGCGGCGACGGCATGGAGCATCGCAACTCGACGGTGATCAGCCAGGCGCGCTCGCTGGCGGCGGGCAAATTCTCGCAGATCCAGACGCTCAGCCACGAATTCTTCCACAGCTGGAATGTCGAGCGGATCCGCCCGGTCGAGCTGGAGCCGTTCGATTTCACCCGCGCCAATGCCACGCCCTCGCTTTGGCTGGCCGAGGGCTTCACCCAATATTACGGACCGCTCGCGGTGGTCCGCGCGGGCGAGATGCCGGTCGAGGATTATGTCGCCCAGCTGTCGGGCACGCTGAACGCGCTGATCCATTCCCCGGCGCGGCGTTATGGTGGACCGCAGGAAATGAGCCTGCGCGCGCCCTTCGTCGATGCGGCGCAGTCGATCGACCCGACCAACCCGAACATCTTCTTCTCCTATTATCCCTATGGCGCGGTCATCGCGTTGGCGCTGGACATGGAGTTGCGGCAGCGTTTCCCGCAGCTGACGCTGGACGATTACATGCGCCAGCTCTGGCGCAGCTTCGGCAAACCCGAGCGCAGCTATCGCCCCGACGATCTGCGCATCGCGCTGGGGCAGGTGACGGGCGATCAGGCTTTTGCCGACCGCTTCTTCGCACGCAGCATCACCGCCAGCGGCCTACCCGATTTCGCGCCGCTGCTGGCCCAGGCCGGGCTGACCCTGCGCAAGGCGAACCCGAATGCGGCCTGGGCTGGCGGGATGCCAGGTCCGCTCGACGGCGGTATGGCGCTTACCGCGCCGACCCTACCAGGCACACCGCTCTATGAGGCGGGGCTCGACAAGGGCGACCGGATCGTCAGCGTCGATGGCCGCCCGCTGGCCGACCAGCAGGCCTGGACCGCGATGCTGGCACGTCATGCGCCCGGCGACCGCCTGCCCATCGTCTATCGCCAGCGCGGCGGCGAGCGCAGCGCCACCCTGACGCTGGCCGCCGATCCGACCATCGAAGTGGTCCCGAACGAAAAGATCGGCCAGCCGCTGACGCCGGAGCAGACGCGCTTCCGCCAGTCCTGGCTGGGGCCGCGTCCCGTCCCGACGACCCTCTCACCTGTTCCGCCCTCGCAATGATTCTGAGGCGAGACGGGAACGCCACGGCGCCCTAAAGGGTTTATCCATGTGAAGATTTCGGGGGGCGCCGGACGTTACGGCACTTGCGGAGGGGAGGACGCCATGCGAATGCGCGTCATGGAGCCAGATTTCGTGCACGATACAGAAATTCCGAGTCATCTGGCCGCTTATCTGGACCAGTCCCCCATCGCTTTGGCTTTGGCCGATGCGCGCGATGACAATCCGCTGATTTTCATCAATCACGGCTTTCGCGAACTGACCGGCTATACCAGCGAAGATGTCGTCGGACAGAATTGCCGGATGCTCCAGCGCGATGCCGACAATGAAGAGGCCCGCGAGCGCATTCGCGAATTCCTGGCCAATGATCGTCAGGTGAACGTCCGCACCATGCTGATCAATTTCCGCAAGGACGGCTCGCCCTTCGTCAATCTGCTTTACATGTCGAAGCTGCGCCAACTGGGCGGTGAGATGCCCTATATCTTTGCGTCGCAATTCGACGTCAGCCGCTCCCAGCCCGAACGACTGGCCGCCTATGACGCGGAACTGGGCCGCACCCTGGGCAAGCTGACCCCGATCCTGGCGGAAAGCGGCATCGTGCTGGAGGGGTTGCTGACCGCGATCGCCAACACCGCCGCCACCATCGCCCAGGCCAAGCTCACCTTGTCGGACCTCGACCGGGCCGCCTTTCCGTGAGCGCGGACGCAGAGGCTCCGCAGACCGCCCCCCATCAGGATAGCACCGCGAAAGACGGGATCGCCCCGGTGCCCGTGGTTGGTATCGGCGCGTCGGCGGGCGGGCTGGAGGCCCTGCGCGAGATGCTGACCCCGGCACGCGCGCCGACCGGCATGGCGTTCGTCGTCGTCCAGCATCTCGACCCCAATCACGAATCCATGCTGGCCCAGCTGCTCGACCGGCATACCAATCTGGAAGTGCGCCAGTGCGAGGGGCTGGAGCGGATCGAGGCCGACCGCGTCTATATCATCCCGCCCGGCCGGGGCCTGGCCATTCGCGGCGGCGTGTTGGAGCTGACCGACTTCATCCAGCCGCGGGGGCTCCGTCGTCCGATCGACGACTTCTTCCTGTCGCTGGCCAGCGACCAGCAGGCCAATGCCGCCTGTGTCATCCTGTCGGGCACGGGCGCGGACGGCACCACGGGGCTGCGCGCGATCAAGGAAAATGGCGGGGTCAGCGTCGTCCAGAAGCCGGAAAGCGCCCGTTATGACGGGATGCCCCTGTCGGCGGTCGGCACCGGGCTGGTCGATTTCGTCAAGCATCCCGGCGAGATCCTCGACTGCCTCCACGCCTTCTTCGCGCGCCGCTCGGGCGATCCCAAGGAGCAGGAAGCCGAGGTCGTCGCCGACCATATCGACGATATGTGCCGGGTGCTGCGCAACGCGGTCGGCCACGACTTTTCGGGCTATAAGCGCACGACGCTGGTCCGCCGGGTCGAGCGGCGGATGCATGTGCTCGGTATCGGCACCGGCTCGGCCTATCTGGCGCGGGTCAAGAGCGATGCGGACGAGTGCGAGGCGCTGTTCCGCGACCTGCTGATCAACGTCACCCGTTTCTTCCGCGATGCCGAACTGTTCGAGACGCTGCGCACCAAGGCGGTCGAGCCGCTGACGCGCGGGCGCGATCCGGACGAGGATATCCGTGTCTGGATCCCCGGCTGCTCCAGCGGCGAGGAAGCGTACAGCATCGCGATGCTGTTCGCCGAGGCGGCGCGCGAAACCGGACAGCCGCTGGCGGTGCAGATCTTCGCGACCGACATCGACGAACAGATGCTCCAGATCGCGCGCGAGGGCAGCTATCCCGCCTCCGCCATGGCCGACATTCCGGCCCATTTGCGCGAACGCTATACCATGCCGCACGCCGAGCGATTCAGCATCGCCGCGCCGATCCGCGACATGATCCGCTTTTCCAACCACAGCCTGGTCAAGGATCCGCCCTTCTCGCGGATCGACCTGGTGTCGTGCCGCAACCTGCTGATCTATTTCGACGACCGGTTGCAGCAATCGGTGCTGCCGCTGCTCCATTATGCGCTACGGCCCGGCGGCTGTCTCTTCTTGGGTCCGTCCGAAAGCGTCGGGCGGTTCGATCACCTGTTCCCCGCGATAGACGGCCATGCCCGGCTGTTCGAGCGGTCGCCCGGCTCCCCCTCCTACCCCATCGACCTGCCCGGCGGCATGAGCCGCAGCCCGCGTCGGCGCGGCGAGCGGGGCGAACGCGACGGGGGTACGCCCAGCGGCGACGAGAGCACGGCGATGCGCCGCATCGTCGACCGCTATTCCCCGCCCAGCATGGTGGTGGACCAGGACGGCGGCATCCTCGCCGCGTTCGGTCGGCTGAGCCGTTACTTCAACTTCCCCGTCACCCGCGCGGGCGGATCGAGCGCGATCACGCTCGCCCGCCCCGGCCTGCGCGAGGTGATCGGCCCGATGCTCCGCCAGGCCCGCGACGCGCGCAAGCGGATCGCGGCGCGCGACGTGGCGGTGACGACCGAGTTCGGCGTGCAGAAGGTCGAGGTGATCTGCGACCCCCTGACCGACGGATCGCTGCTGTTCCTGTTCCGCGACTCCGCGCCGTTCAGCCCGGTCGAGGCGAGCGACCTCGCCGATCTGGAGCCGGGCGACGACCATATCGAGGCGCTGGAGGACGAACTGCGCCTGACCCGCCACCGGCTGCGCTCGACGGTCGAGGAGCTGGAGACGGCGAATGAGGAGCTGAAAAGCTCCAACGAAGAAATGATGTCGATGAACGAGGAGCTTCAATCGACCAACGAGGAATTGTCGACCGTCAATGACGAGCTGAAGACCAAGGTCGACCAGCTGACCGTCGCCAATTCCGACCTGCGCAATTTCTTCGAATCGACCGACCTCGCGGTGGTCGTGCTCGACCGCAACCTGCGGATCCGCAGCTATACCGAGGCGGCACGGGCCATCTTCCCGTTGCAGCCCAGCGACCGGGGGCGGTTGCTGGCCGATGTCTCGACCCGGCTGGCGACCACCGACTATCTCGACGGCGCGGCGCAGGTCGCGGGCGGCGGCGCCTCGATGCAGCAGCGGGTGACGACGCGCGACGGCGGGCGCACCCTGTCGCTGCGCGTTTTGCCCTATCGTACACAGGGCGACGGGATCGACGGCGCGACGTTGGTCCTGACCGACATCACCGACGCACTGAGCCTGGAGCGTGAGCTGGCCGCCGAGCGCGAGCGGCTGGACCTGGCCATCAAGGCAGGCGGCATCGGTGTGTGGGAATATCGCGGCGGCACCGGCGAGATCTTTCTGGACGAAACCGGCCGCCACCTGTTCGGCTTCGACCCCCAGGACAGCGCGGACCAGGTGCATCAGGTCTTCGACCGGATCGTCCCCGAGGACCGGCCCGGCGTCGAGCTGGCGCTGGCCGAGGCGATGGCCGGGCGCGGCGATTTCGAAATGACGTTCCGGCTCGACCTGAACGGCAAGGAACGCTGGATCAAGGGCTTCGGCCGGGTCGTGACCTCGTCGGCGCCGCACCGGATGGTCGGCGTGTCGATCGACGTCACCGCCGAATATGCCATCGCCGAAACGCGCGAGCTGATGTTGCGCGAGATGAACCACCGGGTGAAGAACCTGTTCGCGATCATCTCCGGCATCGTCTCGGCGGCGTCGCGCTCGCATGACGACGTGACCGAGATGGCCGACGATGTGCGCGAGCGGATCGCGACCCTGGGGCGCGCCCATTCGCTCGCCTCGCCCGCGGGGGAGCAGCAGGCGATCCCACTGGCCGCGCTGGTTGACGCGACGATCGCCCCCTATCGCGGTCAGTCGACCATCACTATCGACGGACCGCCGCTGCTGGTCGACCGCCGCTGCCTGTCCCCGCTGGCGCTGATCCTGCACGAATGGGCGACCAACTCCGTCAAGTACGGCGCGCTGGCCCAGCCTTCGGGCGAATTGTCGGTCGGCTGGACGCTGGCGGACGGCAAGTTGCGGCTCGACTGGTCCGAGACCGGCGGCCAGGTGCCCGACGATAGCAATGCCAAGGGCTTCGGCACGGTGCTTGTCCAGACTTCTTCACGCCAATTGGGGGCGGAGCTGGAGCGCAAAAGCCTCGATGGGCGTTTCCTCCTCAGCCTCACCTTGCCGGAGACGGTACTCTCGCATGACTAAAACCATTTTGCTGGTCGAGGACGAGTTCTTCGTCGCGCTGGATCTTCAGTCCATCATCGAGGATGGCGGCTATCAGGTGGACGGCCCCTATGTCAGCGTCGAAGACGTGCTGGCGCATCTGGACGGCGACAAGCCCGAACTGGCCTGCGCGATCCTGGACGTGCGGCTGCGCGACGGCGAAGTCTTCCCAGCGGCCGAGCGCCTGCACGAGGCGGGTGTGCCGCTGATCTTTCATTCGGGCCATGCCGACGAACATGCGCTGCAATCGCGCTATCCGGGCGCGGCGGTGTGCGGCAAGCCGTGTTCGCCGTCCCTGCTTCGGCGGACCCTGTCGATGGCGGTGTCGGGACCGGCCGAAGGGGACCGGGCGGCGGGTTAGATGGGGGCGTGAGGCTCGGTGAGACACCTTGCCCTCCCCCAACCCCTCCCGCTTGCGGGAGGGGAGTTATTGGTTCCGAGCGTTGGCCCATAAACCTCTCCCCTCCCGCAAGCGGGAGGGGTTGGGGGAGGGCAAGGTGTCTCACCGAGACCGACCCTCTCCACCCCCCTCAATCAAACGCCCCTCGTCCCATCCGCCCCGTCGCGCGCAAAAGCGCCGCCTGCGCCGTCAGCACATCGACCTGCGCCCGCGCCACCGCCAGCTGCGCCGCGCGATAGCTCTGGTCGGCCACCAATATGTCGATCGTCGAGCGCAATCCGAAGCCATATTCGGCCCGCACGCCCTTCAGCGCCAGATCGGCCGCCTTCAGCCCCTCCGCACTCGCGGTCAGCCGTCCTTGCGCGGCGGTGAGCGAGGCCCAGGCCGAGTCGGCCGCCCGCACCACGCCCCGCGCCACGGCATCCGCATCGAAGCGCTCCGCCCGCCGCACCGCCTCCGCCTGCCGCACGCGTGAGGAAACGAGGCCGCCGGTCAGCAACGGAATACGCAGCGCCAGTCCGGCATTGGCGGCACTGTCGAAGCCGTTCGTCTGCCCTCCCGCCCATTGCACGCCGCGCCCATAGCCCCCGGCCAGATCGACCGCCGGAGCGCCATCGGCGCGTGCCTGATCGATGCGCGCAGCGGCGGCATCCACCCGCCGCTGCTGGGCGAGGAG
Source organism: Sphingomonas sp. Leaf257 (assembly GCF_001422185.1). NCBI lineage: Bacteria > Pseudomonadati > Pseudomonadota > Alphaproteobacteria > Sphingomonadales > Sphingomonadaceae > Sphingomonas > Sphingomonas sp. Leaf257. The sequence continues at coordinate 95,050 of NZ_LMMH01000037.1, forward strand.
CAGCGGGTTGCCCGCCTCCGCCGCCGCCCGTGCATCGGCCAGTGTGCGCGGCAGGGCGGCGGGGGTCGCGATCGTCGCGTCCAGCATCCCTGCGTCACGCCCCACGATCGCGCGGTACGCCGCCGCCGCCGTCGCCGCCGCGCCCTCGGCATCGACCAGATTGGAGACGACGCTGGCCCGCTGCGCCTCCACTTGCGCGACATCGGTCCGCGTCGCCTGTCCCAGGCCGTAGCGGGACTTGGCCTCGGCCACCTGGCTGTCGAGCCGCTCGATCCCGACCCGCGCGACCTCGACCGCCTGCTGGGTATAGAGCAGATCGGCATAGGCGCCGACGACCCGCTCCAGCACATTGGCTTCGGTATCGCGCAGGGCTTCGCCCCCCGCCGCGACATCGCCCTTCGCCGCTCGTACTGCCGAGGGCACCCGCCCGCCGGTCCAGATCGGCAAGGTCGCGTTGACACCGCCCAGCGCCGAGGTCGCCCCCGTCCGCGTGCCGGTGCCGTCATAGCCCAGCCGGTCGTAGCCCGCATTGCCCGTCGCCCCTGCCGTCAGCCGCCCGGCGGCGCGGGCCTGATTGGGGGTTTCCGCCAGCGCATCCTGCCGGGCGCGTGCAGCGGCGAGTTCGGGATTGCCCTCCCACGCCGCCGCCATCGCCTCCCGCAGCGTCTCGGCCGAGACGGGAGCGGCGGCGACCAGAGCCACCCCCATCAGCCACCACCGCCTAGTCATGGCGCAATGCCCAGGCGGGTGCGGCGCGGCTGGCCTTGAGCGACTGGCCCAGCACGGTCAGCACCGCAATGGTCAGCGCCAGCGCCGTGGCGGCCACGAAATAGAGCGGGGACAGGGACACGCGGTCGTCGAACCCCGCCAGCCACGTCCGCATCGCGACATAGGCCAGCGGCCAGGCCACCAGATTGGCGATCAGCACCGGCCGCAGGAACTGCCCGACCAGCAGCTTGACGATATCGGTGGCCGACGCGCCCAGCGTCTTGCGAATCCCGATCTCCTTCACCCGCCGCTGCGTATTGAACGAGGCCAGACCCCAGAGCCCGACGCAGCCGATCAGGACCGCGAGCCCCGCACCTATGCCGAAGAGACGAGTCGCGCGGTCGTCGGCTTCGTAAAACTCCTCCAGCTCGGTGTCGGCGGTCTTTCCGTTGAAGGGGACGTTGGGCACCATCTGCTGCCACAAATTGCGTACCGCCGCCATCATCGCGCGGGGATCGCCCTGGAAGCGGATCGAAGCCACCGCACCGGCTATCGAATTTTCCGGCTTGGCGTCATACACATAATAGGTCGCGTCATTAGGTACGCGCGGCGAGAAGAAACGCATATCGTCGATCACGCCGATGATCGTGCGCGGTCGGTCCCCACCCACCGTCTTGCCCACGGCTTCCTGTGCGGTGCGGAAGCGCAGGGTCGGAAGCGCCCGACGATTGATGATGATCGCCCTGGGCTGACCCTTCTCAACAGTCTGAGAGTCATCGCCACGATGCGCGTCGTCGAAGAAGCGTCCCGCCAACAACCGGGTCCCATAAACCTTGAAGAAGTCCGGCCCCACCTCGATCCGGCGAAGCGACGGGCCCTCCCCCGGCACGCCGGGCAGGGGAACATTGTCGGCATTGTTGTCTCCGCCGCCGCCCACGCCGCTATCGGCCATGGCGACGGACGACACTTTCGGAAGCCGTCGCATGGCCTCCATCACGGCGCGACGACGTGGTGCATCGACGAGGGAGTCGCTGATCGACGTGACGGTCAGCAATCCATCACGGCGAAAACCCAGATCGGTCGAACGAAGATGTCGGGTTTGCGCGACCAGAATCAGCGTCCCGATCATGAACGCGATCGCTAAACCGAACTGAAAGATGACCAGCGCCTCACGGATACGGGCCCCCGCACGGCCGCCACCCGGTGCCCGAGCCGAGGCCAGGACGCTCGCAGCCGGGAAACGCGACAGGAGAACCGCGGGATAGGCGCCCGCGAGCAAGCCGACCATCACGGTCAGCACCGCCAACGCCGGAAGGATGACGATATAGGGAATGGTGAGGTCCAGTCCCCCCGCCGCGTTGATCATCGGGAGGCCAAGTTCGGCCAGTATCAATCCCCCCAACGCAGCGATCGCGACGGTTAGGATCGCTTCGCCCAGAAATTGCGAAACCAAGGCCGATCGACTGGCCCCAAGCACCTTGCGCATCGCCACTTCTCGGGCCCGCAGGCCCGACCGCGCAGTCGCGAGATTCACATAGTTCACGATGGCGATGATCAGCGTCAGGATACCCACCAGACCCAGCGTCACCACGGTCAGCTTGCGGCTGGCACTTTCCTTACCTTGCGGTTCCAGATGCATCCTGGTGATAGGCATGACAGTGATGCCCAGCGACTTGGACGCATCCTTGCCCATGTCGGTCAGCGCACGGCGATCGACGAAAGACGGCATCTTGGCGACAAACGCCCGCGCCGCCTCGGGCGTGTCGAATTTCAGGAAAGTCTGCAGCGATGAGCTGCCCCAATGATACCACCATTTCTTGCTCGAAGCCGGCGGCGTGCGGGGAAGCGGCAGTAGGATCGCGAATTCATTGATCTCGGTATTCTTGGGCAGATCCTTGAAGACACCCGCGACCCGATACGTGCCGATATCGTCGGTCGCCAGCTTGATCGTCTGGCCGACCGGGTTGGACGATCCAAAATATTTACGCGCGGTCGTTTCGTTCAGAAACGCGTTGGTCGGGGTGTTCAGGCCGTCGCTGCTGCCGCTGACCAGGGGCAGGCCGATGATGCAGAAGAAATTGGCATCGACTTGGACGATATTCTCGGCCGTTGCGACCTGTCCCTTGATGACACTGCCACCCGCGCCGCGAATTCGCGTGCCCTGGACGCCGGGAAAGTCGTCGCGCAGTTGTTCGAGTAGGCCGCCCATCGTCCAGTTGCTGGCACCGTTGAAGGGGCTTTCCGGCATGTTCCAGACCGACTGGGCGACATAGATCTTATCATATCCCGGCAGCCATTTCTCATACCCCGTCTCGAATCGGACATAGAGGCTGAGGACCAGGAAGACGGCGATGCCGACCGCCAGGCCGCCGATGTTGAGCGCGGCGTAAAGCTTGTGGCGCACAAGCGAGCGGTAGAGCGAGAGAAGCGCGAAGCGGTTCATGGTTGCATGCCCCCGGACAAGACGGTCATCGACCGCAGGCGATGCGGGCGAGCCCGCTCTTGGCGACGGTGCAGCGGGGATTTCCCTCGACGCTGACATTCGCCATGCCGCTGGCGCTCACATTCGCCTGTTCGGCGGCCCCGGCGCGAACATGGGCCGTGCCGCTGGCACCGATCGTGACCTGGGGTGCGGACAGGGCGCGTCCATTCACCGCGCTGGCGCCGCTGCTGTCGATGGTCAGTTGCCGCGCATTGCCGTCCGCGCGAAGGACGCTCGCCCCCGACGTGGCCAGCTTCGCACGTTCGGTGCGCAGGCTCCGTACCGTCAACTCGCTCGCCCCCGACAGGCCGAAACTCGCCACGCCGCTGTGCAGCGCCGACAGCCGAAGGACGCTGGCGCCGCTGGTATCCGCCGCGAAAGCCGGTGTCTCGATGGCGGGCAGGTTCATCTCCACCGCGCCGCTGAGCTTGACCGCCTTGATCGCGGGCAGTGTGACGGCGATCGCGACGCGGCGATCATGGCCGTTGCAGCTATTGTCCTTGCGGCGGATGCGCAGTGCGCCGCCGCTGGTGTCGATGCGCAGCGTGTCGATATTGGCCGCCCGCCCCCTCGCCGACACGGCATAGCCGGAGCCCAGCGAGACGGTCACGATATCGCACCCGCCGACATCGATCCGGTCGAAGCCGCGAAGGTCGTAGCCGCGCGTCGTCTGCACGCTTTCCTGTGCGGGCGCGGCAGCGGCGGCGAGCGAGAACAGGGCGATGGCGGGGATCATCTTCTTCATCGGAATGTCCTTTCAGATCGCGCGCATGGCGCTGGCAACGATGCGACCGTCGAGCATGTCGATGCGGCGCTTGGCGAGGTCGGCATGGCTGGGCGAGTGGGTCACCATCACGATGGTCGCACCCGCATCGTTCAGCCCGGTCAGGATGTTCATCACCTGCTCGCCATTGGCGGTGTCGAGGTTACCGGTCGGCTCGTCGGCCAGGATCAGCTTGGGATCGCCGACGATGGCGCGGGCGATGGCGGCGCGCTGCTGCTGGCCGCCCGACAGCTGATGCGGGAAGTGGCGCGCGCGGTGGGCGATGCCGACCTTGTCCATCGCGGCGGCCACCCGCCCCCGGCGATCCCCCACGTCGCCGCGATAGGCGAGGCCCAGCGCGACATTCTCCTCGATGGTCAGCTCGTCGATCAGGTTGAAGCTCTGGAAGACGAAGCCCAAAGTCTCGGCGCGAAACCTGGCCAGCTGCTTCTCGTCCATCGCCGCCAAGTCGCGATCGCCGAACATGTAGCGCCCGCCCGTCGGCCGATCGACCGTGCCCAGCGTGTTGAGCAGCGTCGACTTGCCGCAGCCCGAAGGCCCCATGATGGCCAGGAACTCGCCCGCCGCGACATGCAGGTCGATATCGTGCAGCGCGGTCGTCTCCACCTCGTCGGAGACGTAGCGGCGCTGAATGCCTTCCAGTCGGATCATCGATCTTCCCCCTTATCGGATGTTCAGGATGTCGCCCTTCACGGACGCGGTGTTGCTGATGACGATGCGCTCGCCGGGATTGAGGCCGGAGAGGATCTCCACCTGTTCGGGATTGCGGCGGCCGATGCGGACGGCGCGGCGGCGGGCATGGGCACCGTCGGGATCGAGCACGAAGGCGGAAGCCCCTCCCGCCTCCAGCCAGCCGCCGACCGGCGCCACCACCGCGCGGCTCGCCGCCCCCAGCGTGATACGGATGTCGACCGTCTGCCCGCGATTGAGCCCGGCCGGTGCCTTGTCGAAGGTGAGTTCCACCTGGAACCGCCCGTCCTTCACCGCCGGAAGCACCTTGGACACGGTCAGCCTGGCGCCGTCCGAGCCGGTCGCCGTCTGGCCCGGCGCGACGCGGCCGAGATAATATTCGTCGACCTGCGCGACCAGCTTCCACGAGCCCTCGCTATCGACCTGCCCCGCCGGATCGCCGGGCTTCAGCGTCTGGCCCGGCTGGATGATGAAGTTGGTCAGCCGCCCACCGGCAGGCGCACGGATGGTCAGTGCCTCCAGTCCCGCGCGCACCGCCGACAGATTGCCCGACAGCCTTACTTGCGTGTCGTTCAGCCGCGCGGACTGGGTGGCGGTGATCCGCGCCTCGGTAGCGCGGCCTGACCTTAGCTGGGCAAGGCGCTTTTCCTGATAGGCGGCCTCCTCCTCGAAGCTCTTCACGCCCGCGTCCGACAGAAAGCCCTGATCATGCAACTGGCGGCGGATGCCCAGGTCGCGGCGCGCCTTGATGAGGTCATATTCGGCCTGCGCCACCTGCCCGGCCCGGTCGAGCTTGTTACGCTCGATCCCCAGCCCCTCGCTCGCCACGCCGCCCAGCTGGCTGGCGATCTGTGCTTCGCGGGTCAGCACGTCGAGCTTCAGCTGCGGATTGGCGAGCGTGGCCAGCGGCTGTCCCGCGCTGACCATCTGCCCGTCCTGGGCCAGCAGCTTTTCCACCTGCCCGCCCGACAGCACGCCGACCAAAGTGGTGATGCGCGGCGTGACGGTGGCACGGACGGGCAGATAATCGTCGAATGCGGCGCGGGTGACCTCGCCCGTTTCGATGTTGGCGGCGGCGATATCGGTCGATCCGGCGGCGGGCAACAGCCGCCAGACCAGCACCGCGCCGATCGCCAGCAAGACGGCGATCACCACCGGGCGGCGACGCCACCAGGGCACGGTTTTGCGCGCGATTACGCGGTCCATTCCCGCCCCCGGTGAAGCGCTTGCGTGTACGGGCTGTTCGGTCATCATGGATGGAGTGTCACCCCGAATGGGCAAAAAACCTAAACCCCTATGAATACGCCATTTTCATCCACCCCGGCCGAATCCGACCGTTCGTGTCCGGACGCACCGTCCGGAAATGGACGGTCTGGGGATGCGTCAAGCCCGCCATCCACTGCCCTGGCGATCCTCCTGATCGACGACAATCCGCGTATCGCCGAATCGCTGGCCATCGCGATCGATCTGGCGGGGCATAGGCTGGACATGGCGCAGGGGCCGGAGGACGGCTTTTCGCTTCTGGCGGCCCGGCGCTACGACGCGATCCTGCTCGACCTGAACTATGCCGCAGGGCGGACCGACGGGGCGGAGGGGCTGGCGATGCTCGAACGGCTGCTCGCCGATGATCCGGGTGCGTGCATCATCGTCATCACCGCGCATAGCGGCATCCGGCTGGCCGTCACGGCGATGCAGGCGGGCGCGCGTGACTTCGTGATGAAGCCGTGGCGCAATGCCGAGTTGATCGCCAAGATCGAACTGGCTGCGCGCCGCCGCGCCGCGCCGCGCGATCATGTCATGACCGAGGGCACCGCCGAACCCGCCCGCCTGCTGGGCGACAGCTCCGCCATCGCGCGTGTCCGCGACCTGATCCGCCGTGTCGGCCCGACCATGGCGGGGGTCGTCGTGACCGGGCCATCGGGCGCGGGGCGCGGCCTGATCGCCGCCGCGCTCCATGCCGCCTCCCATGCGGCCGGGCGGCCGATGCAGCGGATCGACGTGCGCGATCCGCTGGCCTGGGCGCGACTGGACGGCGCCGAAGGGGGGACGAGCTGGCTGCTCCGCCATCCCGACAGGCTGGACGACGTGACACAGGCCCGACTGCTCGACCGGTTGCGGTCGGGGGATCGCCATATCGCCATCGCCGACGATCCTCGCGCGATCACACCCGCGCTCGCGCGGCAGATCGCGGCCGTGGAGATCGCAGCACCCTCGCTGGCCGAACGACAGGACGATGTGCCGCTGCTCGCCCGCCATTTCGCGCGGATCGCGGCCGAGCGGCACGGCCTGCCCGCGCCCCGCTTCACTCCCGCCGCCGAGGCATTGCTGGCGACGGCGCACTGGCCCGACGAGGCACGCGGCCTTGCCGCCGCGATCGAGCGGGCGCTGTTGCTGGGCGAACAGGGCGTGATCGAGGCCGCGCTGCTCGCCCCGCCGGTCGCCCACAATGCGGCTCCGGCCCCTGCCTCGACATCGTCCCGCGCCAGCTTCGATCTGGACGAAAGCGAACGCGTGATGATCGAGGCGGCGCTGGTCGAGCATCACCACAATGTCACCCAGGCGGCGCAGGCGCTGGGGCTCAGTCGCGGGGCGCTGTATCGGCGGATGGCGCGCCATGGGCTTTGACCTGTCGCGGCGACGCGCGGTCGCGGCGGGGCTGTCCGGGCTGGCGCTGACCGTCCTTGGTGCGGCGATGCTGTTGGCGTGGCAGCAGGGAATGCTGGGGTCGATCCTGGGTGCGGGGCTGTGCGTCGCCTGGCTGATCGGAACCGGCTGCTGGACGGCGGCGCGGGCGGGGAGCGGGCGTCGCGATCATGAGATGATGCGCCCGGCCCCGGATGGCCCGCCGCTGGATGCGCTGTTCGACCAGATCCCGCTGCCACTGCTCCGCGTCGATGCCGGGCGGGCGCAGGCGATCAACCGGGCCAGCCGCCGCCTGTTCGCCACCGACGACCGGGTCATCCCGACCCCGCCCGCACTGCTCGACACCGGGCAGACGCAGCTGCGCCATGAAGGCAGGAGCTGGCGGATCGAGCGGGTGGCAGGCACCGGCCGTGCGCTGGTGATGCTGGTCGATATCGAGGCCGAACGCCGCGCGGCCGAGGCTCATGCCGATAACGAGATGATCGATATTCTCGGCCACGAACTGCTGAACGGCCTGTCACCGATCGTCTCGCTGGCCGACAGCGCGCAGGTGGCGGCGGAACGGGGCGATGCGCGGCTACCCGGGATATTGGCGACGCTGACCCGGCGGATCGAGGGGCTTGAGCGCTTCACACGGGCGTATCGGATGCTGGCCAGGCTACCCGATCCGGTGCGGGCCACGGTCGATATGGGGGAACTGGTCGGTGATCTGTCCCGCCTGTTCGCCGAGCGTTTCGGCGACCGGGTGACGCTGTCGGTCGACATGCCCGAGGCCGCGACCGGCTGGTGCGACCGCGACCAGATGACGCAAGGGCTATGGGCACTGCTCCACAATGCGGCCGAAGCCGCCCTGGCCGGGACGGTCGCCCCGGCGGTGACACTCGCCGTCGTCGGGCAGGCGGACCGGCTGGTGATGCGCGTGTCGGACAGCGGCCAAGGCGTCCCCGCGCCGGAGCGGGCACGGATCTTCCGCCCGTTCCACACCACCAAGCCGGAGGGCTCGGGCATCGGCCTGACGCTGGCCCGCCGGATCGCGCAGGGACATGGGGGTGATTTGAACCTGCTGCCGGTGGCGGTGACGACGTTCGAATGGGTGGTGCCGGACGACCCACTTTCCTCTCCTGCAAGGGGAGGTGGCGGCGCGCAGCGCTGACGGAGGGGTGTCGCGCTATCGAGAGGGGGGATACTCCTCCACCAGCTTCGCTGGTACCCCTCCCCTTGCAGGGGGGGGAAGTTTAGCGTGTTGCCGCGTCCATCAGTTCCAGGATCGCCGTGAACGCCTCGGCATCCAAGCTCTGGCGACCCACCAGAAAGCCGTCGATCCCGCCCTCCTCGAACAGTGCCGCACCGTTGTCGGGCGTCACCGAACCACCGTACAAAACGCGTATGCCCGAAACCGTGTCGCGGATCAGCCCGGCCATCGCCGCAACCTCCGACGGATCGGGCGTACGGTCGCCACCGATCGCCCAGACGGGTTCATAGGCGATGGCGATCCCCTGCCCGTCCATCCCGGCGAGCGAACGGGCCAGTTGCTCCCGAACCACCTGCGCCGAGCGACCGGCGGCATGATCCTCCGCCGTCTCGCCGACGCATAGCACGACCTCCAGACCCGCCGCCCGCGCCGCCCGCAGCTTGGCGGCGATCAGCGCATCGTCCTCATGATGATCGTGCCGCCGCTCGCTATGACCCAGCAGGACCAGCGACGCGCCCGCCTCGCGCAGCATCGAGGCGGAAATGTCGCCGGTATGCGCGCCGTTCGGCTCGGCATGGCAGTCCTGCCCCCCGATGGCGAGGCCCCCAGAGACGCCACGCGCCCGGTCGATCAGCGTGGCGGGGACGCACAGCGCGACATCGACCGCCGGATGCCGCCGCGCCGCCTCACCGATCGCGACGATGACGGCCAAGTCGCCGCCATCGCCATGCATCTTCCAATTGCCGACCAGCAGCGGCCGCTTCGCCATCGTCACGCGCCCGGCTTCGCCAGCGTCCGCGCCACCGCGTCGCGCCACCCGGCGACCAGCGGCGCGCGGGCCTCCTCGGTCATGGAGGGCTCGAAACATTCTTCCCGCGACCAGAGCGCCTCCAGCGCATCGAGGCCCGACCACACCCCGGTCGCCAGCCCGGCATGAAAGGCCGCCCCGCGCGCCGTCGTCTCCAGATCCGCAGGCCGTTCGACCGGCGTACGGATCATGTTGGCGAGGAAGCGGCACAACCAGTCATTTGCCGCCATGCCGCCATCGACGCGCAAAATGGCGGGGCCTTCGCCCGCATCGGCCTTCATCGCCTCGGCTAGATCCATCGTCTGATAGGCGACCGACTCCAGCGCCGCGCGCGCCAGATGCGCCGCACTTGCCCCCAAAGTGAGGCCATAAATCGCGCCGCGCGCATCCGGCTCCCAATAGGGCGCGCCCATGCCGACAAAGGCGGGGACCATATAGACGCCGTGACTGTCGGGTACTTGCGTCGCGAGGTCGTCGGTCTGGCTGGCATGGGTGATGACGCCCAGGCCGTCACGCAGCCACTTCACCGCCGCCCCCGCCACGAAGATCGATCCCTCCAGCGCATAGGTCGTCCTGCCGTTCAGCCGATAGGCGGGCGTGGTCAGCAGCCGGTGCTTAGACGCGACCGCCGTCTCGCCGGTGTTGAGCAGCATGAAGCAGCCGGTGCCATAGGTCGACTTGGCCATGCCGTGACGGAAACAGGCCTGGCCGAACAAAGCCGCCTGCTGGTCCCCCGCCATCCCTGCGATCGGGATCGCCGCGCCGAGCAGATCGGGCGCGGTGGTGCCGAAGACATGCGCATTGTCATGCACCTCCGGCAGCATCGCCATCGGCACCCGCAGCAACCGGCAAAGCTCCTCGTCCCAGACCCCGCGATGGATGTCGAACAGCATCGTGCGGCTGGCATTGGTGATATCGGTCGCGTGCACCGCCCCGCCGGTCAGTCGCCAGAGCAGGAAGCTGTCGATCGTGCCGAAGGCCAGTTCACCGCGTTCGGCCCGCCCCCGCGCGCCATCGACATGATCGAGCAGCCAGGCGAGCTTGGTCGCCGAGAAATAGGGATCGATCAGCAAACCCGTCCGCTCACGCACCAGATCCTCGGCACCTTCCGCCTTCAGCGTCTGGCACAGATCGGTGCCGCGCCGGTCCTGCCAGACGATGGCGCGGTGGATCGGCTCGCCCGTGGCGCGGTCCCAGACGACCGCCGTCTCGCGCTGGTTGGTGATGCCGATCGCGGCGATCTGCGCCGGAGCGACGCCGCTCTCCGCGATCGCCTTGCGCGCGGTGGCCAGCGCGTCGCGCCAGATATCCTCCGGATCATGCTCGACCCAGCCCAGCGCGGGGTAATGCTGCGCGAACTCGGCCTGTGCGATGGCGACCCGCCGGGCCTGTCCATCGAACACGATGCTGCGCGTCGAGGTCGTCCCCTGATCGATCACCAGAATGTGCGACGCCATCGCTCACCCCTCTCCCTGTTTTCGTTTCGAAACGTCACACGCTTTCATATGAACGTCAATACTTTCGTTTTGTGCTGACATGGTATAGCAAGGGGGGCGCTCAAGAACAGGGACAAGCGGCATGACGGACCACGCGATGGAGAGGATCGACCTGCTGATCGTCGGCGGCGGGATCAACGGCGCAGGCATCGCGCGCGATGCCGCCGGGCGCGGCCTGTCGGTGCTGCTGGTCGAGCAGGACGATCTGGCGAGTCACACCTCCTCGGCCTCGACCAAGCTGATCCATGGCGGCTTGCGCTATCTGGAATATGGCGAGTTCCGGCTGGTGCGAGAGGCGCTGATCGAGCGAGAGCGGCTGCTGGGCATGGCCCCGCACATCATCTGGCCGCTGTCCTTCGTCCTGCCGCAGACCCAGTCGCCGCGCCCCGCCTGGATGGTGCGGCTGGGCCTGTTTCTCTACGATCATCTGGGCGGTCGTGAGAAGCTGCCCGGCACGCGCACCGTCGCGCTGGAACGCTCGGCGCTGGGCGACGGGCTTTCGCCGCGAAAGGGCAAGGCTTTCGTATATTCGGACTGCTGGGTCGAGGACAGCCGCCTGGTCGTGCTCAACGCGATGGACGCCGCCGAGCGGGGCGCGACGATCGCGACCCGCACCCAGCTGGTCGATGCCCGGCGTGAGGGCGACGGCTGGGTCGCGACGATCCGGACGGTGGGCGAGGCGGCGGCTGAAACCCGCACCGTCCGCGCCCGCGCGCTGGTCAATGCGGCGGGCCCCTGGGTCGCCGACGTCATCGGCCGCACCCATGGCGCACGTGCCGATCGCGGCGTCCGGCTGGTCAAGGGCAGCCATATCATCGTGCCGCGCCTCTATGAGGGCGACCATGCCTTCATGCTCCAGAATGACGACCGGCGGATCGTCTTTGCCATTCCCTATGAGGGCAAGTTCACGCTGGTCGGCACCACCGACGAACCCTGGACCGACGCGCCCGCCAAGGCGCAGATCGGCGCGGCGGAAACCACCTATCTGCTCGACACGGTGAACCGCTATTTCGCACGGAAGACCGGGCAGGCCGATATCGTGTGGAGCTATGCCGGTATCCGCCCGCTCTATGACGATCATTCGGCCAATGCGTCGGCGGTGACGCGCGATTATGTGCTCGACCTCGACACCGGGGCGGAGGGCGAAAGCCGGGCGCCGATGCTCAATATCTTCGGCGGCAAGATCACCACCTATCGCAAGCTCGCCGAGCACGCGATGCGCGAACTGGCGCGTTTCTTCCCCGCTGCCGGGGGGGCATGGACGGCCGGGGCGGTGCTGCCCGGTGGGGATATTGCGGACGCGGATTTCGATGGTTTCCTGCGCAATCTGACCGCCCGGCATCCCGACCTGCCCCCCGCCCTTTTGCGCCGTCTGGCCCGCGCCTATGGCACGCGCGTCGAGGCGGTGCTTGGCCAAGGCGATCTCGGCCCCGATCTGGGTGGTGGGCTGCACACCGCCGAGGTCGATTATCTGGTGAAGACCGAATGGGCGCGTACGGTGGAGGACATCCTTTATCGCCGTAGCAAGCTGGGCCTGCACGTGCCCCCCGAGACGCCCGAGCGGCTGGCCGCCTATCTGGCCGGGCAGGGCATCGCGTGAAGCCCCCCGCCCCCGGATCGGCGGAGATCGTCGCAAGCCGCCATGCCGCGATCCTCGACGTCGCGCGCCGGACGGGTAGCGTCAGCGTGGACGAACTCGCCGAAAAGCTGGGCGTGACGCCGCAGACCATCCGCAAGGACCTCAACATCCTGGCGGGCCAGTCGATGCTGGCGCGGGTTCATGGCGGCGCTGTCGTGACCTCGGGCACCGACAATCTCGCCTATGCCGAGCGGCGCAGCGTCGCCGCCCCCGCCAAGGCCGCGATCGGTGCCGCCGCCGCCGCGCTCGTCCCGAACGGGGCCAGCCTGTTCATCAATATCGGCTCCACCACCGAGGCGATCGCCAGGGCACTGGTCGATCACCGCGACCTGATGGTCATCACCAACAATCTGAACGTCGTCGACATATTGGGTGGCCGCCCCTCGATCGAGGTCATCGCCGCCGGGGGACGGGTCCGCGCCAGCGACCGGGCGGTGGTGGGCGCATTGGCCATGGACTTCATCCGGGGTTTCAAGGTCGACATGGCGCTGATCGGCGCGTCGGCGATCGACCCCGACGGCAGCTTCCTCGACTTCGACGTGGACGAGGTACGGGTGTCGCAGACGATCATCGCCCAGGCGCGACAGGTGCTGCTGGCCATTGACGGCTCGAAGCTGGAGCGCGCCGCGCCGGTGCGGGTCGGCGACATGGCCGATGTCAATTTCCTCGTCACCGACATGGCGGATGCCCGGCTGGCGGAGGCCGCGCGTACCGCCGGGACGGTCGTCGTCGAAACCGAGCGCAATGGAATGTCGCAATTGGCCTGACAGACATTGGTCTGACACTGGCGCTTGACCAGCATCCCGCCTCGGCCCCTATAAGGGTCGTGATGGACAACAATACGACCCAGGACCGGCTCTACCGGGAACTCGCCCGCACGCTGATCACCGAGTTGCAGGAGGGCCGCTACCCGATCGGTACGCGCATGCCCGCCGAACGCGAGCTGGCGACGCGGTTCGACGTCAGCCGTCCGGTCATCCGCGAGGCGCTGATCGCACTGGAAGTCCAGGGTTTCATCGAGGTGCGGATCGGGTCGGGCGCGCATGTCGTGGCGCTGCCGGGCCAGGGCGAGACGCCCGATTTCGGCGTGTCCGCGATGGAAGTGGCCGAGGCGCGTCTGTTGTTCGAGCCGGAAGCGGCGGCGCTGGCGGCGTCGCAGATCACTGACAGCGAACTCGATGAGCTGGCGACCTTGGTTGATGCGATCGAGGAGGAGAACAACACGGTCGGCGGCGCATTCCATGCCGACCGCGCCTTCCACACGCTGATCGCCCGGTCGACGCGCAACAGCGCGATCCTGGAGACGATCGACCGGCTGTGGGAGCAGCGACTGCGTTCGGCCGAAAGCGTGCTGCTCGACGCCAAGGTCCGCGAGATCGATGTGCGCCCGATCGTCGAGCATCATGCCGCGATCCTAGAGGCATTGCGCTCGCGCGATGCGGTGGCGGCACGGGTCGCGATGCAGCGGCATTTGACGGCGGCGCTCGAGGGTCTGCTGATCGCCAGCGAAGCCCGCGCGGTGGCCGAGGTGCGTCAGGCCCTGGCGGCGAAGCGCGACCGGACGGCGCATCTGAAGATTTGACGTCTAAGTGAGCCCCTCCCCTGAAGGGGAGGGGTAAATGATGAAATCAGAAATTCACGCCGAACCGCACGCCCGCATAGCGGCGGAAGTCGCGCGGCAGCACGGCCTGGGTCGCCATGCGGCCGCTGAAATTGCCCGCCGTGTTGACCAGCGACGCATAATATTGCTGATCGAACAGGTTGTTGACGAACGCCGTCACGTCCCAGCGTTTGTCATGCGAGCGCACGCCCAGCCGCAGGTCGAAGATCGCGAAGCCCGGCTGGAAGGTCTGGGGATCGGCCGCGACATAATAGAGGCTCGACTGATACTCCCCGGCGACCTGCGCGAAGCCGTCCAGCGTGTCGGTCAGCGGCGGCGTATAGTCGACCGACCAATTGCCCTTCCACACCGGGGCCTGCGGCGCGCGCACGCCGGTCAGGTCGCGACGGGCGGGCGATCCGCTGCACCCCTGCACCGCCGTCTGCATCGGATAGCATTGCGCCGAGGGGAAGGAGGTATACTTCGCATCCAGATAGGTGATCGCCCCGCGCAGCGCGATGTCGCGGCCCAAGCGCGCCGCCGTATCGATCTCGATCCCGCGCGTCTTGAACTTGCCGACATTGGTCAGGCGGAAATTGCTGGTGCCGTCCGCCAGCGTCTCGATCGTCTGCGCCTGGAGATCGGTATAGTCGGTGTCGAACAGCGTCGCGTTCAGCGTCAGGTGCCGGTCGAAGAACTGCGTACGAATGCCCAGTTCTTTGTCGCGCGACCGCTCCGGCTTGACCGGCCCCGCTGCCGCCCGGTTCCGGTTGAACCCGGTCGTCAGATCATAGGTCTGGCCCTTATAGCCGGTCGAATAGCTGGCGAAGGTCATGACATCGGGCGTCGCCTGATAGGTCAGGCCCAGATGATAGGTGGCGGCGGTATCGTCGGCATTCCCGGCATAGCTGGTCCGCGCCAGATTGTCGGCGAAGGTATATTTGACGCGCTCGTTCTGGATACGACCGCCGACGGTGCCGGTCAATTTCGACACGAATTCCCAGTCGATCTGGCCGAAGGCGGCGACCTGTCGCGATCCGGTGGTGGCATACCAGTTGGCGAGCGAGAAGGCCGGGCCGCGCTGGAACGGGCGATCGAAGCCGGTATTGGCGTAATAGACACCCAGCGCATAACGGAACGCGTCCTCGCCCGGCGACAGCAGGCGAAGCTCCTGCGTGAACATCCGCGACTTGAAGGCGCCGACCTGGATATTGCTGCCGATCGCCGTCGGGGACGCGGTGTCGTCCTGGTCGAGATAATCGTCCAGGCGGAAGCGGTCATAAGAGGTCAGCGACAGGATGTTCATCCGGCCGATATTGGCTTCGCTCCGCAGCAGCGCGCCGCCGCCCGAGAATTTGTTGTGCGACCAGTAATTGTTGCTGACATTCTGATTGTCCGGGCCGGGCGTCACGCCGGGGAAGACGACCGACGGAGTCTGTCCCGCAACGCCGCGCAGCAGCGCGTCCGGTGCGACCGCCACGAAGGGGCGCGCGATGGTGGCGTTGCCGTCGACATAATTGCCCGACAGGGTGAAGGTGACGTCGGGCGACGCCTTCCAGCGCAGCTTGCCGCGCGTATTGAAGGTCTCGCGACCATTGGTCCGCTTGCCGTTGAAGACGTTGCGGACATTGCCATCCCAATTGGAATAGCCGGTCGACAGGACATAGCCGAGCGTATCGCTGATCGGCCCGGTCACGCTGACATTGGTGCCATATTCGTGATCGCCGGTGACGGTGGCGTTGGCGCGGACATGGAAATCGTCGGTCGGCTGCACCGTCATGATCTTGACCAGACCGGCTGAGGCCGCCTTGCCGTACAGCGTGCTCTGCGGCCCGCGCAGCACCTCGATCTGGGCGATGTCGGGCAGGTCGGTATAGACCCGCGCCATGAAGGGCAGCGCGGCGCCGTCGACGGTGATCGCAACGGCGGTTTCGACACCGATGCCGAAGGCCAGCGTGCCGACACCCCGGAGCGAGACGGTGCCGTTGACCGGCTGTTCGGCGGGACGGATCACCAGCGAGGGACTGACCTTGCCCAGTTCCTGGAAGTGGCGCACGCCGTGCGCGTCCAGTTCGGCGGGGGAGATGACCTGGACGGCCAGCGGCACGTTCTGGATATTCTCGAAACGCTTCTGCGCCGTCGTGGTGACGACGATACCGTCCTTCTTGGTGGTGCCCTTCGTCTCGGCCGGATGGGCCGCTTGGGTGGGTGCGGACGGCGAGGTTTCCGCCCGAGCCTGCGTTACCGACAGCGCACACAGAGCCACGCCGCACAATAGGCGCGGAACACATATGTTCATTCTTGATCCCCTCCTTGTATGAAAAGGAGGGATAGGAACGATTGCTTAAATTAAGATTATTCGGCTGTCCTACGCCTTACAGAAGTTGGATGGTCCCGATCACCCCGCTTCCAGCGCCAGCAGGGCGAAGGTGGCGAGCCAGTGTTCGCCCATATAATCGTCGCCCAGATGCGGCAGGCTGGCCGCCAGATGCACCTCCGCCGTGGCCTCCGCACGGGCCGCCACCGGGTGCGCCGGCCCCAGCTTCGCGGCGATCACCCGCCAGCACCAGGCACGGGTCAGGTTCAGCCCGTCGAGATGCGCGATCTTGCCGTCGGTCCGGTCTGACACGATGGCGGGGGTGAACAAGGTCGCGGGCTCGCCCGCCCCGACATGCGGCAGGAAGGCGTCGAACCAGTCGCGGAAGGCCGCTACATCCAGCACCCGGCTCATCAACAACGCCTCGCATAAGGCTGGCGACAGGAACTCGTCGCCGCCGGGCTCCCAGGCCTGACAGCCGCGATCCTGCCCGAACCAGCCCTGCGCCGCCAACGCGATCCGTTCGCGCAAGCCCGGGTCGCGCTCGCCCGCCCAGTCCCATGCCAGCGTCAGGGCAAAGCCGCTGTTGAAATGGGTGCCGACCCGCAACGGATAGGTCAGGCGCGGCAGGAAGTCGGCGAAACGGCGGGCGAAGACCAGCGCGAGCGGCTCCAGCACCTCGCCCCAGCCCGCATCGTGACGGCTCGCCTCGTCATGCAGCGCCAGCATCCACGCCCAGCCATAAGGTCGTTCGAACCCCGCCGCACCGGGTCGCTCCAGATAGGCCAGTTCGCCCGCGACCTTGTCGGCGACGAGCATCGCATCGGCCCGCGCACGGATGGCGGGGGCGGCGTCCAGATCGGGATAATGGCGGATCAGCCGCAACAACTGCCACCAGCCATGGACGCAGCTATGCCAGTCGAAACTGCCATAGAAGATCGGGTGCAGCTCGGACGGGGTGCGCGCATCCTCCGGCCCGTTCAGGACATGCATCAGGACATTGGGATATTCGCGTCCGACATGGCCCAGCGTCATGGTGGCAAAGCGTTCGGCGACGGATCGGTCCAACCGGGTCATGCGATCATTCCGTAAAGGAGGAGGATGTTGAAGACGAGCAGCGGCAGCGCGGTCGGCACCTGCGCACGGATGACGGCATATTTGTCCTTCAGCCCCAGCAGCGCGGCGGGCAGCAGGTTGAAGTTCGCCGCCATCGGCGTCATCAACGTCCCGCAAAAGCCCGCCAGCATGCCCACCGCCGCGACGATCGCGGGGTCCGCACCCATCTGTCGGATCAGGATCGGCACGCCGACCGCCGCCGCCATCACCGGAAAGGCGGCAAAGGCATTGCCCATGACGATGGTGAACAACGCCATACCCAGCGCATAGGCCAGCACCGCGCCGATCACGCTGCCCGCCGGGATCACTGCACCGATCAGCGTACCGACAACGCCCCCTACCCCGGCCAGCGCGAACACCGCCCCCAGGCTGGCGAGCATCTGCGGCATCACCGCGACCCAGCCGATATCGTCGATCAGCCCGCGCCCGGCGGCGAACGGCTCAGCGGGCCGTGCGCGCAGCAGCACTCCGCATAGAACCAAAGCGATCACGGTACCCAATGTCAGCGCGACCAGCGTCGCCTGTTTGGGATCGACGAGCATAGGCACATGCTTGAACGCCAGCGTCCCGACCAAAGCGACCGCCGGAATGATGAGTGCGGGCACGAAGACCTTCGCGCCATGGCGATCCTCGGCAGGCTTCACCGCGTCGGCGCGGCGCATCCGCCCCGACGCCGCAATGGCGACCAGCGCCAGCACGAGCACACCATTGGCGACATCGCCCAGCCTGTTACCGAACAGGAACGACAGGGTGATCAGCGCATAAAAGGCGGCATTGGCGAAGCGCCGGTCACGCGCCGACAGAAGCGCGAAGACCGCAAAGACGATCCCCCCCACCGCATAGACCAGGTTCAGCCCGATCATCGCGCGCCGCCCCGCGACAGGCGCCGGTCGAGCCACCACAATCGCGTCCCATGGATGACAAAGGCTGCGATCGCCGTCGGAATCGCCCAGATGGACAGCTGGAACGGCTCCAGCAGGATGCCATAGCCCTCCAGCACACCCTTCATCAGCAGGATCGATCCGACCGCCAGGAAAATATCCTCGCCGAAGAACAGCCCGACCGTGTCGGTCGCCGCCGCCATCGCCTTGACCCGTTCCGCGTCATCCGCCGCCCCGCCCTGACGCTCGGCGGCCGCCTCCGCCATCGGCGCGACCAGCGGGCGGACGGTCTGGGCAGGTCCGGCGACCGAGGTCAGGCCCAGCGCCGCCGTGACCTGCCGGAACAACAGATAACCGGTCAGCAGCCGCCCCGCCGTTGCGCCGCGCAAGCCCGCAACCAAGGCCCGTGCCCGCGCCTGAAGCCCCCGCCGCTCCAACAGGCCGATCACGGGCAGGACCATATAGATCGCGGTCACATAACGCGTCTCGTTAAAGGCATGGCCGAAGGTCGCGACGATCCGCACGGGGTCCAGCCCCGCCGCAAAGCCCGTGACGAACGCCGAGACGATGATGACCAGCAGCGGGTTGAAGCGCAGCAGGAAGCCGCCCGCAATGACGACGATTCCCGCCAGCACCCACATCAGCGCGTCCCCCGCCCAAAGCCGCCGCCACCCGGCGTCTCGATGACCAGCACATCCCCCTCGCCCATATCGATCCCGGCGGTCGAGGCGAGATCCTGCACGCTTCCATCGGCGCGCTCGACACGGTTACGGCCCAACTGCCCCGCCCCGCCACCGTTCAGGCCGAACGGCGGGACGACTCGCCGGTTGCTGAGGATCGCGGCGCGCAGGGGCTGGCGGAAGCGCAGGCGGCGGACGGTGCCGTCGCCGCCCTGCCATTCGCCCGCACCGCCCGACCCGCGCCGGATGGCGAATTGTTCGAGCAGCACCGGATAGCGCGTCTCCAGCACCTCCGGGTCGGTCAGGCGGCTGTTGGTCATATGCGTCTGGATGGCATCGGCCCCGTCATGCCCCGGCCCCGCGCCCGCGCCCGCGCCACCTGCGATGGTCTCATAATATTGATAGCCGTCGTCGCCGAAGGTCAGGTTGTTCATGGTGCCCTGGCTACCCGCCATCGCCCCCAGCGCGCCCAGCAGCGTGTCGGTCACCACCTGGCTGACCTCGACATTGCCCGCCACCACGGCGGCGGGGAAGCGCGGGTTGAGCATCGACCCCTCCGGCACGATCAGCGTGACGGGACGCAGGAACCCTTCGTTCAGCGGCACCGCCTCGTCGACCAGCAGGCGCAGGACATAGAGGACGGCGGCGCGCGTCACCGCCAAAGGCGCGTTGAAGTTGGTCGGCCGCTGCTCGCTGGTGCCGGTGAAGTCGATCGTCGCGCGCCCCTGTTCGGCATCGATCGCGACGCGGACCGCGACGACCGCGCCGTCGTCCAGTTCGTAGCGGAAGCTGCCGTCCGATAGCGTCGCGATCATCCGCCGCGCCATCGCCTCGGCATGGGCCTGGACATAGGCCATATAGCGGATGACGACGCCCTGCCCCTGTTGCGCGGCCAGTTGGCGAAGCCCGTCCGCCCCGCGCGCACAGGCGGCGACCTGCGCGGCGAGATCGGCGATATTCTGGTCGATATTGCGCGCTGGGTAGGGCCCGCTGGCCAGCAGGTCGCGGATCGCCTGCTCGCGCATCGCGCCATCCTCGACGATCAGCACATCGTCGAAGACCACACCCTCCTCCGCCAGCGTCCGGCTGTCCGGCGGCATCGATCCGGGCGTCGTGCCGCCGACATCGGCATGATGGCCCCGCGCCGCGACGAAGAAGGCGGGCGCATCGCCGCCCGCGAAGACCGGCATGACGACGGTGATATCGGGCAGGTGCGTGCCGCCGCGATAGGGGTCGTTCAGCGCATAGACCTGCCCCTCGCGCATCATGTCGCCGCGCGCCCGGATGACGGTGCGGATGCTCTCCCCCATCGATCCCAGATGGACGGGGATATGCGGCGCATTGGCGACCAGCCCGCCCTCCGCATCGAAGATCGCGCAGGAGAAATCCAGCCGCTCGCGGATGTTGACCGAGGCCGCGCTCCGCTGAAGCGCCGCGCCCATTTCCTCGGCGATACCCATGAACAGACCGGCGAAGATTTCCAGCCGGACCGGATCGACGCTCTCCTCCGCCGCCTGCGCGCGCCGGGCCGCGACGCGTTCCAGCAGCAGCGTGCCCTCGGCCAGCACGCGCGCCTGCCAGCCCGGCTCGACCACCACGGTCGACACCGGATCGATGATCAGCACCGGCCCCGCCAGCACCGCGCCAGCCGCCAGCCCTTCGCGGGCGTGGACCGGCACGTCATGGGGCGCCCCGGCCAGATACATGGCGACGCGATCGACCGGATCGGCGGTACGTTCGGCCAGCATGGGTGCGGGCAGATCCTGCGCCTCGCCGCCCGCAATCGCCTCGACCCGCAGTTGCTCGACGACCAGCGCATCCTCGCCGACAAAGCCGAAACGCTGGCGATGCGCCTCGGCAAAGGAGGCGGCCATGGCTTCCGGACTGTTCCAGGCGACACCGATCGTCTGGTCGTTCCGCGCATAGCGAAGCTGCGCCAGCACGTTCAGCCGCACCGACCCCGGATCGATGCCCTGCTCGGCCAGCCCCGCAATGGCGGCGCCGCGGAGATCGGCCAGCGCCGCCTCCAGCCCATCGTCGCCCAGCGGCAGGCCCACCGTCGCCTCACGCACCACGCTGCGATTGGCCAGCCCGATGCCGACCGCCGAGAGCACGCCTGCCAGCGGATGGATCAGCACCTGCGCCATGCCCAGCGCATCGGCGACCAGACAGGCATGCTGCCCGCCCGCCCCGCCGAAACAGGCGAGCGCATAAGAGGCCGGGTCCTCGCCGCGCGCGACCGAGACGGCGCGGATCGCCCGCGCCATGCTGGCCACTGCGATCGCGACCAGCCCCTCGGCCGCCGCCATCGGGTCAAGCCGTTCGCCGGTCGTCGCCTCGACCTGATCGAGCAATGCGGCCAGCGCGCGCTCGGCGGCGGTGCGGTCGGGCGGCAGGTTGCGGTCGGGGCCGAACAGCGCGGGGAAATGCCTCGGCTGGATCTTGCCCAGGATCATGTTGCAGTCGGTGACGGTCAGCGGCCCGCCGCGCCGGTAGCAGGCCGGTCCCGGCTCCGCCCCCGCCGAGGCCGGGCCGACCAGCAATCGCCCGCCGTCGAAATGACAGATCGACCCGCCGCCCGCCGCGACCGTGTCGATCCGCATCATCGGCACCGCCACGCGCACGCCCGCCAGCACGGCATCGGAGCGCCGGTCGTAACTACCCGCGAACAGCGACACGTCGGTCGAGGTGCCGCCCATGTCGAAGCCGATCACCCGGTCGAAACCCGCCCCGCTTGCGGTGCGCGCCATGCCGACGATGCCCCCCGCCGGGCCCGACAGCAGCGCATCCTTGCCATGGAAATGCTCGCCTGCGACCAACCCGCCGCTCGACTGCATGAACAGCAGACCGCCCGCCGCCGCCTCGCCCAGCCCCGCTTCCAGCCCGCGCACATAACGGCCCAGCACTGGCGACAGATAGGCGTCGGCCAGCGTCGTATCACCGCGCGCGACCAGCCGGATCAGCGGCGCGGTGCGATGGCTGACCGAAATCTGGGTGAAGCCCGCCGCCTCGGCCAGTTCGGCCAGCGCGACTTCATGCGCCTGATGCTTCCAGCCATGCATCAGCACGATGGCGATCGACCGCAGCCCGCGCGCATAGGCCTGCGCAAAGGCGGCCGCCGCCGCGTCGCGGTCCAGCGGGGTCAGGACCAGGCCATCCTCCGTCACGCGCTCATCGATCTCGACGACTTCGGCGAATAGCGGCGGTGCGCGGCGGATGTCGCGCGCGAAAATGTCGGGCCGGTCCTGATAACCGATCGCCAGTGCATCGCCGAAGCCGCGCGTGATCGCCAGCAGCACCGGCTCGCCTTCGCGCTCCAGCAGGGCATTGGTCGCGATGGTTGTGCCGATACGGACGCCGCAGGGCGGGAGCGGTCCGTCGCCGACCCCGGTCAACTGCCGGATCGCGGCCTCGGCCGCGTCATAGCGGCGATCCGGGTCTTCGGACAGCAGCTTGGTCGTGACCACGCCACCATCGGGGCGACGTGCCACCACGTCGGTGAAGGTGCCCCCGCGATCGATCCAGAACTGCCACTGCGCCATCGCACCCTGCATGTCATTCTCCGTCGAC
Organism: Sphingomonas sp. Leaf257; assembly: GCF_001422185.1. Classification (NCBI taxonomy): domain Bacteria; kingdom Pseudomonadati; phylum Pseudomonadota; class Alphaproteobacteria; order Sphingomonadales; family Sphingomonadaceae; genus Sphingomonas; species Sphingomonas sp. Leaf257. The sequence continues at coordinate 117,656 of NZ_LMMH01000037.1, forward strand.
GCATTTAGTATCATTTGAAACCACTTCTGCCAGTGACATGCGCGCTACACAATTGCCGCCTATCCGCCCGACGGCAGGCATATGATTTGGTAGCGACGGGAACGGCAGGAGACGAATGAATTCCGGTCCGCCAGGGGGGCGGCCATGACGATGCTCGTCGCGCTGGCGCTGGTCGCCGCGCAAGGTGACCCCCTGCTCTCCATCGATCTTCCTGCCCAGCCGGTGGGGGCCGGGCTCGACCGGCTGGCGCGTCAGGCAGGCGAGGCGCTGGTCGCTCGGCCTGGCGATCTGGCCGGACGACGTTCGCCCGCGCTGCATGGGCGGATGCGCCTGTCGACCGCGCTCGCCCGCTGGTGCGCGCCCGCCGCTCTGTCCTGCCGCCGGATCGCGGGCGGAATCGTCGTGCGTGCGCTGGGGCCGGTGCCGCGCGCGATCCCCCTTCGCGCCCGCCCCGCGCCGCCGCCCGAAGACCCGATGACCGGCCCCGATGTGATCGTCAGCGGCCGTCGCGGGATGACCGTGCAGGGCGAGTTGGAGCGCAGCTATTCCGCCTCGCACCTCGATGCCGTCGAACTGGCGCGACGGGCGCCGCAAAGTCTGGCGGAATTGCTATCCGGTCTGCCCGGGCTCTGGGTGGACAGCTCGGCCGGGGTCGCGGCCAATACCATCCGGGTGCGCGGCATCCCGCTCGATGGGTATCAGGCGATCGCGGTGCAGGAAGACGGGCTGCCGGTGCAGCACGACACGCTGCCCTGGACCGATATCGACCAGTTCGTCCGCCCCGACCTGATGATCGAAAGCAGCGACTATGTGCGCGGCGGTCCCTCGGCGATCTTTGCCAGCAACGCGCCGGGCGGCGTGCTGAACCTGCGCACCCGCGCACCCCGCGACCGGGCGTGCGGGGAGATACGGGCGACCACGACCGATTATGGCCTGATCCGCTGGGAAGGCTATGCAACCGGGCCGGTCGGCGGCGACTGGCGGGTGATCGCGGGGGGATCGGTGGCGCGCGATCCGACGGTTCGACGCATCGCCTCGACGCTGGGCGGCGGGCAGTTTCGGGTGCGCGCGGACCATGATCTGGGCGGCGGAGGAAACGTGTCGCTGGCGGTGCACGGGCTGGACGACGATACGCTTAACATCTCATCCTTTCCGATGCGGTATGACGGCAGGCGGATCACGCCGCTGCCCGGCTTCGATCCCCGGCGAGGCAGTTTTCTGGGGCCGGAGCTGACCCGGCTGCGCTTTGCGGCGCTGGGCGACCGGCCGCTGGGGCGCAACAACCGCAACCGTATGGTGACGCCCTCGCTGGCCTGGAGTCAGCCGGTCGCGGGCGGCGTGCTGAACCTGCGCGCCCATTACCGTGCCTCGCGAACCGAGCGTTATGCGCTGTCCTCGTCGGGTGGCGCCATCCCGGCGGCACAGGCCCTCGCCGACGCGCTGCCGCGCCTGACCGCCGCCTTCCCTGCCACCACGCAGATCGCATTACGCCATGCGAGCGACGGCAGCGCCTTTGTGCCGCTGCCTGGCAACGACCGCGTCATCGTGCTGAACCCGGTGGCGGCGGATACGCGGCTGAACGAGGCGATCGTCGATCTCTCCTATGCCCATGCGCTGGAGGCGGCGGGGCATCATGACCTGACGCTGGGGCTCTATGCCGTCGGTTATCGCTGGGACTTTCGACGGGCCGTCGCCCGTGCGCTGCTGGAGGCGCGTGGTCAGGGACGACGGCTCGATCTGGTTGCCCTGGATGGCAGCGGGCGGGTGCTGGGTCGGGCGACCGATGAGGGGCTGCTCAGCACGGGTTCGACCTATGAGGCCGTGCAGGGGCGGCAGCATATGATCGCGCTCTATGCCGCCGACGAATGGCAGTTGGGCCCGCGCTGGCGGCTCGACTGGGGGCTGCGGCACGAGCGGGCGGCGCTGTCGGCGACGGTCGAGCGTCCCATGTTTATGGACGGCGGCGATCCCACGACCCTGGCCGACGACCGGATCGCGGTCGGGTCGGGGCTGTCGGACGCGCGGGCAAAGCGTATCGCCCGCACCGCCGCGACGCTGGCCGTGCACTGGCGGGCGAGCGACCGGCTGGGCGCCTTCGCCCGCGCCACCCGTGCGATGCGACTTCCCGACCCGGGCGTGTTCCGCATCGGCGGCAGCGACCAGCCCCGCGCGCTGACCATCGAGCAGGCCGAGCTGGGGCTAATTTGGCGGCGTGGCACAACCGGCCTGGACGCAACGCTGTTCGCCAGCCGCTTTCCCGACATCGCGCTGCCCGACCTGTCGCTCGATCCGGCGACCGGCGCGGTGCGGGTCGGTGCGTATCAGGCGGCGGCGCGCACCATCGGGCTGGAGGTCGGGGCCGGGGCGGCTCCCCTGCCCGGCCTGTCGCTACGCGCGACGGTGACATGGCAGGATCCGCGCCTGCAATCCTATCGCATCGCCAGCCTGACCGACGGCGCGGTGACGGTCATGGACCTGAGCGGCCGCATCCCCCGCCGGGTGCCGCGCATCATGGCCAGCCTGTCGGCCAGCGCCGCCCTGCCCGGCACCGGCGTCACGCTGGACGGCGACCTGTCGGCGATGGGACGGCGCTATGCCGACGATGCCAACAGTCTGGCGCTGCCCGGCTTTGCGCTGGTGAATATGGGCGCGCGTTTCGACGCGACCGAGGCACTGACGCTCCGCCTGCGCGCGACGAACCTGTTCGACCGGATCGCGATCATGCAGGGCGACGCGCTGGGCGGCGAAGTCCGTGCCGGGGACAATGGCGGTGTCGTCACCGTCCGCGCGCAGCAGGGCCGGGTCGTCTCGCTCAGCGCGGACTGGCGATTTTAGTGCGGTAGCGCGCCAGTTCCTCGGCCGCCGCCGCCATGTCGCGCCGGAATGCCGCATCGCCATGCTCCCGCGCCACGACGGCGCTGGCCGCCATATAGCCCCCCTCGACCGCGCTTCGGCTGTGCGAGCCGCAGATCCAGCGGCTGTCGCCATAATCCCGCCCGCGCGCCAGGATCGGCTGGGCACGATCGGGCAGCAACTCGGCCATCAGCAACGCGAAGCCCCAACCATGCGCGGTATGCCCCGAGGGATAGTCGCCATTGGCGATCAGCGAAGGCCTGCGCGGCTCGCAGATCGGAAGGTCGCTGCCGATAAAGGGCCGCTTCGACTGCCAATGCGCCTTGGCCGATCCGATCGCCGCCGAGCGATCCGCATCGAACTTCGCCAACAGCGCAGCGGTGATGGGCAGCTTGGTCCAGTCGGGCCGGAAACCCAGCGCGGTGGCGAAACGCTCGCCCAGGTCGCTGGAGACATCGGCGGTCGCCTGTTGCCACCGCGCCATGCCGTTCAACGCACGGCTGTCGCGAAAGGCCCGCGCATCGGCCAGCGCGCGCGGCGATCCCGGCGTCGGCGGCCCGGGCAGCACCGCCGCCAGGTCCAGCCCCTCGCCCGCCGCCAGATAGCCCGCCGTTTCCCGTGCGCCAGCCGTGTCCCGCCCGGACGCCGCCGCCGCCGCCGGTGCCAGCGTGACGAGCGCCATCGAAGCCGCCAGCCCCCAACGCCTTGTCCGCTTCGCCATGTTACCCATCCCTTTCCAAGACTTGGACCAATGCCCCCAAGAGCCCGTCGGCCGCCTATCGGGGACAGGGTCTTTCAAAACTTTCAACGCCCAAGACAAGCCTGATCGAACTTGTAACAAAAACGCCATAAATGTCTTAAAACTTTTACAAAAATCCTTGTCCCCGTTTGGCGGCGCCCCCCGTCTTCCCCGCGATCGTCCTTATGGCTGGACGAGCGATTTGTCTTTTGGGGGTTTGAAGTGATGGGAACGAAGCGGACGCTGTTGCTGGCGTCGAGCGCGCTGTTTGTCGCGCAGCCGGTACTGGCGCAGGATCAGGCCGAACAGGTGGCCGAGGCCACCGGTGGTGCGACCAACGAAGGGGGCGATGTCGTCGTCACCGGATACCGCACCAGCCTGGCGCAGGCGCGCAACTCGAAGCGTGACGCGACGATCATCAAGGACTCGATCTCGGCCTCCGACATCGCCGCCTTCCCCGACCTGAACCTGGCCGAGGCGCTGCAGCGCCTGCCGGGCGTCGCGATCAACCGCGAAGCGGGCGAAGGTCGCCGCATCTCCTTGCGCGGCCTGGGCCCCGACTTCACCCGAGTCCAGCTGAACGGCATGGAGGTGCTGGGCAATGTCGACTCGCCGCAGGACAGCCGCGGCCAGAGCACGCGCGACCGCGCCTTCGACTTCAACCTGTTCGCCGCCGAACTGTTCAACCATGTCGATGTCGAGAAGTCGTACCAGGCGCAGCAGACCGAGGGCGGTCTGGCGGGCACCGTCGGCCTCTTCACCGCTCGCCCCTTCGACTACAAGGGCAGCAAGATCGCATTGTCGGCGCAGGGCGGCAGCAACACGCTGACCCGCGATTTCCAGCCGCGCCTGACCGGCCTCATCTCCAAGAACTGGGGCAATTTCGGCATCGTGGTGTCGGGCGCATATAGCCGCCGCAACACCCGTGAGGAAGGTTTCGACACCTATCGCTGGCGCCGCAACCGCGCGAACGGCAGCAACATCAGCGCCCTGACCGCCGCCGAGCAGGCCAAGATCAATTCGGGCGACCTGCTGTTCGCGCGCGGCAACCGCCTGTCGGTGTGGGACAGCAAGCAGGAGCGGATCGGCCTGACCTCGTCGATCCAGTGGGCACCGACCGACAAGGTCCATGTCACGCTCGACGGCCTGTACGGCCAGTTCAAGGGCGACCGGTTTGAGACCCACCTCGCCTCGCGCGGCGGCGGCAGCTCGACCTGGCTGGGCGGCGGCGAGACCTTTGCGGGCACCGTCTATCCGAACTCGCGCGTCAACGCGATCCAGTGGAACGACCGTAACGAGGTGACCTATCTCGACGTGTCGGGCGGCAAGGCGTCGACCGAAACCCGCGTCCAGAACACCAAGAACGTCTTCAAGCAGGTCGTGCTGAGCGGCGATGCCGAGCTGGTCGAAGGCCTGAAGTTCACCTGGCTGGGCGGTGTCGAGCGTTCGCGTTACGACATGCCGGTCAACGACAAGTTCACCCTCGAAGGGTTCGGCGACGTCATCTCCGACTATCGCGGCGGCACCTATTCGCTGGTCAACACGTACAAGTTCAACACGGCCGACCCCAATTTCTGGCACGCCAAGCGCCTGTACGCCAACAACACCTTCCAGGATTCGGCATTCGACAACGTCAAGGGCCGCTTCGACTATAAGTTCAGCCCCGACGACACGATCAGCGTGGGCGGCGAATGGCGTCGCTTCGCCAATGGCGGCTATTATGCCGAGCAGGACAATATCCTGACCAGCAGCTTCGTGTCGGGCAAGGTCAACGCCAACCCCAGCGCCTATGCCCAGACCTATACCGGCTATTCGGGCCAGGACTGGACGATCGTCAACTTCCCCAAGATGCTCCAGACGCTGGGAATCGACCGGTCGCAATATCTGACCAACAAGATCGGCGTCTATGCGGTCGAGGAGCGGACGGCGGCGGGCTTCGTCCAGTATGACTGGAACCACATATTGGGCGGCATCCCGTTCCGCGGCAATATCGGTGCGCGCTATTATCGCACCACCGTCACCTCGAACGGCACGGCCAATGTCGGCCCAGTTACGGTGCGCGGCGAATATGAGGGCGTGCTGCCCGCCGCCAACCTGATCTTCGAGCTGAACCCCGGCCTGATGCTGCGCTTCGCCGCGTCGAAGAACATCAACCGTCCCGCGCTCGGTGCGCTGGCGGTCAATGGCTCGGTGACGAACGACAATGGCAATGTCACCGTGTCGATCGGCAACCCGAATTTGCGCCCGTACAAGTCGAACGACTATAATATCTCGACCGAATATTATTTCGGCTCGGTCGGTTATGTCGCCGCCGCCCTGTTCTACAAGAATCTCGACGGCTATATCTCGACCCAGACGGTCAACAATGTGCCCTATTCGCAGACGGGCCTGCCCGACAATCTCTATCCGGGCGTGACCGGATCGACGGTGGTCGACAGCTATTCGCGCCCCGTCAATCTGGCGAAGACCAACCTGTTCGGCATCGAGCTGTCCGGCCAGACCGACTTCAAGTTCCTGCCCGCCCCCTTCGACCGGTTGGGGACGGCGGTGAACTTCACCTATGTCGACTCGCGGCTGGATTATTCGAAGATCTATGCGGGCAGCATCCCGACGACGCTGGAGGGCCTGAGCAAGTACAACGCCAACGCGACGCTCTATTACCAGGACAAGGCGTTCGACGCCCGCGTGTCGGCCAATTACCGCAGCGGCTATATCTTCAGCGCCTCGCCGGTGCTGACGGCGCTGGGGCCGGACCAGGACGTGACCGGGTTCGAGGGCACGGTCTATGTCGACATGTCGGCGCATTATTCGGTCACGAAGAACGTCCAGCTGACGCTGAACGGCATCAACCTGACCAACCAGCGCGAGCGGCAATATTCGAACAGCACCCGGCGTCTGTACGTCGTGACCCGTTCGGGCTCGACGCTGCTGGGCGGTATCCGCGTCACCTTCTGATCCTGATCCCAACGCCCTTGATGTCCTGCCCGTGCGGGATATCAAGGGCCCCCTGTGCCGCGTCGGCCCGTCACGGGCCGGCGCGGTGTTTTTTCGACGAGGATTGTCCCCGGATGCGATGCAACCGGCTCTTCCTGAACGGGACCGAATGACCGCCGCGAACGCCTGGATCGCGGAGGGGCGCGAGCGTTTGCTGACCTATGTCCGCAGGCGAATCCGCGAACCCGAACAGGCGGAGGATATCGTGCAGGAGGCGATCATGCGGGTCATCGAGCAGGAGCGGAAGCAGGTCATCGACCAGCCGCTTGCCTATGGCTTTCGCGTGGCGGACTCGGTCATCTACAATCGCGCGCGGCGCGGTGGCGAGCATCATGCGCCGGTCGATCCCGAGATAGCCTGCGCCCTGCCGCTGGCCGATGAGATCCTCGACTATCGCCAGCGTTACGACCGGTTTCAGGCAGCCCTGTCGCGCCTGCCCGCGCAGCGCCGTGCGGTCTTTGTCGAACGACATCTGGAGGGCAAGTCGCGCCAGCAGATCGCCGAGGACATGGGCCTGAGCATCGAAGCGGTGAAGAAGCATCTGGTCCGCGCGATGATCGATCTGGACGGCTGTATCGACGACCTGCCCGTGCGGGGAGGCCGCCTGCATGACTGATCGCGAAACCATGCTGGAGCAGGCCGCCGACTGGGCCGACCGGCTCGATACGCTGTCGCCCGACGAACGGGTCGAGCTGGGCGCGTGGCTGAACGCGGTGCCCGAGCACCGCGCTGCGCTGTCGCGGATGGTGCAGTTGCTGGGCGATCCGGCGCTGCTCGATGTGGTCGAGCAGGCCTCGCGCGATACCGCCATTCCCCCGCCCCGCGCACGTTCCCGTCGCTGGGTGGCATCGGGGACGGTGCGCCGCCGCCGGGTGGCGATGGGCCTCGCCGCCGGGCTGGCCGCCATCATCGCCGCGCCGTTCGTCTGGCATGTCGCGACCCCGGACGCGGCGCCAGTCGAGCAGGTCTATGCCTCGACGGTCGGACAGCAGCGCCAGGTGGCGCTGCCCGATGGCTCGGACATGACGCTCGATGCGAACTCACGCGTTGCCATCGCCTTTTCGGGCAGTGGCCGCGACCTGAGGCTGGAAAGCGGAGCGGCCCGGTTCGAGGTGCGGCACGACGCCACCCGCCCCTTTGCCGTGACCACACCCGAAGGCCAGATGGTCGCGCTGGGAACGAATTTCAGCGTGGATCGCGGCGCGGGGCATAGCGAGCTTCGCGTCTATCGCGGGCGCGTGCGGCTGACCGTGCCGGGTCAGGCGGCAGTGGTCGTGACCGGCGGCCACTGGGCGGAGGCAGGCGCGGGGCGGATCGTCGTGCACGACTTCGACATCGCCCGTTATCAGGGGTGGCAGGACCGCTGGCTGAGCGGCGACCGGATCCGGCTGGGCGATGCGGTCGCCCGGCTGGGCCGTTACAGCGCGCGGCCGATCCGGCTGGCCGATCCGGCCCTGGCGGAGGAGACGTTCAACGGTCGGTTCCGACTGGACACGCCGGTCGAGAGCCTGACGTTGATCGGTGCCCTGTTCGACCTTTCGGTCAGGGATGATGGCCAGACCATCCATGTATCGCGTACCGGCCGGATCAAATAGGCCAATTGGCCCAACCAATAGGCGCAATACCAATTCAGACTCGACGTTGCAGCGGTCGGCTCATTGCGTCCGCGGGAGACCGGATCGGCATGAATGTGCCCCGGGGGACCTTTCATAACAAAATCTTCATAACTTGTAACTCGCTAGAATATAGTGATTATTTTCTACGCATGACTGTTCTGACCAATTTTTGCGTGGAACCATTTCCGGCCCCGTTGACAGGCATGACCATTCCATGTCACCGATAAGACCATAAGATTACAACACCGCGATGCAGGAAGAAATATTCGGTCTTTCGGCGTGACGGTCGCACATGGTCCAAAGGATCAGGCGGCCCTTATGACGGCGGACTTCGGACAGGCTCCGCGTCCCGACGTAGCAGATGAGACGGCCGATCCCGGTCCGTGAACGCTCACCCCGTTCCGGTCGCCGACGCCCCCTGCTTTCCGCCGGTCACAAGGGTCCTATCCGGCAAAGTCTCGGGGAAGCCCGGCGCGATGTGCCCGCGCAGGGATCAGAGGGAGGGAAAGAGCATGACCATGTCACCGTGCCACGATGCGTCGCGTCTTCGGCGCAAACGCCTGCTTCACACGACGGCCTTCACGATGGCCTGGGCCGCTTCGGCGATGATCGCCGCGCCGGCCATGGCACAGACCAGCGGCCCCGCCGCCGCTTCCACCACCAGCATCGCCGCCGCCTCGGATGCCGCACAGGCAACGCCCCAGGCCGACACCGCCGGGGCCGATGCGCAGAACGAGATCACCGTCACCGGCTATCGCCAGAGCATCGCCTCCGCCCTCGCCGCCAAGCGCAACGACATCCGCATCACCGACGGCATCTCGTCGGAGGATATCGGCAAATTCCCCGCCCAGAACATCACCGAAGCGATCCAGCGTATCGCGGGCGTCCAGATGTCGAACATCAACGGCCGCGGCTCGACGATCAGCATCCGTGGCCTGGGCCCACAATATGCCCGCACCACGATCAACGGCCAGACCTTCGCCAGCGCCGACTTCAAGGACGGCTTCCGCTACGACATCATCCAGACCGATCTGGCGAGCGCGATCCAGGTCATCAAGTCGCCGACCGCCGACATGGACACGGGCGGCCTGGCGGGCACCGTCAACATCGATACGGTCAAGCCGCTCGCCTATAAGGGCCCCAGCTTCATCGCCGGGATCAAGGGCTATTATTCCGACTATCGCAAGGACGCGACGCCCAAGGTCAACGCGGCCTATATCAAGCGCTTCGCCGACGACACGATCGGCGTCATGCTGGACGTCGGCTATCAGAAGCTGAAGGATCGCGGCGACTATCTGTTCATCAAGAACTGGTATCAGCCGGGCGCCGTCGCCGGCGCCGCCAATGTTCAGGTGCCGGGCAATCTCCGCTATCGCCGGATCGACCGCGACACCGAGCAGCTGATGGGCAGCGGCGCGATCCAGTGGAAGCCGCAGGACAATTTCGAGGTCCTGTTGCAGGGCGAATATTCGCGCGACCATACACGTTACGACACCCGCCAGATGGTCTTCGGCCGCTGGGCCGCCTCGGCGGTGACGGTGAACGGCACGTCCAATGGTGTGGCCGACAAGATTTCGATCAGCAATTTCAACGTCGACAACAACGACCAGCCCGAACTGCGCAACCTACAGACCCAGGCCTATACCGGCACCGTCAATTGGAGCCCGACCGACACCACCCATATCCATGCGGTCGGCCACTATACCCAGGGTGATGCCAAGCTGTACGAATGGGCGACGATCGACGAGGTGCGCTTCGCGAACGGCGGCCAGCTCGACATTTCCGATCCGTTCAACGTCCGCTGGAACACCGCCAGCCTGACCGACGGATCGATCTACAATATGGCGAACCGCACCTGGTACGCCTTTGTCGACGGTGCGACGCATATCCAGTCAGCCCGCGACCGCGCGATCCAGACCGACCTGACCCAGGATCTCGACTGGCACGGGATCAAGGCGCTGGTCATCGGCGCGAAATATCATCACGAAAGCTTCGACACCAAGGCGTATCGCCACGACCGCGACGCCGATGTCAGCGATCCCGTGACCTATCCCGAATTCGCCTGGATCCCCGACCTGTCGAAGACCGGCGTGCTGGTGAACAACTTCCTGGGCGGGTCGATGTCGATCCCGCACAGCTTCCTGTCGGTCAATGCCCCGCTGTGGCAGCAGATCCTGCGCGACAAGGGCATTTCGGTGCCCGACACGCCCGACTGGCCCAACACCTACAAGGTCGATCGCTATATCCCGGCGGTCTATGCGATGGCCAATATCGACGGCACGCTGTTCAGCCTGCCCGTGCGCGGCAATGTCGGCGTCCGCTACGAACACACCCATCAGAACGTCACCAGCAGCCTGACGAACGGCACCGGCAGCGACGCGACCCTTTTGGGCCAGCAGCATGTCGTGCAGGATTATGGCAATGTCCTGCCCAGCGCCAGCTTCGCGCTGGACCTGACGCCCCGCCTGGTCGCCCGCATCGCCGCCGCCAAGGTGCTGGTCCGCCCGCTGCTCAACAGCCAGACGCAGATGGCCGACACGATCAGCCGCGTCACCACCAGCCTGCGTCCGAGCGTCTCGGTGGCGCAGGGCGAGAGCCGGTTGAAGCCGCTGACCGCCAACCAGCTGGACCTCAGCCTGGAATTCTACCACGGCAAGGGCAACTCGATCACGCTGGCCGGGTTCTACAAGGCGGTGAAGAACGGCACCTTCACCCAATTCTACTGCCCCAGCTCGTTCGACGGCGTGGCGCTGAACGGCGTGGTCAGCGATTGCCAGTCGGCCGATCTCAAGACCGACTACAGCTTCAGCCGGGTGCTGAACGACGACCGGGTCATCCATATCAAGGGGCTGGAACTGGGCGCATCGCAGAATTTTGATGCGATCCTGCCGGTCAAGGGCTTCGGCGCGGTCGGCAACGTCACTATGGTCGACACCGATGCCAGCGCGATCGGCACCGGTTTCAACCTGCGCGACCTGTCGAAGCTGACCTGGAACCTGACGCCCTATTGGGAAAACGAGATGTTCAGCGTGCGGCTGTCGGTCAACCACCGCAGCTCGTATGTGCAGGATGCGGCGTCCAGCTTCTTCGTCAATGGCGGCCTGACCCATGTGGTGCGCCCGCGCACCCAGATGGACCTGGCGCTGGGCTTCAATCCCGCCAGCTATCTCAGCTTCACGGCGGGCATCATCAACCTGAACAACACGCACGAAGACGCTTACCAGACCAACGCGAACACCTTCCAGCTCGCCAGCCGGACGGGTCGCACCATCTACCTCTCGGCATCGACGCGCTTTTAAACCTCCCCCCTGGAGGGCGGACGGCCATGTGGACCGGACCGCCCTTCCTTTTTTTGGGACGGAAGCCGCCCACAAGGCGGCTTTTGTCATTTGGAGGAGGCTCATATCGCTGATCTGGAACGGTTTTTCCGCCTCAATCCAAGTGCAATAATTTTGACCAATCGGCGAGCTGCAACCGTTGACAGGTCAGACCATTCCATGTCACCGATAAGACCATAAGATAACAACATCGCGAAGCAGGAAGACGTTTTCGATCAACGGAGCGCGCCACCACGACTGCAAAATGCAGCGGGGGTCGTGACGGTGATCGGTGGAAGGTGACGCGGTTCGACGCAAGCAATGGGTCCGGCTCGACGGGCTCGGGCACGGTTTTGCCGTCCCGGCCGATGCTCCCCCCTGCCCGCGCGACGGCGACATCGTCCGATCGGATTCGACGTCCGGTGCCATGTCGGGGGCCGGTCGACTTGGGGGGAAGACCATGACTGTATCGCAACCAAACCAGAAACGACGCCTGACGCGCACGGCCCTGCTTCACGGCACGGCCTGCCTGGTGGCGGTCGCGGGGGCCGCACCCGCACTGGCACAGACCACACCCACCGCCGACACGGCCCAGGCGGCGGCCGAGGACGGCCAGAACGAGATCACCGTCACCGGCTATCGCCAGAGCATCGCCTCGGCCCTCGCCACCAAGCGCAAGGACATCCGGGTCAGCGACGGCATCTCGGCCGAGGATATCGGCAAGTTCCCGGCGCAGAACATCACCGAATCGATCCAGCGCATCTCGGGCGTGCAGATGCAGAACATCAACGGGCGCGGTGCGACGATCAGCATCCGGGGCCTGGGTCCGCAATACGCCCTGACCACGATCAACGGCCAGACCTTCAAGAGCGCCGACTTCACCGACGGCTTCCGCTACGACATCATCCAGACCGAACTGGCCAATGCGGTGCAGGTCATCAAGTCGCCGACCGCCGACATGGACAGCGGCGGCCTGTCCGGCACGGTCAACATCAACACGCTGAAGCCGCTGGATTACAAGACGCGGAAAGTCGTGCTCTCGGCCAAGGCGCAGAATTCCGAATATGCGGGCCGCGCGATCACGCCCAAATTCGGCGCCAGCTATGTCGATCAACTCGCGGGCGGGACGCTCGGCGTCTATCTGAACCTGGGCTATCAGAAGCTGAAGGATCGCGCCGACTATCTGTTTCAGGACCGTTGGGCGACGCAGAATGTGAACGGCGCGACGATCGCCGTGCCCCGCCGACCGCGCTATCGCCGGATCGACCGCTCGATCAACCAGATCATGGGCAGCGGAGGCGTGCAGTGGCGGCCCAACGACCAGTGGGAGATCGACGCCAACGCCATCTATGCGCGTGACGACACCCATTACGACGTCAACCAGCAGGTCTTCCTGTTCAACACCGCACGCCTGACCCCGGTCAGTGTGGCGAACGGCGCCTCCATGGTCACGACCGCGACCAACTTCACACTGGAGAACAACCGCCAGGAGGAAACCCGCAAGCTGTCGAGCCAGGGCTATACGCTCAGCGCCAAGTGGCGGGGCGAGGATGGCTGGACCGCGCGCGCGGTTGGCAACTATACGCGCGGCCATGCCTATTCGCGCGAGGATGCCGCGATCCTTGGCGTCACCATCCCCTCGGCCACGCTGGACATCACCGATCCGTTCAACGTCAAATACAGCGTGGCGGCCAATCTGACCGACCCGGCGCTCTACAACCGCTCGACGCTGGTGCGGAACGAGTTTCCGGTCGGCGCGACCCGCCGGACGACGGGCAAGGAAATCTCCGGTCAGGGCGACGTGACCAAGGACGTGTCGCTGGGCCCGATCTCGCAGTTCGCGGTCGGCGCGAAGTATCGGCATGAGAGCTTCGTGCGCGATGTCGGCCGCCACGACCTTGCCTCGCTGGCCAACCGCCCCGGCGCCACCGCCACCGTCTTCCCGGCGCTGTCGAGCAGCAGCTATCCGGTCGGCGGCTTCCTGAACGGCATGGGCAGCATCCCGACCAGTTGGATCGCCCCCGATATCGGCGCGTACAGCCAGGCGCTGGCCGGGGCCGGGATCAGCGTGCCGGACCTGCCCGCGCCGGAATCCAGCTATACCGTCGATCGCTATATCCCGGCGGTCTACGCGATGGCCAATATCGACACGACGCTGTTCGACGCGCCGCTGCGCGGCAATGTCGGCGTGCGGTACGAGCATACGTTACAGGTGGTGAAGGGCAATATCACCGCCCCGCGTACCGGATCCTATACCAATGTCACCAACAAGATCGGCGATTACACGTCGCGCCAGGATTATCAGAACGTCCTGCCCAATTTGAACCTGGTGCTGGAGCCGACCTCCAAGCTGCAACTGCGCTTCGCCGCCGCCAAGGTGCTGGTCCGCCCGATCCTGGACGCCAATACCTCGATGGCGCAAACGACCTCCTCGGTGGCGAACACCTTCCCCGCCGGGACCAACACCGTCACCGTCGATCTGGGCCAGGCGGGCCTGAAGCCGCTGACCGCCGATCAGATCGATCTGGGCGCGGAATGGTATTATGGCGCGGCCAGTGCGATCTCGGTCAACGGCTTCTACAAATGGGTGAAGAACGGCACCTTCTCATCGCTGGTCTGCCCGGCTTCGTTCCGGGGCACGACACTGAACCGCGCGTCGAGCGGCGACTGCGTCGATAGTTCGGGCAATATCTACAACGTCACCCAGACGTCGAACGACCCGCGCATCATCCGCATCCGGGGCGTCGAGTTCAGCTGGAACCAGTCGCTCGACCGCATCCTGCCGGTCGACGGCTTCGGCTTCATGGCCAATTACACCCGCGTCATCCCGACGCAGGTGGCGATCGGCACCGGCTTTACCGTGCGCAACCTGTCGAAGGACACGGTCAACATCACGCCCTATTGGGAAAACTGCCACTTCAGCCTGCGCCTGTCGGCCAATTACCGCAGCTCCTATGTCCAGAACGGCGCGGACAGCTTCTTCGCGACCGAGGGGCATACGGTGCGCGGCCGCACCCAGTTCGACCTGAGCGCAGGCTATACCCCGAACGAGACGCTCAGCTTCGCGGCCGGGATCATCAACCTGAACAACAGCCGCGAACAGGCCTATTACAACAACAATCCCGCGATCTGGCAGGAGACGAGCTTCTATGGCCGCTCCTTCTACCTGTCGGTGTCGACGCGGTTCTGATCTACCCGAGTGGGGGGCGGGTCGACCGGACGGTCGGTTCGCCCTTTCCTTTCGGGATTTCCTTGAGGACAATGCCGCCCGTGAAGACCTTACTCCCCGCGCTCGGCCTGATCGGCACACTGTTCGTCACCACCTCGGCGGCCCATGCCCAAAGCGATGGCGGACAGGCCGCCCGCGCCGCGCTCCGGCGACTGGGCGTGCCGGAGCGGCAGGTTTCGGTCGCGATCCAGCCTTCGACCGCACCCCGCTACCGGGTCCGGGTGGATCATGACCGGTTGAAGGTCGAGGCCTCATCCCCGGTCGCGGCGGTGCGCGGGGCGGCGGCGATGCTGAATGCGCAAGGGCGGTTGTCGGTCAGTTGGGAGGGCAATCGCGTCAGTCCGATGACCCGTCTGACTCCCGGCGACAGCGGCTGGGTCTCCTCGCCATTCAACATCCGCGCCTATCTGAATACCTGCACCTATGGCTATACGACGCCCTGGTGGAACTGGGCCCGCTGGGAACGCGAGATCGACGCGATGGCGGTGCACGGCGTCGACATGCCGCTGGCCATGGAGGGGCAGGATTATGTCTGGCGCCAGCTATGGCGCGAGCAGGGGTTGAGCGAGGCGCAACTGGCGCAGCATTTCTCCGGCCCCGCGTTCCTGCCGTGGCAACGCATGGGCAATATTGAGGGCTATCGCGCGCCCCTGCCCACCGGGTGGATCGACAAGAAGCACGCGTTGCAAAAGCGTATCCTGACCCGGATGCGCGACCTGGGCATGACGCCGATCCTGCCCGCCTTTGCCGGGTATGTGCCCAAGGCCTTTGCCGAGGCGCATCCCAAGGCGCGGATCTACAAGATGCGATCCTGGGAGGGGTTCGAGGGCACCTATTGGCTCGACCCGTCCGATCCGCTGTTCGCCCCGCTCGCCAAGCGTTTCCTGCAACTCTACACCGCCGAATACGGGCCGGGGCAATATTATCTCGCCGACGCCTTTAACGAGATGGTGCCGCCCATCGCCGAGGATGGCAGCGATACCGTGAATGCCGCTTATGGCGACGCGACGGCCAACACACCTGCACTGGACGCGGCGACCAAGGCGGCCGCCCTGCCCCGCGAAGTCCGCGACGCCCGGCTGGCGGCCTATGGCCAGCGGCTCTACGCCGCGATCGCCGCCGCCGCGCCGGGGGCGACCTGGGTGATGCAGGGCTGGCTGTTCGGGGCGGACAAGAAATTCTGGACGCCCGACGCCATCGCCGCCTTCCTGCGCGACGTGCCGGACGAGAAGATGCTGATCCTCGACATCGGCAACGATCGCTATCCGGGCATCTGGAAGACGACGAACGGCTTCGACGGCAAGAACTGGATTTACGGCTATGTCCATAATTATGGCGGCAGCAACCCGGTCTATGGTGCGCCCGATTTCTATCGCCGCGACGTGGCGGCGATGTTCGCCGACAAGGGGCGCGGGAATGTGCGCGGCTTCGGCATGTTCCCCGAAGGGCTGCACAGCAATAGCCTGATCTACGACTATGCCTATGATGTGGCCTGGCCGGGCGGCGACATGGGTCTCGGCCCCTGGCTGAGCCGCTACACCACCGCCCGCTATGGCCGGAGCGATCCGGCGATGACGGCAGCATGGCAGGACGTGGTCGCGGGTGCCTATGACGTGCGCTACTGGACGCCGCGCTGGTGGAACGAACGGGCGGGCGCCTATCTCTTCTTCAAGCGCCCCGCCGCCGATGCGCCGACCTATCCCGCCGAACCGGGCGACCGCGCCAAGCTGCGTGCCGGGATCGCCGCAATGCTCAAGCTCGCGCCGGCCTATGGTGCCAGCCCGCTCTACCGCTATGATATCGTCGACCTGACCCGCCACGCCGCCAGCCTGTCGCTGGACGACAGCGTGAAGGCCGCCGTCACCGCCTATCAGAAGGGCGATGTCGCGACCGGCGACCGAGAGACGGCGCGGGTCAAGGCGCTGGCCCTTGCCATCGACCATCTGATCGGCGGACAGCAGGAAAGCCTCGCCAGCTGGATCGCCGATGCGCGGGCCTATGGCGATACGCCCGCCGAAAAGACCGCCTACGAACAGAATGCCAAGGCGCAGGTGACCATCTGGGGCGGGCGCGGCCATCTGGGCGATTACGCGTCCAAGGCTTGGGCGGGCATGTATTCCGATTATTACCTGCCCCGCTGGACCACCTATCTGGCCGAGGCACGCACCGCCGCCCTCGCCAAGCGGCCGGTCGACGATGCCGCGTTCACGGCCAGGCTGCTCGATTGGGAAAAGGCCTGGGTCGCCGATCCCCGCCCCTACAAGGCCAGCGCGCCCGCCGACCCGGTGGCCGAGGTCCGCGCCCTGATGCAGGAGACCGCCCGGTGACGACCATGACCGCCAGACCCGAGCGCTTCGCCTCGCTCGACATGTTCCGGGGCGCGACCATCTTCCTGATGATCGTGGTCAACACGGCGGGCGCGGGCGGGGCTTTTACCCAGTTGCAGCACGCGCCGTGGTTCGGCTTCACGCTGGCCGACCTGATCTATCCCAGCTTCCTGTTCGCGGTCGGCAACGCGATGAGCTTCGCACTGACCCGGCCGATGCCCGAACATGTCTTCCTGCGCCGGGTATTCAAGCGCGCCGCCCTTATCTTCCTGCTCGGCGTGCTGATGTACTGGTTCCCCTTCGTCACCCACCAGCCGGACGGGAGCTGGGTCGCCAAGCCCTTTGCCGACACAAGGCTGACCGGCGTGCTGCAACGCATTGCGCTCTGCTATCTGCTGGGGGCGCTGTGTGCGCGCTATCTGAAGCCCAGCCAGTTGGTGATGGTCGCGATCGGTCTGGTCGTCGCGCACTGGGCGATCCTGGTCGGCCTCAGCCCGGCGGGCGAGGCGTTCGGACGGTATAAGAATGCGGGTACGCTGTTCGATCTGTGGCTGATCGGACCGGAGCATCTGTATAAGAAGGACCATGGCTTCGATCCCGAGGGATTGCTCGGCACCCTGCCCGCTACCGCCAATGTCATCGCGGGTTATCTGACGGGGCTGGCCATCCAGCGCTGGGGCAAGCACGCGGCGACCGTCGGGCGGCTGGCGGCGATCGGAGCCGGGCTGGTCGTCGTGGCGCTGCTGCTGTCGCCGATGCTGCCGATCGGCAAGAAAATGTGGACCGGCTCGTTCGTCGCGCTGACCGTCGGCATCGACCTGATCCTGCTGGGCGCGGTGCTGTGGCTGGTCGAGATACGCGGCGTGAAGGTCGGGCGGTCCTTCCTCCAGATGCTGGGGCGCAATCCGCTCGCCATCTATCTGTTTTCCGAGCTGCTCGTCGTCGTGCTTGAGCTGATCCATGTCGATGGCGAGGGGCTTTATACCTGGGTCGGCCTCAACGCGTTTCAGCCGGTCGCGCCGGGGCCGGTGGGGTCCCTGCTTTGCGCGTTGGTCTATACGCTGATCTGCTGCGGGTTCGGGTGGGTGCTGGATCGCAAGGGGATTATCTTGAAGGTTTGACCCTTGGCCTTCGACTATGCTCAGGCTGAACGGGGGTCCGAATTCTGTTCAGCCTGAGCGAAGTCGAAGCGCACGGGTTAACGCTCCCGCACGGAAATCGTCCGCCCCAAGCCGGACGCCCTGCCGGGCGCCGCCTCCACGACCAGCACGACCTGCCGCTCGCCCGCCCCGGCCGGGAACGGCACCACCAGCGGCGCAGCCCCAAAGTCCGTCTTCTCCGCCCGCTTCACTCCGTCCACCCAAGCCTCCGCGCGGCCGACGACCTCGGCGAAGACCACCGCGCCACCCTGCTCCGCGATCCGGGGGCGCGGCTTGAAGCTGGTGCGATAGGTCGACCACACGCCCTCGCCCGGTCCCTCCAGCCGTCCGGGCCGCGCATAGACCAGGCTGTTCATATCGTTGCCCGCATAACGCCGCAGCGGATCGGGCCGGGTCGCGGTGAAGTCGCTTCGCTTCCAGTCGGTCAGCATCGCCACCGGCCGGGTGGCAGGAAGCGCGGGCAGAGGCTCGGCGGCGATCACCCGCACCGTGGCGCGCGCGGGTTTCAAGCCCGGCGCGGTCGCCTCGACCGTCAGCGTCCCCGCCCCCGCCTCGGCACGGACCAGCGCCTGGGCCAGCCCGTGGAACAGACGACGTGCAGGCACGACCTCTGAGTCATGATCGTTGGGATCGCCATTGCCGACCCCGATGACCGCGCCCCGCGTCACCCGGAAGCTCACCGGGGCATCCGCATCCGGCACCACCCGCCCGCGCGCATCGACCGCCATCACGGTGAAGGGCTGGACGTCGCTGCCCGTGCCCAGCATCCCGCCACGATCCGCGACCAGCTTCAACGCGACCGGCTGCCCTGCCGTTTCGACGGCCGTGCGCGACACCTCGCGCCCGGCGCGATAGCCGACCGCCTCCAGCCGTCCGGGGCTATAGGGCACCTGCCATTCGGGCATCGCCAACCGGTCGACCGTCTTCGTGCCTAAGCTCTTTCCGTTCAGGCGCAACTCGACCGTCTCGGCATTGGTTAGCACCATTACCCGGATCGCCTGCCCCTCGCGCCCCGGCCAGGTCCAGTGCGGTGCGATGGCGAGGGCAGGCGCATCGTCCACCCATTGTGCGCGGCGCAGGTGGAAGGCCATCTTGGCGAAACCGCACAAATCCATGATGCCGAACACGCTGCTGGTCGTCGGCCATTCGAACGGCGTCGGCTCGCCATGATAGTCGAAGCCCGTCCACACGAACGTCCCCGCGACGAAGGGCCGCGTGTCGATCATCCGCCAGCTTTCGTGATGGGTCAGGCCCCATTCGGCGGCGTCGGTGTCGTAGGAACTGACTTCATGCGCGGCCATGTCGGTCTTCCACACGCCGCGAGTCATGAACGCGCTGGTATCCTCCGAGCTGGTCATCGGCTTGGTCGGATGCGCCGCATGGAAGCTGTCATAGCGGCGATGCTGGTAGTTGAAGCCCATCACATCGACCGCATCCGACACGTTCAGGGGCGAGAACATTCCGTCGTTCATCGCCGCCGTGACGGGGCGTGAGGTATCGAGTTGCTTCACCGCCTCGGCCATGCGGCGGACCATCTCATAGCCCTGCTCGGTGCCCTGCATCGGCTCCTCGTTGAAGACCGACCAGAGGAAGACGCTAGGGTGATTGCGGTCGCGGCGGACCAGCCACTCCAGCTGGCGCAGGTAATCCGGGCTGGGGTTGAAGTTGCGGTTCTCGTCCATGACCAGCATCCCCAGCCGGTCACAGGCGTCGAGCAGTTCGGGCGCGGGCGCATGGTGCGAGCAGCGCAGCGCGTTGCAACCCATCGCCTTCAGCCGCCGGATGCGCCATTCCCACATCGCATCGGGCATGGCAACGCCGACCCCGGCATGGTCCTGATGGACGCAGACGCCCTTGATCTTGGTCGCCACGCCGTTGAGGTAGAAGCCGGTGCCTGCATCGAAGCGGATTTCGCGGAAACCGATCCGGGTGGCGCGGGCGTCGATGGGCTTGCCGTCGCGCAGCAGCCGCGTCTCCACCCGGTAGAGGGTCGGCTGGTCGACCGACCAGAGTTGCGGCGACGCAACCGGGATCGCGACCTTCGCCTCGGCGGTCTTGAGCGGATCGACGGTCACGTCCGTCTCCGCCCGACCGATGGTGCGGCCCGCCGGGTCGATCAGCACCGCCTCGGCCCGCACGGTCGCCGCCGTCTTCTGGACGTTGGAGACGGTCAGCGCGATCGGCACCGTCCAGCCCGTACCCTCGCGACGCGGATCGGCGTGCAGGCCATCGGTGACGATGCTCACCCCGTCGCGCACCGCCAGCCAGTTGTGGCGATAAAGCCCCGCGCCCTCATACCACCAGCCTTCCATCGTCTCGGCATCGACGCGGACGGCGAGCGTGTTCACCTCCTCGCCGAACCGGGCATAGGGGGTGATGTCGATCAGGATGGCGGTATAGCCGCTGAAGCTGTGCGCGACGAGCACGCCGTTGAACCAGACCTTCGCGTTGGTCGCCGCCGCGCCGAGTTGCACCTCCAGATAGCGACCACGCCATTCGCTGGGCAATTTCAGCGTGCGGCGATACCAGCCTATCCCGCGCCGCCGATACCCTTGCGCGACATTGGCCTGGGGATCGACCACCTCCTCCATCGCCCAGTCATGCGGCAGTTCGACGCTGCGCCAGTCGCTATCGTCATAGCTGACCGCCGCCGCCCCCTGCGCGATCCCGGCCTTGGCATTCTGATAGCTTTCCTCATGCCCCAGGATCGGCGGCACCGCGATGTCGCCCTTGTGGAACAGCCAGCCGCTATCGAGCCGGAGCAGCCCCGGATCGGAGACGAATGGCGGTTCGGGCATCGCGTCGAAGGGCGCGGGCGCATCGCCGCTGTCGAGTTCGAGCCGGGCGTTCGCCGCCAGAACGGGCTTGCCCAGCGCGGGCACGGCCAGCCCGCTGGCGAGCAGGGTGCGGCGGGTCACGGTCATCGGGCAGTCTCCGGGAGGGGCGCGTAAAGCGGGCGAGCGCCATCGAGCACCAGCTCGACACGATCGAGGGTCAGTCCGGGATCGAGCGGCACGATCGCCACCCGGTGATGCCCGGCGGCGAAGCTCTTGACCGGCAAGGTTACGACGGCGGTGTTGGTCAGGACATTTTGCCGCCACTGATCGCTGCGCCCCGTGGTCGCGAAATCGACCGTCTGCCACTCGCCGTCGTCCAGCCGGACGGCGGCGCGCAAGCCGTGCGCGGGATCGCGGGGATGGGTCGGCAGCGCGACGACGCGCAGGGTGGCCCCGGCCTCGCTCATGGTGGCAAACCGCCAGGTGGCGGGCGTCCCTTGCGCCGCCGAGCCGCGCGTCGGCAGGGTCAGCCTGGCCCGCAACGCGCCATGCTGGCTGCCGAGGTCAGGGATCGCTTCCCAATCTCCACCATAGCGCGCCGCGAGCGCAGGCATGGTGACGCGGCGTTCGTCCTCGATCGCCGTGTCCGGCTCGACCCTGGGCGGGGCGAGCACGGTCGCATGGACGACCACCGGCTGCTCGCCGCAGCGCAGCGTCACCGGCCCGACCGCGCCCTTGCCGTCATAACGCAGCGTCATCCGCTGCTCGTACCCGCCGCGCTCGTTCAACTCGCCCTTGTCCTGCGACAAGGACAGGCCCGCCGGCATGTCGCTTACGATCCATGAAGTCGCCTGCGGCTGATGCTGATACAGGGTCACGGGTCGCTCCGCCGGAACGCCACGGGTGAAGGTCAGGACATTCTCATCGCCGATCCAAGCGCCCCATAGCCCGGTGGCGCAGCCCTTCTGCGTGGAGGGTTGCCAGCTCGGCCACATCGGCTCGGCGAAGACGGGCAGGCGGCGCGGCGCCATGTCCATCATCTCCCGCCACTTGCCCCCGGCCAACGCATTATAGCGCGCTGTGTCCGCTACCAGCCCGGCATGTGCCGCCCTGGCCCGCGCGACATAGGCATTGGCGCTGGCGCGCTGATCGCGCGCGTACAGCTCGGCCAGGTCGAGCGACAGGATGCGCGTGTTGAGCCCCGCCGCGCCGCGCACCGGATAAAGGACCAACTCGTAAAAGGCATCCTGCCGATCCTTCGCGATACGCGCGCCGATCGCCTCGGCCTGCGCCGCAAGCGTGCGATAGGCCGCCAGCCGCGCCTGCGCTTCCTCACCATCCGACTGCACATAGGCGCTAGGCCGGTTGGGCGTGACCCATTCGGTCTGGCCGAAGCCCATGAACTCGGGCTTGCGCGGCCAGGCCAGGTCATAGAAGCGCATCATCACATCGGCGATACTGCCCGCCTCCGCCTCGCCGAACTGCTCGGCCATGAAGCGGCGC
The DNA here is from genome assembly GCF_001422185.1 of Sphingomonas sp. Leaf257. NCBI lineage: Bacteria > Pseudomonadati > Pseudomonadota > Alphaproteobacteria > Sphingomonadales > Sphingomonadaceae > Sphingomonas > Sphingomonas sp. Leaf257. The sequence continues at coordinate 140,171 of NZ_LMMH01000037.1, forward strand.
AGATGCTCGCGCGGTGCCTCGTCCAGCAGCTTGGCGTCGAAGGCCAGGTCGAGGAAATATTGCGAGAGATATTCGATCGGCTTGATGTCGCCGACATTGACCACCCAGATGCGCCGCGCGTCGGTGGCCCAGGCGCGTCCCATCTCCTCGCGGATCAGCGCGGGGTGCGTCGTGCCCAGCCACAGATAGTCGTGCGGCCGCCCCCAGTAGGACAGGTGATAATAGACCCCCGCCCCGCCCGGCCGTTTCTGCTCCTCGGGCGTGCTCAACCGCCGCAGATAGCCGTAATTGTCGTCGGTCCACATCAGCGTGACGTCGCCCGGCAGGGTCAGCCCGGCGTCATAGGCCTCCTGCAATTCATGGTACGCCACATAGAGTTGCGGAACCTGCGCCGCCGGTTTGCCGAGTGTGTCGGCCAGAAGCCCACGCTGCCGCCCGACCACGTCCTCCAGAATGCTGCGCCGCGCCGCCGTGGTCGTCACGCCCTGCATGGGCCCGTCGTGCAGGCCGCGCAGGCCGACCGTGTAGAACGCCTCCTGCCCCCTGGTCTCGCCCACCCGCTCGCGCCAGTAATCCAGGATCGCCTGAGGCCGCCGGGTGAAGTCGAACCCGCCGCGCTGGCCCTCGTCCCATTCGCGCAGATTGTTGCGGAGCATCGGCTCGGCATGGGAACTGCCGATGACGATCGCATAGCGTTTTGCGAGCGGCGCATTGCCCGGATCGCCGAAAAAGGGTGTCGAGACCGAGTGCATCGCGGGCCATAGCGTGTTGGCCTTCAACCGCCACATCAGCTCGAAGACACGCTGATAGGTCTCGGGGCCGATATTGCCCTTTTCCGGATCGAAGGTCTTGGCCGCCCAGGGCTCCAGTCCCCAATCCTCATCGTTCAGGAAGATGCCGCGATACTTCACCGACGGCTCGCGCGAGACAAAGGCGGCGTCATCGATGGCGATCCGATTACGACGGCGCGGGGTGACGTCCGCCCACCATTCCCAAGGCGACACGCCCAGCGCACGGGACAGGTCGGTCACGCCATAAGCGGCGCCGCGCGCGTCCGATCCGGCGATCAGCAGATAGCGTCGCCCGGCCACACTGACTCCGGCGCGGACATAGCGTTCCCAGCCACCCCTGATCGGCGACAGATCGACGCCGCCCTCCGCCGCCAGCCGCTGGACGATCGGCGAAGCCGTCGTTCCGATCACGACGCATATCGGGGCGCAGGTCGCCACATCCTCGACGATCGCGCCCGGCCGCCCGCCCAGCCCGGTCAGATCGCGGGCCAGAAGCTCGGCGGCGATACGGGTGGTCCCCTCGCCGTCCGGGACGGCCAGCAGGCTCGCCCGCGTGAGGTCGAACTCGGCGGCCTGGGCGGGCATGGCGAGGCCCAGCAACGATGCCAGGCCTGCGCCCATGACCGTGATCCCCGCCCGCTTCATCCGCCCACCCCCATGGTTATCGGATCAGTCTAACCCGGCGGCTCAAGCTGTAAAGCTCATTTGCCTGACCAATTAGAGGCCGTTTTGAGGCCACGGAAGGGGCCGTCCGAAACGGCCCCTTCCGTCATCAGGCGGTGACGCCGTTGCCCGAAATGATCAGCGGGATGCCGATCTCATGCCGCGCGCCCAATGGCAGCGTGACTTCCAGTGCCTCGGCGGTGCGCTTGAACGGAAGCGGGCTATTGTCACCCTGCAACGTCACCCGCTGGATCTGGCCCGGCATGGTCGGGTTGCCCTGCGCCAGCAGGGTCATGCGCGCGATATTGTCCTCGGGCCAGCCCATTACCAGCGCATGGAGATTGCCGTTGCGCGTCACATATCGCACGTCGCGAGCGGTATAGGCGGACTTGGGACCGCCTTCGGAGAAATTGCCCGAATTGCCGCGCGTCGGGCCTTCGCCGTTCAGCTTCCAGGGGCGACTGGCATAGATCGCCTCGCCATAACGACCCATCCATTCTGCGATGTCGTTGACGATCCTTTCTTCCTTGTCGTCGATCGTCCCGTCGCCGCGCATCGGCACCGACAGCATCAGATTGCCGTTCTTCGACACCACGTCGCACAAGGTGTGGATGACCGTCGCCGCCGACTTGTAGCCGTCGTTCCGATAGGTCTCGATATCATAATGCCAGTTGCCGATGCAGGTGTCGGTCTGCCACGGGAAGCGCTCGATGTAATTCTTGCCGCCACGCTCGACATCGTCGACGATGCCTGTGCGCCGCTGCGGCGGCGTCATCTTGCTGGTGACGACGGCTTCCAGGCGGCCGCCATTCCACTGCATCGACTGGTTGTAGAACCAGGATGTGAAATCCAGGCCATATTGCTCCAGCGGCAGGTCGAAATTGTCGAAATAGACCATGTCCGGCCGGTATTTCTGGACCAGATCCTTGGCGCGGAGCAGCCAGTTGGGCGCGAAGTTCGAGCCTGCCGGAACCCCCTCGTTCCACAGGCGGTCGGTCGCTTCGTGCCAGGCATTGGCCTCCGCCTCGGTACGGATGCCATCGGGCATCGGCATGTGGCGGCCGGTATAAAGCTGCTGCGGGTCGAGCCCTTCCCACCATTGCCCACGCCCTTGCGCGGCGGTCAGCTTATAGGCGTCATAGCGTTCGCCCGCGCGCGGGCCGGTCGGGTCATAGCCATAAGCGGGCTGGTTCCAGTGCCAGGCATGGGCCGAATGGTTCGACACGGCGAAGCGCAGACCCCGCGCACGCGCGCCCTTCGCCCATTCGCCGACAATATCCCTGCGCGGCCCCACCCGCGTCGTATTCCATGCATGATATTTGGAATCATAGGCGTCGAGATTGTCGTGATGGTTGGCCAGCGCCATGAAGTATTTCGCGCCCGCCTTTTTATAGAGGTCGAGCAAGCGACCGGGGTCCCAGCGGTCCGCCTTCCACCTGTTCTGAAGCTCCATGAAGCCGACATCCGCCGGATGGCCATAGGTCTTCAGGTGATGGTTATAGGCGCGGCTGCCGGGCAGATACATCTCGCGGGCATACCAGTCGCCCTGTTCGGGCACGCACTGCGCGGTCCAGTGCGCCCACATGCCGAACTTGGCGTCGCGGAACCAGTCGGGCACGCTGTACCCGGCGGTCAGCGACGCCCAGTCCGGCGTGAAGCGCGAGGGCGGCGGCACCTTCAGCGCACGCCCCGCTCCCATGGCCTGCGGCGCCGTCGGCACGGCCGAGGCCGCTGCGGGCGCCAGTGCCGCCGCCGCGACCGCGCCCCCGATCATCTCGCGTCTGTTCGCCTTCATCCCTCGCTCTCCCTGCCATCGATCCGGTCGCTCGCACCGGCATCCTCAAGTCCGTCCGCTCGGGTTACGCCACCCGCCCTACTCTCTTCTGTGAAAGCATTATGTTATAAGCGCGATCATAATTCACATTTGTCGGAGTTTGCAAGGCGTGTCGCAGGGGGCCAAAATAGGGGCGCGCTCCCCAATCCCGTCGCGCATTCAACGCTACCGCACCGCACCATGCAATCGATGACTGTGATCGGGTTATCTCGCTTTGCCATCGAGACCCGGTTTTCTAATCGCCCCCCGCAACACGAATAACAGACTAAAGGGGCCCCCATGCCGATTGCACCCGTTTCCCTGATCGCGATGATGGCCGCGCTGACCAGCGTGCCCCAGCAGACCGACCGCCCCCAGCCCAAGGCGCCGACCGCCGCCAAGACCGTGACGCAGGACCCGCCCGCGCCGGTCGCCGCCCGGCCCGGCGGCATGACGAACCGCGACTGGTGGCCCAGCCGCCTCGACCTGACGGCGCTGCGCCAGCATGAGGACACCCGCGCCAATCCCTACGGGGCGGACTATGACTATGTGAAGGAGTTCAACAGCCTGGACCTGGAGGCGGTCAAGGCCGACATCCGCCGCGTCCTGCACACGTCGCAGCCCTGGTGGCCGTCAGACTATGGCAATTACGGTCCCTTCTTCATCCGCATGGCCTGGCACAGCGCGGGCACCTATCGCGCCGGTGACGGGCGCGGCGGTTCGGACGGTGGCGAGCAGCGCTTCGACCCGCTGAACAGCTGGCCGGACAATGTCAGCCTGGACAAGGCCCGTCGCCTGGTCTGGCCGATCAAGCAGAAATATGGCCGCAAGCTCAGCTGGGGCGACCTGATGGTGCTCAGCGGCAATGTCGCGCTGGAGGATATGGGCTTCAAGACGGTCGGCTTTGCCGGTGGTCGCGTCGATGCGTGGCAGCCGGACGTCGTCTACTGGGGCCCCGAGACCAAGATGATGGGTACCGAGCGCACCAAGGCGGACGGCACGCTGAAGCGTCCGCTGGCGGCGACCACCATGGGCCTCATCTACGTCAACCCGGAAGGGCCGAACGGCAATCACGATCCGATCGGTGCCGCCGCCGATATCCGCCGCGCCTTCGGCAACATGGCGATGAACGACGAGGAGACGCTGGCGCTGATCGCGGGCGGTCACACCTTCGGCAAGGCGCATGGCGCCCATGCCCAAAAGCCGTGCCTCGGCGCCGAGCCGACCGCGGGCGCCATCGAGCAGCAGGGCCTGGGCTGGGCCAACACGTGCGGCAACGGCAATGCCCAGGACACGATCACTTCGGGCCTGGAAGGTGCCTGGTCGGCGACGCCCACCCAGTTCACCACCCAATATATCGACAATCTGCTCAACTATGACTGGGTGAAGACCAAGAGCCCGGCGGGCGCGACCCAGTGGATCCCGACCGATCCGGCGGCGGCGCAGCTGGTGCCCGACGCGCATCTGCCGGGGGTGCGCCACGCGCCGATCATGTTCACCACCGACATGGCGCTGAAGGACGATCCCGCCTTCCGCAAGATCTTGGAGAGCTGGCAGAAGAACCCCGACCTGTTCGCCCAGGCCTTTGCGCGCGCATGGTTCAAGCTGACCCATCGCGACCTCGGCCCGCGTGCCCGCTATCTGGGCAAGGACGTGCCGACCGAATCCTATGTCTGGCAGGACGTCCTGCCCGCCGCCAGCTTCGCACCGATCGGTATGGAGGATCAGGCCCGTTTGAAGGCGATGGTCCTGGCATCGAGCCTGTCGGGTCCAGCGTTGATCCGCACCGCCTGGGCCTCCGCCTCGACCTTCCGCAGCACCGACATGCGCGGCGGGGCGAACGGCGCGCGCCTGCGCCTAGACCCGCAACAGGGCTGGGCGGTCAACGATCCGGCCGAGCTGAAGACGGTGCTGGCCAGGCTGACCGCGATCCAGAAGGATTTCGCGCGCAGCGGACGCCAGGTGTCGATGGCCGATCTGATCGTGCTGGGCGGCAATGCGGCGGTCGAGCAGGCCGCGCGGGCCGGGGGCATGACGGTCAGCGTGCCGTTCAAGCCCGGCCGCGTCGACGCCACCCAGGCGCAGACCGACCCCATATCCTTTGCCCATCTGGAACCGGTCGCCGATGGCTTCCGCAACTATTACGGGCCCAAGGCAGAGGTCAGCGCGCCAGAGGCGCTGGTCGACAAGGCGGACTCGCTGGACCTGACCGTGCCGGAAATGACCGTGCTGGTCGGCGGGATGCGCGCGCTGGCTGCCAATAGCGGCGGGTCTAAGAACGGCGTGCTGACGGCCCGTCCGGGGACGCTGAGCAACGACTTCTTCGTCAACCTGCTGAGCATGGACACGGTGTGGACCAAGTCGGCGACGCCGGGCCTGTACGAGGGCAAGGACCGCGCGACGGGCGCTGCCCGCTGGACCGCGACGCCGGTCGACCTGATCTTCGGGTCGAACTCCGAACTGCGCGCCGTGGCGGAGGTCTATGCCGCCGACGACGCCAAGGAGAAGTTCGTGAACGACTTCGTCGCCTCCTGGACGAAGGTCATGGACGCGGATCGCTTGTGAGGCGGAATGACATGAGATGCTCCCCTCCCCTTCAGGGGAGGGGTCGGGGGTGGGGCGCGTCCGCAAGCATGTCGTCCGTGGCGAGGCCCCACCCCACCCCCTCCCCTGAAGGGGAGGGGCTCGCCCTGACTATCGAAATGTCATCGCGGTCCGACCGCAGCACCCATGCGCAAGATTACGCGCAGGCCCGGTCGGGTATTCACGATCTCCACCGCCGCATCGAGGCGCGACGCGGCCGAACGGACGATGGCGAGGCCCAGCCCGCTGCCCTCGCTGTCGCGTGCGGTCGACAGGCGGGTGAAGCGCTCGCCCAGCCGGACCAGTTCCGCGTCGGGCAGGCCCGGGCCGTCATCGGCCACATCGATCCTGATCCCCTGCCCCGCTTCGTCTGACACCGTCAGTATCACCTGACCGCCGCGCCGATTATAGCGGATCGCGTTGTCGAGCAGGTTGGACAGGATTTCGAACAGCAAGGTGCGGTGGCTGGCGATCGCGATGTCGGCGGGCGCATCGAGATGGATTTCCACCCCCGCCTCGATCGCCTGCGCGATACGGCGGTTGATGACCGCGACCGCCACTTCGCGCAGGTCGACCCGTTCGCGCGGCGGCGCGACGCCCGCCTCCTCGGCGCGCGCCAGGGCCAGCAACTGCTTCACCAGATGTTCCAGCCGGTCGGCGGCATCGGCGATCTCGCCCAACGCCGCCGGGCTGCCGCGCCGCGCCAGCGCCACCTGCACCTTCAACACCGCCAGCGGCGTGCGCATCTGGTGCGAGGCATCGGCGGTAAAGCGCCGCATGCCCGCCGTCGCGCTGTCCAGCCGGGCGAGCAGATGGTTGAACGCATCGGCCAGCGGGCGAAGCTCGACCGGCAGCGGCCCGGTGTCGAGCGGCGACAGGTCCGGCGTCGCGCGCGTGTCCCGCGCCGCCACCGCCCCGCGCAGCCCCGCCAGCGGCCGCAGGCTCCAGGCGAGTGCCGGGCGGATCAGCAGCATGGCCACGCCCACCAGCAGCAACTCGCCCAGCACCAGCGCGATCACCAACCGCCGTTGCAGCGCGCGGCGACCGTCCAGCGTCTCGGCCACCTGCACGATCACCGGCGCGTCGATCCGCGGCAGCGCGCGGCGCACCTCGGCAATGCGAATATCCTGGTCGCGGTAGCGCGCGAAGCGGAAGCGCGGCGTGTCGAGCGCCAGTTCGGCGATGTTCGGCGCGGACAGGTCGGCATAGCCGGTCAGCAGACGCCCGCCCACCGCGATCCGGTAATAGACATTGTCGCGCTCGCTATTCTCCAGCATGCCGAAGGCGGCGGCGGGCAGGTCCAGCGTCACCTCGCCGCGCTCCACCTGCACCGTCTCGGCCACCGCGCCCAGCGCGCCGCCGAGCACGCGGTCGTTGGTCCGGCGGACCACATCGGCGATCAGCGTCGCCCCCGCCAGTCCCAGCAGCACCGCGATCGCCAGCATCGGCGCCAGCATCGCGGCGAGCAGCCGGGTGCGCAGCGCGACGGCACGCCCGCGCGGCGGCTTAATGGGCATCGAGCATATAGCCGACCCCGCGCACGGTGCGGATCGCCGGACCGTCGGGGGCCAGCTTGCCGCGCAGCCGCGTGATGTTCACCTCGATCGCATTGGGCCCTACCGGCTCGTCATAGCCGAACACCTCGGATTGCAGCGTCTCGCGCGGCACGATCTGCCCCGCGCGGGTCGCCAGCGCGTCGAGCACCGCCCATTCGCGGCGACGCAGGTCGAGCGGCCGCTCCCCCACCCGCGCCGCGCCGCGCGAACGATCGAGGACCAGCGCCCCGACGACCAGCTCGGGCGTCGGATCGCCGCCGCGTCGCCGCCCCAGTGCCCGGATGCGCGCCTCCAATTCCTCCGGCGCGAAGGGCTTGCGCAGATAATCGTCCGCGCCCAGATCCAGCCCGCGCACCCGGTCGTCCAGCGCATCGCGCGCGGTCAGCATCATCACCGGCACGCGGTTACCCTGGCGCCGCAGCGTCTGGAGCACCGAAAAACCGTCGATATCCGGCAACCCGACATCCAGGACGACCAGCGCATAGGCCTCGTCCGCCGCGACCATCAGCGCATCCTCGCCGGTTGCAACATGATCGACCGCATGTCCCGCCGCGCGGAGCAGCGCGACGATCCCGCGTGCCAGCGCCGCATCATCCTCGACGATCAGAATCCGCATGACGCAGCCTTTCCGTGAAAGGCGGATGACAGCTTGCCGGGATTATCCATGGCATTGCGCTTACCCGAACTCAGAGGCGGGAAGCGAGAGGACCTGAACGATGCGAATGGTAATTCTATCGATGCTGATGCTGGGTGCCGTCGCGCCCGCTCGCGCCGATGCGCAGCGCCCGGCCGGTTATCCCCGCTCCTATGACACGCTGGTCGCCAATGCGCGCGGCGAGCGTTTGGTGCGCATCTATGGCAATGCCGACACCGCCGCGATGCAGCCGCTGATCGCGGCCTTTCGCCGCACCTATCCCGGCGTCCAGGTCCGCTATGACGATCTGGAATCGAGCATCATCTACGACCGCGTCGTCGCGGAAGCACGGGGCAAGGCCCCAGGGGCCGATGTCGTCTGGTCGTCGGCGATGGACCTCCAGGCCAAGCTGATCAACGACGGCTATGCGCAAGCCTATCTCAGCCCCGAAAAGCCCGCGCTTCCCGCCACGGCGGTCTGGAAGAATATGGGGTACGGCGTCACCGCCGAGCCGGTCGCCTTCGTCGTCAATCGCCGCCTGATCCCCGCCGGACAAGTGCCGCGCACGCACGAGGCGTTCGAACAATTGCTCCGCACCCGTCGCGCCCAGCTGATGGGCAAGGTCGCCACCTATGACCCCGCCCGGTCCAATGTCGGTTATCTATACCTGACCGAGGATCATGCGATCACCCGCGACACCCGCTCGCTGGTGCAGGCGATCGCGGCGACCCGGCCAATGCTGTCGCGCACCACCGAGCCGATGCTGGACGCGGTATCGGCGGGGCGGATCGCCATCGCGTACAATGTCGTCGGCCCCTATGCGCTGACCCGTGCGATGCGCGATCCGAATATCCGGGTGGTCTTCCCGCGCGACTATACGATCATCGCCTCGCGCGTCGCCTTCATCGCCCGCGATGCCCGGCATCCGGCGGCGGCACGGCTGTTCCTGGACTTCCTGCTGTCGCGCACCGGACAGACGCTGCTCGCCCGCCAATGGCTGCTCCCGGTGCGCGGCGATGTCCGCGCACCCCGCCTGTCCGCCGAACAGCAACGCCCGATCCGCGTCGGGCCGCAGCTTCTAGTCAATCTCGACACGATCAAGCGCCGCCGCTTCCTGGCCGACTGGCGCGCCACTCTTGCTCAAGAGGCCCCCAAATGATGACCCCGATCCGAACCGCCACCGCGCTGGTCGCCCTGTTGGCCGCCACCCCCGCGCTCGCCCAGACGCCGAGCAACGACGACCTCGCCGCACTGGTCCGCCAGCAGGCCGCCGAGATCGCGACCTTGCGGGCTAGGCTCGACCGGCTGGAGGGGACGACCGCCGCCGCGCCCGCTCCGGTTGCCGCGACGGCCCCTGCCCCGATCACCCCACCCGCGCCGCAACTGGCGCAAAGCGACACTATCGGCCGCGATACCGTCACCCGCCCCTTCGCGCCGCAGCTGGTACCCCCCCGGCCCCGCCGAACGCGACGTCGCGCAGGCGCGGCAGGCCAATGCGGCGGGGGTCACCACCGAATGGGGTGCGGGCCTGCCCGTCTTCCACTCGGCGGACGGCATCTACACCTTCAAGCCGCGCGGCCGCATCCTGACCGATGTCAGCTCGACCTTCGGCTCACGCTATGACGGCCGCAACATCACGACGACCGGAATGCGCGCGCTGCGCCTGGGCCTGGAAGGCGGGGTCGGCACGCACTTCTTCTACCAGTTCGAATCCGACTTTTCGGAGAATGAGGTCGATATCGTCACCGCCTTTATCGGCTGGCGCAACCGCATCCGGCCGGGCCTGGATTACGACCTGCGCGCCGGGCATCTGTTCAACGATCGCGGGTTCGAGGGCTCGACGGGATCGGACTCGACGCCGTTCATGGAGCGCACCGTCGTCTCCACCGCGATCATCCCACAGCGCGGCTTCTACGGCGTCGGCATCATGCCACGCCTGTTCTGGAAGACCGGCCACGCCTCGCTGACGCTGACCGGTGACCGGATCGACGGCAACCAGGGCGGCAATGACAGCCGCACGGTGCTGGGCCGCGCACACTGGAACCCGATCAAGAGCGACCATTCGGTCCTGCATGTCGGCCTATGGGGCTTCGACGAGGCGTTGTCCGCCAACGCGACCACGCTGACCCGCAATACGGTGATCGGCGGCCGCTTCAACGGCGCGCTGCGCGTGTCGACCGGCGCGCTGCTGGGCGGGCGCAGCACCACCGGTTACGGCGCGGAGCTGGGCGGCTATGTCGGCCCGGTCTGGGTCATGGCCGAGGCGGGCGAGCGCCGTGCGCGCCTGACCGGCGGACGCCCCAATTTCCTCAGCAAGGCATGGAGCCTGTCGGGCGGCTGGTTCGTCACCGGCGACCTGCCCCCCTATAACCCCCGCCTCGGCAGCTTCGGCCAGCCGCGCGTCCTGAAGCCGATCTTCGAGGGCGGACCGGGCGCGATCGAGCTGACCGCACGCTACGAAAATCTCGACTATACCAGCCTGTTGACCGGCGGGCGCGGCTGGGCCGCGACGGCGGGCGTGAACTGGTATCTCAACAGCTTCACCCGGCTCCAGTTCAACTGGGTCCATTGGGACACCGACAATCGCGCAGGGACCTATACCGGCCCCGACAGCGGCGAGACGATCGGCACCCGCATCGCCGTCACCTTCTAAACACCCCTTTCTCCTCTCACGGAGCATCCTTCGATGGATCTTGCCCTGCTTGGCTTCCTGATGGTCGCCACCTTCATGACGCTCATCATGACGAAGCGGATGACCCCGCTCGTCGCGCTGATCGTCGTGCCCACCGCCTTCGCGCTGATCGCCGGTTTCGCCTCGGGCCTGGGCGACATGATGATCGACGGCATCAAGAACCTCGCGCCGACCGGCGTGATGCTGCTGTTCGCGATCCTGTTCTTCTCGATCATGACCGATACCGGGCTGTTCGATCCTTTGGTCAACCGGCTGTTGCGGGTCGTGCACGGCGATCCGATGGCGATCCTGATCGGCACGGTGGTGCTGTGCGCGATCGTCAGCCTGGATGGCGACGGATCGACCACCTACATCATCACCATCGCCGCGCTGCTGCCGCTCTATAAGCGGTACGATATGAACCGGCTGTACCTCTGCTGCCTGCTCATGAGCACCAGCGGCATCATGAACCTGACGCCTTGGGGCGGTCCGACCGCCCGCGCCGCCAGCGCGCTGAAGCTCGATCCCGCAACGCTGTTCCTGCCGCTGATCCCCGGCATGATCGCGGGCCTTGCCTTCCTGATCGGCCTGGCGATCTGGTTCGGCCGCAAGGAGCGTCGCCGCATCGGCCATGTGAAGTCGAACGAGCCGACCGCCTTCACCGGCATGGCCGTGTCGCAATTCCCCGAGGCGCGCCGCCCGCATCTGCGCTGGTTCAACGGCGCGCTGACCCTGACGCTGATCGCGGGGCTGGTCTCGGGCATCCTGCCGCTGTCGGTGCTGATGATGCTGGCCTTCGCCATCGCCATGATCGTCAACTATCCGCAGGTCGCCGAGCAGAAGGAGCGGATCGCCGCCCATGCCGGTAACGTCCTGTCGGTCGTCTCGCTGATCTTCGCCGCCGGTATCTTCACCGGCATCCTGTCGGGCACCGGCATGGTTGAGGCCATGAGCAAGGAAGTCGTCGGCTTCATCCCGCCGGTCCTGGGGCCCTATATGGCGCCGATCACTGCGCTGCTCAGCCTGCCCTTCACCTTCTTCATCTCCAACGATGCCTTCTATTTCGGGATGCTGCCGATCCTGGCGGAGGCGGGCGCGCATTACGGCGTGTCGCCGATGGCGATCGCGCGTGCCTCGCTGATGGGCCAGCCCGTCCATCTGCTCAGCCCGCTGGTACCGTCGACCTATCTGCTGGTCAGCCTGGCGGGCATCGACCTCGCCGATCACCAGCGCTTCACGCTGGTTCCGGCCGCCGTGGTGTGCGTGGTGATGACGCTGGTCGGGATGGCGGTCCTCGCCTTCCCGCTGGTGGGCTGATCCGATGGCAACGCTCTGGCAGCATATCGTCGCCGACTTCGCCGCGATCGGCTCTCCGGCCGCGCTCGCCGCCTTTGCCCAGGTCGTCATGATCGACGTGTTGCTGGCCGCCGACAACGCCATCGTCGTCGGCGCGCTGGCGGCCGGGCTGCCCCCGGCGATGCGGCGCAAGGTGATCCTGGTCGGGGTCATCGCCGCGCTCGTCCTGCGTATCGGTTTCGCGCTGGTGGTGACGCAGCTGCTCCAGATCGTCGGGCTGGTACTGGCGGGCGGTTTGCTGCTGGTCTGGGTCGCCTGGAAGATGTGGCGCGAGCTGCGCGGCGCGGGGGAAGACGATCCCCTGACCGAACAAGCGCCGCGTCGTTTCTGGGCCGCCGCCTGGGCGGTGGCGGTCGCCGATATCTCGATGAGCCTCGACAATGTCCTGGCGGTCGCGGGCGCGGCGCGCGATCATCCCGGCATCCTTGCCATCGGCCTGATCCTGTCGGTCGCGCTGATGGGCCTCGCCGCCAATGTCCTGGCCCGCGTGATCGAGCGCTATCGCTGGCTCGCCTATGTCGGACTGCTCGTCATCCTGTGGGTCGCGGGCAAGATGATCTGGGAAGGGCTGACCGACCCGGCACGCGGCCTCCTGACCCTGTTCGTCTGACGCCTCGACGCAACCTCATTCTTCGGGAGACATAGCCATGATCCGCAACGCGCCGCCCCTCATCCTGCTGCCCGCCATGGGATGCGACGGCCAGCTTTGGGCACGGCAGGTCGTCGACCTCAGCGACATCACCCATCCGATGCTGGGCGACCTGACCGTCGACGACACGCTGGAGGCGATGGCGGCGCGCGTGCTGGCCCATGCCCCGCCACGCTTCACGGTCGCGGGCGTCAGCCTGGGCGGCTATGTCGCACTGGAGATCATTCGGCAGGCCCCCGAGCGGGTGCAGCGGGTGGCGCTGTTCGGCACCCGCGCCTCGATGCAGATGCGTCCCCGCACCGTCGCCGATCAGGGCCTGCTCGCCACCGCGCCGCATGCCGACCCGGCCCTCACCCCGATCGTCAGCGGCCCGGTGCAGGCCATGGCCGAGCGCGTCGGTACGGCGGTGTTCGAGCGGCAGCAGCGCGCCCTGCTCGCCCGGCCCGATATCGGCCCGGCCATCGCGGCGGTCCGGGTGCCGACACTGGTCGCGGTGGGCGATCGCGACCGCATCTGCCTGCCCGCCGATGCGCGCGAGCTGGCCGATCGCATCACGGATGCGCGCTTTCATGAAATCCGCAATTGCGGCCATCTGGCCCCGATCGAGCGCCCCGGCGAGGTGACCATGTTGCTGCGCGACTGGTTGCAAGGCTGACCAGCACTTCGCTGCGCCGCCGCAAACCATGGTTGCACCCCTAAGCTATAGACGTTACTGCGAGTCGATAGCGATAAGGGGGTTGAGCCATGAATGTCTTGAACGGTGCGGCCAGCCTGGCCGCCTTGCTGGTCTGTGCGCCCGCCATGGCGGCCACGACGGACCCCATCGGAGACATCCCTCCGCCTGCCGAGGACATCGTCGTGACCGGGCGGGCGCAGCATCTTTACCGCGTCGATACGACGACCGTCGGCAAGACGGCCGAAGACCCACTGAATATTCCGCAGGCCCTTCAGGTCATCAATGAGGAGCTGTTCACCGATCAGGGCGCGCGCGACGCGACCGATATCTATCGCAACATCTCGGGCGTCAGCGCCTTCAGCTATGCGGGCATCACCTTTCGCGGCTTTCGGCAGGACCAGTCCTTCTATGACGGTCAGCGCGGCAATCCCTTTATCGGCTTTTCGGTGCCACAGTTGTTTACCGTCAGCCGGGTCGAGGTGCTGAAGGGACCGGCGGGCCTGTTCTTCGGCCCCGGTTCGCCCGGCGGCATCATCAACTACGTCTCGAAGACACCCAGCGAGGTCAGTGCGCTACGCACGGTCGCCACGCTGGGCAATTACGGTCGCGCGGGCATCTCGTCCGAGGCGACGGGCAAGGTCGATGCGAACGGCGTCGTGACCTATCGGCTCGGCGGCTTCTATGAGGCGATGACGCCCTTCCGCTACAACACGAAGAATACGTCGCTGATCGGCGATGGCGGCCTGTCCTTCCGCACCAACCAGGGCGGCAAGCTGACCGTGCAGGCCACGGTCTACGACAATTTCCTGCGCGGCAATCGGCTGCGCGGCGTGCCGGTCGACAATGACGGCAATTTCCTGGGCGATATCCGCTGGAACGCCAACGAACCCACCGACTTCCTCCATTTGAAGTCGCAAGCCTATCAGGCACGCTACATCACCGATATCGGTGACGCGATCACCTTCGACGCGGGCGCGCGCTACTTCAAGGCGACGGAAACGCAGCAATATCACGAGGCGCGCGGTTTCGTGAGCGGCAGTTCCGACCTGATCGCGCGCGAGTTCCGCGACCAGATCCGCGACGTCGACGGTCTGTCCTTCATGGCCAACGCCACCGCCAAGGTGCCGCTGTTCGGCATGGTCCATAAATTCCAGGCGGGCGCCGACTGGTATGACGAAACCAGCATCCTCAACTCGCGCATCCTGCGTTCGGGCGTGACACCACTGAGCCTCAGCAAGCCGGTCTATACGGTGACCGGCCGCGACGTGGCTCGCGCTGCCGCCCTGCCCTTCGAGACGTCGAACACGCGCAGCCGGCGTACAGGTGCCTATCTGCAAGACCAGGTCACCGTCACCGACGCGCTGCTGCTGGTCGGTGGGGTCCGTTACGACCGATTTGACGACACCGTGGCGACCAACCGTCGCCGCGGCGGGCCGCCCACAAACGACTCCTATAGCGATGGCCGCTTCACCTATCGCGCCGGGGCGATCGCCAAGCCGCGCAAGGACGTGTCGCTTTACGCCAGTTGGTCGGGCAGTTTCGAGCCGCAGAGCCCGGCCAGCCAGAATCGCGATGCGGGCGGCCCCTTCGCCCCGGTCACGGGCGGGCAGGTCGAAGGCGGCGTCAAGTCGGTGCTGATGGGCGGACGGCTTCAGGCCAATGCGGCCGTCTATCGGATCGTCCGCCGCAACATGCTTCAGGTCGACCCCAGCCTGGCCCCCATCAACGGGCAGGACCAGCTCCGCCCGATCGGCCAGGTGACGAGCAAGGGGTTCGATATCGATCTGGCGACCGACATCACGCCCGACTGGGTGCTGATGGCCAATTACGGCTATAACGACACCCGGATCACCGGCACCGTTCCGGGCCAGTCGCTGACCAACGCGGTCGGCAACCGCTTCGCCAATGCGCCGCAGCACCAGCTCGGCTTCTGGACGCGTTACCAGATCGCGCCGATCGGCACCGCGATCGGCTTTGGCGGCGAATATCTGTCGAGCCGGATCAGCCTCTCTGGCCAGGCGGTGCAGCCCTATACGATCTTCGATGCCTCGATCACCAAGTCGCTGGGCATCATGGAGCTGATGCTGCGCGTCGATAACCTGTTCGACAAGCGCTATGCCGCCTCCGGCTTCTCGCTGCAAAGCGGCAGCTTCCCGGGCGAACCACGGACCCTGCTGGCGGAATTGCGGTTTCGGTTCTGATCGAGCTCCGGTCGGGTCGACCGACGACCGACTAGAAGCTGTAGGCGAGCCCCAGCGCCCCCAGCCATTGACCGCGAGACCCCGCCTCCGCGACGATCGGGCTGTTGCCGATACTGCCCGTCATCCTTCCGAAGGTGCCGAGCGCGACGAGTTGGACGCCGTGCAGAAGATTGCCGCGCACCGTGCGCACGCCGATCAGGCCGACGGTCCAGTTCTTTAGCCCTCCTCTTGCATCATAGGCGGCAAGGCCGCTTCGGCTGCTGGCGGCGGGTGAGACGCTGTAATAGGTTCGTGCATAGCGATCTTCGGCAATGTCGGCCGATGCGGTGATCGCCACCGCCGCATGGAGCGATAGCGGCGTGAAATAGGTGACGCCGGGCTGCCAGAGCCCTGCGTCATGCACGCCGGTGACATCATGCCGATAAGAGACCGTGATGGTCAGCCTGTCATAGGGGCTGGTCAGCACGCCCGTCTTCTGAACACCGACATAGCCGCCCAGTTCGACCGCGAGGCCCAAGGCCCCCAGCGCCCGGACGCGGGGATCGTGGGTGCCGCCGACGGTGGCGCGGTTGAAATTGATCAGGGCGACTGGCCCCGCCTGCACTTCCCAGACCGGCCCCGAGCGGTCGCGGAGCAGGTTGAGGCTGGCCTGGTTACCGGCAAGGACGAAGCTGTGGCCCTCGACCGATCCGATCGCGGCAGGCGCGACGACCGGGCTGTAATGGTTCGCGCCCTCATAATCGGGAACGACCGCCAGCCCCGCACCGACCGCGACGATGTCACGGTCGAGAGGATCGGTATCCTGGTGGGACTGGGCCATGGCGTGCGCGGGAAACAGGCTCGCGACCGACCATGCCATGGCGGCGGCCATATGGCGTTTCAACATAGGATCGTCCTTTTCGATCAGCCGCCTAGGGCGACGTATAGCTGGATACGGGCCAGCGCGCCCGCGATGGTCTGGCGCAGAAGCGCCCGTTCGGCGGCGACCTGCGCGGCCTGTGCCTCGATCAGCGGAGTCGCGGCGATATCGCCGCGCCAATACCGGGCATCGATCGCCGTTACCGTCTGCATCCGGGCAAGACTGCCCGCCTTTGCCAGGTCGCGCCGTCGGTCGAGCGCACGGATGTTGGTCAGCGCATCATCCACCTCGCGCCAGGCGTCCCGCACCGTCTTTTGATAGGCGAGCGCGGCGCTCCGCTCTTCCGAGCGGCGAAGCGACAATTGGCGTTGCAGTCGCCCACCCGCAAAGATCGGAATGGACAGCACCGGACCGGCACTGGTGGTGCGTGCATCCCAACCGAAATCGGCCAGGTTCAGGACGTCGATGCCAAACAGGCCGGACAGGTTGAGGCTGGGATAGAAGTCCGCCTGCGCCGCCCCGATTGCCGCGGTGGCGGCATGAAGCGCGGCTTCGGCGGCCAGAATATCCGGGCGTCGCCGGGCGAGATCGCTGGGCAGACCCGGCGCGGGTTCGGCCAGTAAAGGCATGGCGGGTCGCTCGGCGACCTCGATCGGCGGCGTATCGGGATTGCCGCCGACCAGCACCGCCAGCGCACGGGCGGCATTGGCGATATCGGCGTCGAGCATAAGCAGCGCATCCTGCCGCGCCCGCTGCTCCTGTTCCACCGCGCGGACATCGATGCCCGTGGCCAGCCCGCGCGCCTGGAACGCGGCGGCGATGGCGAGCGTGCGTTGGCCCAGGGCCTGGTCCCGAAGGGCAAGGCGCCGTTCCTCGACCAGCCCGCGCCATTGCCAATAGGTCTGTGCGACCGCCGCCTCGACCGACAAGCGCGCGCCCCGCGTGGCGGCCTCCGCCTGCGCGATCCCGGCGGTGGCCGCCTCGGTCTCGCGCCGGTTCTTGCCCCACAGGTCGATCGCCCAGCTTATGCTGATGTCGCTCTGGTAGAGATTGAAGGCATAGGCCTTGGGAATGGCGGCGTCGGCGGCCTCCGGTGACTGGCCCAACAGGGGCGCAAGCACGCCGGCCAGCCCGGCGGTACCGATGCGGTTGCGGCTATAGCCGAGCTGCCCGCCGACCTGCGGCAGGCTGTCGGCGTGCCTGGCGTCGCGGGCGATCCGGGCCGCGACCAGCCGCTCCTCGGCGATACGCAGATCGAGATTGGCCGCGAGCGCCTGGGCTTCCAGCCGGTCGAGCACCGGATCGCCGAAGCCGCGCCACCAGTCCTGGTTCGGTGGAGCCGACGCCTGGGCACTGTCCTGCCACCGCGCAGGCAGGTCGGCGACGGGCGGATGAAAATCCGGACCGACCGTACAGCCGCCCAGCAGCAGCGCCAGCAAGCCCGCGCCGACGATATGACGATCAATCATGCGCGGTCTCCTTGGCGGCGTCCTCGCGCCCGAACAGCAACAGATAGAAGGCGGGCAGTGCGACCAGCGTCAGGATCGTCGCGCCGATCAGGCCGCCGATCATCACGATCGCCATCGGTCCCCAGAAAATGTTGAAGCACAGGGGGATGAAGGCGAGCACGGCGGCCAGTGCGGTCAACACCACCGGGCGGGCACGGCCTACCGTCGCTTCCGTGACGGCGGCGCGTACCGCCATCCCCTCGGCCCGGTGCGCCTCGACCTGGTCGACGAGGATGATGGTGTTGCGCATGATCATCCCCGCCAGCGCGATCAGCCCCAACAGCGCGACGAAGCCGAACGGCGCGCCGGTCAGCAGCAGCGCCGTCACCGCACCGATGACACCCAGCGGCGCGGTCGCCAGCACGAGCAATGTTCGGGACAGGCTCTGCAACTGGATCATCAGCAGCACGAGCATGATCCCGATCGTCACCGGCAACAGGTGATAGATCGCCCGGTTGGCATCGGCCGACAATTCGCCATCGCCGCCATCCTCCACGCCATATCCGGGCGGCAGCGCGGCGCGGATCGCATCGATGCGGGGCGCGGCGGCATCGACGATCTCGGACGCCTGGACGTCGCCGATCATGTCGGCCTGCACCGTCATGGTCCGTGCGGCATTGCGCGTCCAGACGATCGGCTGCTCGGTAGCTGGCGACAAAGTGGCCACCTCGCCCAGCGGCACCATGCCGTGTGGCGTCGAGACGGGCGTGTCGATCAGGCCGCCCAGATCGTGGCGATCCTCGGCCCGCCCGCGCACGACGATGCCGATCTGCTTCGTCCCGCGCAGGACCGCGCCACCGGGCGCACCCGACAGGGTGGCGGCCAGATCGCTCGCCACCTGTGCCCGGTCCACCCCGAGGGCCGCCGCCCGCGCCGGATCGATCCGGTAGCGCGCGACGGGCGCGGCAATGCCCCAGTTGATCTGCACCGCCGTCGTCGCTGGAATGCCGCGCAGCACGGCGGCGATCCGCTCCGCGATCTCGCGCAGGCGCGCTGGATCCTTCCCCGTCACCCGATATTGCACCGGCGAGCCCAGGCTAGGCCCCAGCGACAGGCGACGCACATGCAGGCTGGCGCCCGGAATGCCGGGCATGTGCTCCAGCTTTTCGATCAGGGCGTCACGCGCCGCCAGATCGCGGGTCACCAGCATCACCGTCGCGGTCGCCGAATTGGGCAAGGCCGGACCATAGGGCAGGTAGAAGCGCGGCGCGCCGCGACCGACGAAACTGTCCATGCTGCGGATGCGCGGATCGCCGTGCAGCAGGCGTTCGAGCCGCTTCGCCGCGGCTGCGGTCGCCTTGATCGAGCTGCCCGGTCGCATGGCGAGGTCGACCATCACCTCGGGCCGGTCGGAATAGGGAAAGAATTGCTGCCGCACGAGGGTCGCGCCCAGCAGGCCCGCCGCCAGCAGCGTGATCGTAATGCCGACGACCAGCCAGGCCCGGCCCAGCGCCCAGTCGATGGCGGTTCGAAGGTGCCGGTAGAGCCGGGACGGCCCGGCGTCATGGCCATGGCTCCGCGCCATGTCCGGCAACAGCTTCACGCCCAGGAACGGGGTGAAGACCACCGCGACGATCCAGCTGACCAGCAGCGCCGATCCCGTCACCCAGAAAATCCCGCCCGCATATTCGCTGGTCGTCGACTGGGCGAGACCTACCGGCAGGAACCCGACGACGGTAATCAACGTGCCGGTCAGCATGGGAAATGCGGTGTGCGTCCAGGCATAGGCCGCGGCCTCATGCCGGTCGACGCCCTGCTCCATCTGGACCACCATCGCCTCGACGCTGATGATCGCATCGTCGACCAGCAAGCCCAGCGACAGGATCAGCGCACCGAGCGAAATCCGCTCCAGCCCGATCCCCGCCACCCCCATATACAGCGCGACGATGGCCAGGGTCAGCGGCACCGACAGCGCGACGACGATCCCGGTCCGCCAGCCGAGCGTGACGAAGGCGACGACGAGCACCACGGTCAACGCGCAGAAGAACTTGACGAGGAAGGTGTTCACCGCCTCGCGGATGTTGGCGCTCTGATCCTCGATCTGGGTCAGATGCGCACCGGCGGGCAATGTGCGCCGCACCTGGTCGGCCGCCGCGCGGATCGCCTTGCCGAAGCCCAGCCCGTCCGCGCCCGGCCGCATCGACACCGCGAGGATGACCGCCGACCGGCCGTCATGCCGCACCACCGCCTCGGGCGGATCGGCGTAACCACGCGCGACCGTCGCCACGTCGCCCAGTCGGACCATACCCGCCGAGGTGGGGATCGACGCGCCTTCCAGATCGCGAACCTCATCGACCTCGCCGTCCAGCCGGATCGGTGTCTGCATCGCGGCCTGTACCCCACCCGCCGGACCGATGGCCTGACGCTGTGCCAGTGCCTGGGCGAGACGACCGGCCGACAGGCCCATGCCGGCCAACCGCCGGGGATCGACATCGACGAACAGGCGCTGGGGCAGTTCGCCGATGATCTCGGCCTTGCCCGCGCCGGGCACGCGCAACATGGCGTCGCGCGCCTGCTCCGCCAACTGGACCAGCCGGGCATTGTCCGCGCCGGTCAGGGCGAAGACGTAACCATAGACATCGGCATTGTCCTCGCTCGCCGCCAGCGACGCACCGCTAGGCAGCGCGGGCGCGATGTCCGTCAGCTTGCGCCGGACCTGCTGCCACACATCCTTGACCTCACCGGGGGGTGCGGCATCCTTCAGCTCGACGGTGATGACGCAGGCGCCCTCCAGGCAATAGGTCTGGAGATAGTCGAGATGGTCGATGCCGCGCAGCGTGCGTTCGACCGGATCGGCGATCTGGGCCTGCATCTGCGCCGGACTGGCCCCGTCCCAGCGAGCGGAGACGATCATCTCCTTCAGGGTGAAGCCGGGGTCCTCGTTGCGACCCAGCGCCAGGAACTGCGCCGCCCCCGCGACGAAAAGCAGCGCGATCAGGAAACCGACCAGCGCGGGGTGACGGATGGCCCATCGGGACAGGTTGAAGCGGTCCATGGATCAATGGAATCCCGGCTCGATACCGGCATCGACGACACTCTGCCCATCGACCAGCGTGTCGGCGGCGGTGGCGACGATCGACTGGCCGTCGCGCAAACCCGTGACCAGCGCATCCTGCCCGAGCCATGTAGCGATCCGCACCGGCTGGCGCCGGATGCGGCTATCGGCCTGAAGCGTCCAGACATAAGGTCGGTTGCCCCGTTCGGCGATGGCGGACAGGGGAACGCGGATGGGCTGGTCCGGCATGGCCGTGCGCAGCATGAGCGTGACCATGCTGTTATAGGGCGGCGATGATCCCGTTCCGTTCAAAACGAAACGGGCATTGCGCAGATGCAAGGCCGGGTCCCCTTCCGGCGAGACGAGGCGCAACCGGGCGGTGAGCGCCGTGCCCCGGTCGGACATACGGACATCGGCCAGCATGCCCGACGGCAGGGAAAGAGCGGCGGGTGCGTGGATTTCGACCTCGGGCGGGCCGCTCGCCAGCTTCAGCACGGGGCCACCCGCATCGATGACGCTGCCCGGTTCGGCCAGCCTTGCGGTGACGATCCCGTCCTGCGGCGCGACCAGCACGGCGTCGGACAGCATGTCACGACTGCGCCGGACCGCAGCGGCGGCGGCCGCGACCTTGGCCTCGGCGGCACGGGCCGTCAGCGCCCGCTGGCGAACCTCGGCAGTCGACAACGCGCCGACCCCATCCAGTCCGCGCGAACGGTCAGCCGCATCTTGCGCCGCCCGTGCATCGGCCGTTGCGGCGGCCAGCTCGGCCTCGGCCTGTGCCGCCCCGGCATTGGCCTCTGCTTTGCCCAGGCGACCCAGCACCTGTCCGGCGCGCACCGTGTCGCCGACCTGGGCGGTCAGTGTCAGCAAACGTCCGGGCCGTTTGAACGCCAGCATCGTCTCGCGATAGGGACGCACGATGCCGCTGAACTGGCGGAGCGCGCCGCCTGCGGCGTGGACGGGGACGATATCGACGATCGCCACGTTGCGATCGGGCTGACGCGGCGGCGGCGACGAGCAGGCGGTCAGGGTCATGCCCGGCGCGGACACGGGCAACAGGATAGCAAAGAGGTGACGGCGGCAAGGAAACGGCATGACGGCCCCCAGAAATCGGAATGGGCGCGCCATGAGGGGTGATGCGCCCCGCGCCTCCCCTATTTCCGATTTCGACCGATCGATTTTGGAATCGATCAGTCCATGGGGGACGAAATCTCCAGATGGCGGCGGCGATAGGCGCTGGGCGTCTCGCCCTGCCGCGCCTTGAAGCTGCGGTTGAAGACCGCCAGGCTGCCGAAGCCCGCATCCATCGCGATGGTCAGGATCGGCACCTGGGCCTGTTCGGGATCGGCGAGCGCGGCGCAGACCTCGGCCACGCGCAGGCCGTTCAGATAGTCGCTGATATTGCGATGCCCGAAGCGGCCGTTGACCAGCCGACGCACACGATATTCCGGCACGCCCAGCCGCATGGCGATCGCACCGATGGTCAGCTCCGGGTCGCGATACAGGCGCTCCTGCGTCATCGCCACGTCCAGGGCGCTGGCAAGCGGCTCGTCCGCATCGGGCACCGGGACGGGATCGACGACCGCCGCCGGTGACGGTGCGCCGTTGGGCGGGGCGGATGCGAACATCTCCCGATGCCTCAGCCCGAACAGCAGCAACGCCAGGCCGAATGTCCCCATCAACATGCCGATCGTGCCGACGATACCGGTCAGCACAAAGCCGCCAAAGGCCCGCCCGACGATCTCCGCGCCGATCGTCCAGAGCACGACGATGGTGACGATGACGACAAAGGCCACCCGCGCCCGACGCCGCGCCTCGATCAGATCGCTGGCCCGGTTCGACCAGGCATGGCGCAGCGCATCGACGGTAAGCGCGATGCCCGCGACATAGAGCAGCCCGTCCAGCGCATGAAGCGGCGCGTGCGTCCCGCGCTCGCCGCCGATCACGGTCGCACTCAGACCGAGATAGCCCATCGCCAGGGCCAGTTCGGCGAGCCCCGGGCGGAAATCGTCATCGAACCAAGAGCGGGCGAACAGCCAGAAGAGCGGCAGGCTGGCCGATCCGCCGACCTGTAGCAACGTGGCAAGCCCGGCTCGGTCCTGCACGAAAGGCAGTCCCGCCACCTCCGCCAGCAGCGCGGCAAAGGCCAGGGCCGCGCCATAACGACCAGCACGGCTGGGCGCCTCGCTGAGGAAAAGCGCGATCGCCAGAGCCAGCAAGGTCGCAATGCCACCGTGCAACGAGGCTTCCATGAAGGGCAAGCGGTTCTCTCTTGGCCAGCGGTGATCGAGAGCCGAAAATGCAATCGGCGGGGCTGCTAGAAAACCGGAATTCCATGGTGTCAATGGGGGCTGCGCCTGCCAAGCGCAGGGCCAAGCCAACGAGCCTGCCGCCGCTATCTGCGTTCAGCCATTCGGTCCCGGCAACCGGTGGATCGGGTCCACGATGAACTGATCTGGCT
The DNA here is from genome assembly GCF_001422185.1 of Sphingomonas sp. Leaf257. Classification (NCBI taxonomy): domain Bacteria; kingdom Pseudomonadati; phylum Pseudomonadota; class Alphaproteobacteria; order Sphingomonadales; family Sphingomonadaceae; genus Sphingomonas; species Sphingomonas sp. Leaf257. Next base: position 163,587 of record NZ_LMMH01000037.1, read on the forward strand.
CTGGCGTCCGGAGCCTTCCGATATATCCGCGGGGCGGGCGCCCGCTAAGCGACTCGTGGCTGGCGAGCGGCTCGCAGATCGTGTCGAAGCGCATCTGGCGGGACTAGGCGGTGTGACGATCGCGGGGCTGACGTACCCGCCCCATTCGACATGCCGACATTTCAACGAAAGAACCGCACCGTCAGACCGTGGGATCAACACTTGGCTCCACGGAGCCGATCATCGGCGTCGGTCAAGCGAGAGCGGCTTCGACATGCGATCACCCATGCAACAGGGGCAAACTCGAATCCCACTTGCGCAGGAACAGCGTCGCGCATTCCGCTTCGGATAGATCCTGCCAGTAGGCCTCTCGGCTGACCCCCTCGACGATATCGAGCAATATTCTCGCGACCGTCTCGGCGGACCGTTCGGACTGTTCGTCGGAGAGGATCGCCGTGACGTATCGCCGGTAAAAGGCGAAGTGCTTGTCTCGCCAGGAGCCCAGCCAATGGCGCACGGTGGTATCCTCCAACGCCTCCGCCATCAGGATCGTCATGCTCCGTTCGCGTACCCCGCCGTCCGTTTCGCACATGCGGCGGGACAGTTCCCTCAGGGCGAGGAAGGCGTCGTCGGGCAGGTCGCGGGTCAGATTGGAATGGACCCTGGCCATCACCCGGTCCATCACGTCCATCAGGAGCTGGATCTTGCTCGACCAGCGGCGATAGACGGCCTGCTTGCTGACGCCGACCGACTGGGCGATCTGCTCGATCGAGATATCCAGCCCCTGTTCGACAAAGGCCGTGATCGCGGCCTCGACGACCAGATTGCCGATCTCCGCCGCCCGTTCGAGACTGGGGCGGCCGCGCGAGGCGACCGGCATGGCCGGGCCGCCATGGCGCGCGGACAAGGTGTCGGCATCGCCCATATCGCCTAGTTCAGCCCACCGCCCAGCGAGCGGTACAGCTCGACCATGTTGCTCTCGCGGTTGAGGCGGGTGGTCACCAGCAACTGCTGCGCCGAATAGGCGGTGCGTTGGGAATCCAGCGTCGTCAGGAAGGATTCGACGCCCGTCCGATAGCGCGCGTCAGAAATCTTCAGGGCGACGTTCGCCGCCTCGACGCGGGCTGTCTGCGCCGCGATCTGCTCGTCGATGGTGCCGCGCTGGGCCAAGGCGTCGGCAACCTCGCGGAACGCCGTCTGGACGGTCTTTTCATAGGTCGAGACGGCCGCCTGCTGCTGCGCGCGCGCCGCGTCCAGATTGCCCCGGATCCGCCCACCGTCGAACAGCGGCAGCGAGACCGACGGCGCGCCGGTATAGGTGAAGCTGCCGCCCGCGAAGAGGCCGCTCAGCGCGGTGCTGATCGTCCCCAGGGTCGCGGTCAGCGAGATGCGCGGGAACATCGCCGCGCGCGCCGCGCCGATATTGGCGTTCTGCGCGATCAGCTGATGCTCGGCCTGCAACACATCGGGGCGGCGCAGCAGGATGTCGGAGGACAGGCCGGTGGGCAACAGCGGCAAGGCCGCATTCCCGTCACCCAGACCCTGCGGCAACAGATCGCTCTGCACCGGCGCGCCGACCAGCAGGTCGAGGGCATTCTTGTCCTGCGCCACCCGCGTCTTGAGCACGGCGATGTCGTTGCGTGCGCCCTGATAGGTGGTTTCGGCCTGCCGCGCCTCAAGCTCGGAGGCGACGCCGATCCGGAACTGCGCCCGTGTCAGCTCCAACGATTGCGCGAAGGATTTCAACGACTCCTGCGAGATGCGAAGCTGGTCCTGGTCCGAGGCATAGGTCAGCCAGGCCGTCGCGATTTCGGCGATCAGGCTGATCCGGGTTGCGCGCTGGGCTTCCTCGGTCGCGAAATACTGTTCCAGCGCGGCGCGGTTCAGATTGCGGACGCGGCCGAACAGGTCGAGCTCGAACGCCGAGAAACCGACATTGGCCGAATAGAATTCCAGGTTCTGCGAGGAAGAGCCGACACCCGTACCGAGGCCGGCGCCGGTACCACCGGTACCGGTCCCCGCCCCCGCGCCGGTTCCGCCACCCGCCGCGCCACCCAGAGCGCCTGCGGCGCCCTGGATGTTGTTGGTATAGGTGCCGGAGCCCGACAGGTTGGTCGAGGGGACCAGATCGGCGCGCTGGACCCGGTATTGCGCGCGCGCCTGAAGCACATTGGCCGCCGCGACGCGTAGGTCCCGGTTATTCTCCAGCCCCAGCGCGATGGTGCGGCGCAGGCGATCGTCGGTGAAGAAGGACTGCCACCCGATCCGGGTGACGTCCGGCGCATCCGACGCGGCGGCGGGATAGATGCCGTCCTGGGGCAAGGTCGCAGGGACCGCGCCCACCGGCCGGACATATTTGGGGGCGAGATTGCACCCGGCGAGCATCGTGGCCGCCAGCAGCGCGAGTGCGGATTTGGAACGGATCATGGATCAAACTCCCTGCGGCACGGACGGCATGTCGGGGTGGCCATCGTCGTGGGGATGCGTATCGCCCTCGGCCTTGCGCTGCTTGCTGCGATCGAACAGCCGCATGACGACGACGAAGAACATCGGCACGAAGAAGATCGCCAGGATCGTCGCCGACAACATGCCGCCCACCACGGCGCGACCGATCGCATTCTGCCCCCCTGCCCCTGCGCCATTGGCGATGGCCAGCGGGAACACGCCGAACACGAAGGCCAGGCTGGTCATCAGGATCGGACGGAGGCGAAGCTTGGCGGCCTCGATCGCCGCATCGAACGCACTCAGCCCCTCGCGCATCTTCTCCTCGGCGAACTCGACGATTAGGATCGCGTTCTTCGCCGACACGCCGATCGTGGTGATCAGGCCGACCTGGAGGTAAATGTCGTTGTTCAGCCCGGTCAGCATCGCGGCCAGCAGCGCACCGACGACGCCCAGCGGCACCACCAGCATCACCGAGATCGGCACCGACCAGCTTTCGTACAGCGCGGCGAGGCACAGGAAGACGATCAGCAGCGACAACCCATAGAGCGCGGGTGCCTGACCACCGGATAGCTGCTCCTCATAGCTGAGGCCGGTCCAGTCGAGCCGGGTGCCGGGGGGCAGCTTGGCCTGCATCTCCTCCATCGCCTTGATCGCTGCACCCGACGAGACGCCGGGCGCAGCCTGGCCCAGGATTTCCATCGAGGGCTGTCCGTTATAGCGGGTCAGCTGCATCGGCCCCTGATGCCAGTCGAACGAGGAGAAGGCGGTGAACGGCGCCATCGTGCCCGTGGCCCCGCGCACATAGAGGTCGCCGATGTCCTCGGGCGCCATACGATAGGCGGCATCGGCCTGGATATAGACGCGCTTCACCCGGCCGCGATCGATGAAGTCGTTCACATAGGAACCACCCCAGGCGGTCGCGATCGTGCTGTTGACGGTCGACAGGTCGAGGCCGAGCGCGCGCGCCTTGTCCTGGTCGACATTGACCTTGAGCTGCGGCGCGTCGTCGAGCGCGTTGGGGCGCACGCCGACCAGCGACTTGTTCTGCGACGCCATGCCGAGCAACATGTTGCGCGCGGCGAGCAGCTTGTCGTGTCCGATGCCGCCTTCATCGACCAGCTGCATGTCGAAGCCGGTGGCATTGCCCAGTTCCTGGACGGCGGGCGGGATGACCGCGAAGATCAGGCCGTCATTGTAGCGGGCGAAGGCCCCCATGGCGCGGCCGATGATCGCCTGCGCCTTGTTCTGCGCACCGGGGCGGTCCTTCCACTCCTTCATCGGGATGAAGGCAATACCGCTATTCTGGCCCTGGCCCGCAAAGCTGAAGCCGTTGATCGTGTAGACGCCGCGAATGGCATCGCCCGCATCGCTCAGGAAATGGTCGCGGACGAGGTCGAGGCCCTTCTGGGTCCGCGCCGTGGTCGCCCCCGGCGGGCCCTGGACCAGTGCGATCATCTCGCCCTGATCCTCGTCGGGGAGAAAGCCGCTCGGCAGTCGCATGAACAGGAAGGCCATGCCGACGACGATCAGCGCATAGACGATCAGCGACCGCCCCCAGCGCCGCGCGGTCGAGCGGACGCCCTTTTCATAGCGGTCGCGCCCACGGTCGAACCGGTCGTTGAACCAGCGGAAGAAACGCGCCAGCGGACCATGGCCTTCGGCCTTGTTCGGATCGTGCGGCTTCAGGATGGTGGCGCATAGCGCGGGCGTCAGGATCAGCGCGACCGCGACCGACAGCACCATCGCCGACACGATGGTAATCGAGAATTGGCGATAGATGACGCCAGTCGATCCGCCGAAGAACGCCATCGGCAGGAACACGGCGGACAGCACCGCCGCGATGCCGATCAGCGCGCCGGTGATCTCGTCCATCGACTTGCGCGCCGCTTCCTTGGGCGACAGATGCTCGGTGGTGATCAGCCGCTCGACATTCTCGACGACGACGATCGCGTCGTCGACCAGCAAGCCGATGGCCAGCACCATACCGAACAGGGTCAGCGTGTTGATCGAATAGCCGAACGCCGCCAGCACCGCGAACGTCCCCGTCAGCACCACCGGCACCGCGATCGTCGGGATCAGGGTCGCACGGAAATTCTGGAGGAAGAGGAACATGACGAGGAAGACGAGCACGACCGCCTCGACCAGCGTCTCGATCACCTGCTCGATCGACAGCCGCACGAAGGGCGAAGTGTCGTAGGGGAAGATGACCTTGACGTCGGACGGGAAGGTCTTGGCGAGTTCGTTCACCCGTTCCTTGACCGCGACGACGGTATCGAGCGCGTTGGCACCGGGGGCCAGCTTGATGCCGATGCCCGAGGCGGGCTTGCCGTTCCACTGTGCCGAGAAGGCGTAGTTTTCCGCGCCGATCGCGACGCGCGCGACGTCGCCCAGTCGGACGATCGAGCCATCCGTGTTGCTCTTCAGGCGGATCTGGGCGAACTGCTCAGGGGAAGTCAGCCGCGACGAGACCGAGACGGTCGCGTTGAGCATCTGTTCCTTGGGCGCGGGCTGCGCGCCGATCTGGCCCGCCGAGACCTGCGCATTCTGCGCCGTGACCGCGCTGGTCACGTCCGCCATGGTCAGCGCATAATTGTTGAGCTTGATCGGATCGACCCAGATGCGCATCGCATATTGCGACCCGAAGATCTGGGTATCGCCGACGCCCGTCACGCGTGACAGCGGATCGGAAATCCGCGAGGCGACGATGTCGGCCAGATCGTCCGCGTCATGCTTGCCGTTCTCGGAATAGAGGCCGACGAACAGCAGGAAATTCTGCGTTGCCTTGGCGACGATGATGCCCTGGCGCTGGACCTCCTGCGGCAGCAGCGGGGTCGCCGCCTGCAGCTTGTTCTGGACCTGCACCTGCGCGATGTCGGGATCCGTCCCCTGTTCGAAGGTCAACGTGATCGTCACGCTGCCCGCCGAGGACGACGAGGACGAGAAGTAGCGAAGGTGGTCGATCCCCTTCATCTGCTGCTCGATGATCTGGGTGGTGGTGTTCTCCAGCGTCTGGGCGTCGGCGCCCGGATAGTTGGCGGTGATCGAGACCGCGGGCGGCGCAATCGCCGGGAACTGCGCGATGGGCAACGAGCGCAGGGACAAGAGCCCCGCGATGACGACCATCACCGCCAGCACATAGGCGAAGATCGGACGATCGATAAAATAGCGTGACATGGCCGTTTACTTCGCCTGTGTCTGCGCCGAGCCCTGTTGCGGCTGCACGGCCGCGGGCTTGGCGTTGGGATTCCACGGCTTGCCCTGCACCGGCATGCCCGGGCGCAGCATCATGCCGCCTTCGACGATGATCTTGTCCCCGGCCTTCAACCCGCTGGTGACCAGCCAGTTGTCGCCGACCGACCGCCCGGTCTGGAGCGTGCGCCCCTCGACCTTGTTGCCCGCGCCGATCACCATCACGGTCGCCTGGCCCTTTTCGTCGCGGCTGACCGCACGCTGGGGCACCAGGAAGGCATTGGACTGCGTTCCCTCGACCAGCGAAGCGCGAGCGAACATGCCGGGCAGCAGCAGCCCATTGGGATTGGGGAACAATGCGCGGATCACCTGCGATCCGGTGGTCGGGTCGACGGTGACGTCGGCGAAGCGGAGCGTACCCTGCGGACCATAGTCGCTGCCGTCCTCCAGCTTCAGCCGGACCCGGGCATTGCCGTCGCGGGTCAGCTGGCCGCTCATGATCTGGCGTCGCAGCTTCAGCAGTTCGGCGCTCGGCTCCTGGATATCGACATAAATGGGGTCGATGCGCTGGATGGTGGCCAGCGCGTCGGCCTGCGACGCTGACACCAGCGCACCGGTGGTGAACACCGAACGGCCGATCCGGCCGGTGATCGGCGCGCGGATGGTGGTGCGCGCCAGATCGATCTGCGCCGAGCGGAGGGCGGCCTGCTGCGCCGCGACGTCGGCACGCGCTTGGGCGGCGCTGGTCTGCGCGTTCTCATACTCCTGGCGGGCGATCGCGTTGATCTTGACCAGTTCGCCATAGCGGCGCGCCAGCGCGGCGCTCGACGCGATGCTCGCCTGCGCACGGGTCAGCGCGGCGCGGGCACTGGCGACCTGAGCTTGGTAGGGTGCCGGATCGATATGATATAGCGGCTGGCCCTGGCGGACCATGTCACCCTCGACGAACAACCGCTGGGTGATCAGGCCGTTGACCTGGGGACGAACATCGGAGGTTTCGAATGCGGTGGTCCTGCCGGGCAATTCGGTCGTGAGGGTGACAGGCTGCTCGCTCGCCACCACATAACTGACCGGCGCCGGTCCCTGCGCCGCCTGCTGCTGCTGTTGCTTGCCACCGGCACCGCAAGCGGCCAGTGCGAGCAAGGCGGCAGATGCCAACACACGACCCATAAGCCGATTGGAAGACATATCATTTCCCGCTTGAAAAATTGTTTGAGAGCGATCACTCACAAACAGCGGAGTTAGGCCCGCCGATCGAGCACGTCAACTGATTAGAAGAGGCCCCATTGTGACGAATATCGATTGCACTGCCCCCACGCGCGCAGACCTGCGCCGGAACACCATCAAGGAGGTCGCTCGCCGACTGTTCGTCGAAAACGGCTTTCATGCCACGGGGATAGCCGCAATCGCCAAGGAGTCCGGTGTCGCCGTGCAGCAGCTGTACCGCGACTTTCCCTCGAAGGAGGACATCATCGCCGCGATCGTGGCGGCGGACTGCGAACGGATCGCGGACCAGAACACGCTCAACACCGCGCTGACCAACCGCGACCGGGCCGGGATCATCAGCTGGCTGGTCTCGACACCCTGTCGCAAGGACGAATGCGGCGATCGGCTGTTCCTGGAGATTGCGGCGGAGGCGGCGCGCAATGAGCGGATACGGGCGATCTTCCTCGACGTGCGCGCCCAGGCCTTCGAGAATATCAGTCGCGCCTTCGCCGGATTGATGGGCAGCGACGTGGTGGAGGACGAACACCGCACCTTGGCGCAGGCCTTCATGATCATCTCGCTCGGTTCGGTCTGCGCACGGACGCTTCATCAGGAAGAGGTAAAGCCCGCCAGCGACAAGTTGATCGACTGCCTGATCGAAGGCGCAAAATAGGATCACGCCGATCTGGGGCGTTCTGTCGGGGCGGAAGGTAGGCAGTAGATCCGTCCGTCAGGCCCCCTTGTTGCTAGCATCGCGATCTGATCCAAGTTCTGCGAGTAAACTGGGGTAAGCGACCTGCCTTGGCGACCGGCTGCGCATGTCGGGGCTGATTTCCCTCTTTTCCCGGTGAGTTCCAGCGAGCCTTCGTGAACGACCGGGACTGGGGCAATTTTGCCGTTCGCCACCGACATATTGAACGGCAGACCTGGTTTAGAGCAGACGCGCTATCTCACTGCCAACACCACTGCCGCGCAGCGGCTTCGTACAGTGAAGCAGGTTCGCTCCTTTGCCAGCATTCTTTGCCGCCGGAGCTTGGTGGTTTATTGAGCGCAGCGAGTGTGATCTACGCTGCTTTGGGCCGCTCGCTGCGCTAGCATGTCGGTGATGGCATCCCGACGAACCCTATATGCCTCCAGGAGCCGCCATGCTCGGCGCGATGTTGCCGCGGAGCGCTGGCTGTTGCTGCTTATTGTCGTGGCAGCCGTCGCAATCGCCGCTGGCCTTCTGGATACGGTCGGCACTGCTCCGAAGACGAGGCCGCCCAGGACGATGACGATGGCGCAGGCACGCGCCTCGAACGCCAGGGTACCCATCGTTGCTGCCGCGCGGGTCCGCGCAAAGCCCTATCGCTTTGGAGGCGGCTCCGCCGAGCGCGCGCAAGCCGTCGACTGCCTGGCCACCGCAGCCCTCTATGAAGTAGGTGATGACCCGCGAGGACAACGCGCCGTCATTCAGGTCATTCTCAACCGCGCGCGTGCCCCTGGTTTTCCGCGCACCATTTGCGGCGTCGTCTACCAGGGTTTCGACCGGACCACGGGCTGCCAATTCTCGTTTACCTGCGATGGCTCGATCAAGCGGCGCACGAGACATTTCGGATGGTCTGCGGCGCGACGCGTGGCGAGAGAAGCACTTGCAGGCCATGTCTTTGCGGATGTGGGCCGCGCGACGCATTATCACGCCGACTGGATGGTGCCGTATTGGCGGGACACAATGATCAAGGTGGCGAAAGTCGACACCCACCTTTTCTATGTACGCCTCTGAGTGGTTTAATTATTTCTGCCTCGCTCCACGCTAGAACGCATCAACACATCGGTCGAAACAATTAGGCATCGTGGACAAAGGGCAGCCAGAGCAGGACTGATGCGAGGCTGACGAAGCCGATGTAGGACTCGGCGGTTTTGTCGTATCGGGTTGCGACCCG